>CAYWJN010000018.1:0-35806 GCA_964457455.1 uncultured Candidatus Cloacimonadota bacterium
AAATAATCGGTGAAATTTTGTCAAAATAGCAACCAATTTTCGACCATTAGACCCATTTCGCTAACAATATTTAGGCGTGTCTGGGCGGGCTAACGGAAATGCTAAGCTGCCGAAAAGCGCAGCTTTTTGGTCAGGTGGAGCGCGTTGTTAGATGTTATTTTTAAAATATGGACATCCTTCACCTTTACATTCTTTATTAAATTTATTAAAGTTACATACAATATTTTTATCTTTTTGTAATATATCAGAAAAGTATTTCATTGCCGATTCTATCGCGAGAAAAGAGTTTCTTTTGCAACACCTTGGTCCGCCATATTCTGCGATTATTGATAAACTTTTGGCAGTCATCATGTTTGATTCCTTCCACTCTTTGTTTGCCAATGGGTTATTATCTTTAACAAGACTGACAAATATCCCTACGCCAACCGCCGCACCGCAATTTCCATGAGAACCGCAAAAACCGCCTAAAATCATTTCAGCTCTTCTTCTTGCTTCTTTTATCTTTGATTCCTTTTCCTGATATTGTTTTGTTTTATTGTAATATGATGCCAATAACGCTGCTGGCACTAAAAAATGATGTTCTGGACCGTGCATTTTAATTTCAGAATGATTCATTACAGAATTAGCTAAATCTAGTGGATTTTTCAACGATGTAGATATGCAAAGAAATTCAATCAAATCATTTGGAGATGATGTATGGCAATTATCGCATACATAATGCCCCTCAGTGCATGTAGTATTGGCAAGAAACTGTTTCCCACAATAAAAACAAGTTAGTTTTGCGGATTTATTTTTATAAATAAGTTTTTTCCCGCAAATACAACATCCGCTTTTGTAGCTGTTTTTCATTACCATTTGCATCTAACGTTTGAGTTAAGCGGCGGCGTCTTTTTGCCGTCCGCTTGAACGATTTGTTAGCTTGCCTTTATTTTCTATTTTCAAAAACAAAACAAACAAAAACTATCATAAATCTTTGTCAAAAGAAATTATAAAAATTCAAATCTCTATTTTCCTAAAATCAAAACCGGACGGATACTGAAAAATTCTCAAATCAAATTCAGGAACAACTGCCAGGATATGGTCAAAAATATCAGATTGAATTGCTTCATAATTTGCCCATTCAATATCATTAATAAAAACATAAATTTCAATTGGTAAACCGGTAGGATCGGGACCGAGTTGCCTGATCAGGAAAGTCATTTCGTTTTTGACTTTTGGATGATTTTTAAGATAAGCTGCTACATAAGCTCTAAAAGTGCCAATATTAGTTAATTTTTTTTGATTAATTTCTTGAGGTTCAGAAGTCTTTATATTTGATTCATATTTGTAAATTTCTTTTCTTTTTTGTTTGATGTATTCAGAGATCAGATTTATTTTTTCAAATTTATCTAATAAATTTTCATCACAAAAACGAATACTGGAGATGTCGAGATGAATTGCTCTTTTAACTCGACGTCCGCCAGCTTGCTGCATTCCTTTCCAATTTTTAAAAGAGCCATCGATCAATTTATGAGTGGGAATAGTGGTGATAGTTTTATCCCAATTCTGTATTTTAATGGTATGAAGTGCAACATCGATAACATCTCCATCAGCGTTAAACTGAGGAACTTCCAGCCAGTCCCCGATTTTGATAAGATCATTAAAGGAGATTTGCAAACTGGCAATTATGGAAAGGATCGTATCCTTGAAAATGAGAAGAAGTACAGCAGTCATCGCGCCCAAACCACTGAGAAGTAATAAAGGAGATTTTCCAATAAGAATGGAAATAACAACAACGCATCCCAGCACAATAAAGAAAATCTCAATTATCTGGAGATAACCTTTAATTGGACGATTTTTTGTTTTTTTATCACTAATATAAATATCGTTTACAGCGTTTAAAAAAGATGAAATTGCAGAAATTGCTACGATCACCATTAAGCTTTGTGTAATTTTTTGAATGAAGATTTTTATTTGCGGGAAAAGAGGGGAGAAATAATAGAAGATGAGTAAAGGCAGCAGGTAAACAAAAGTTCGGAAAAATTTCCTGTCAACTAAAGCATCATCCCAATTTGTTCTGGTTTTTCTACTGATTTTCAGGATGATTTTCAGGATAATATTTTTGGTGATTTGAAAGGTAATAAATGCAAGAAAAAGTACTGCTGCAAAAGCTATTAACTGTGCCTGAATAGAATTAATGTTAAATAAATTTTCAATCATCTCTAAGGTCATAATTCCTCGCTGCTATTTTTTTTGTTCATTTAATAATCTCATTTCATTCTCCTTCCGAATCTTCCGAATCGGAAGAAATTATTATTCGATGCTTTACAAATTTCCCAACTGGAAAGTTGGGAAAAAGGGCAAAGTTTCGGAAAGTTGGGAAAAAGGGAAGAGGTTCGGAAAGTTGGGAAAAAGGATTCCATTTTACGCCATAAATAAGCTATGGGTAGAAAAATTCGGATCACTCGTCAGGTTAATTCCCAATCGCCTGAACCCAGCTTCATCACCGGGAGTGGGAATATGGGTTATGTGAACTTCACAACCTCTAAGTTCTTTCAATTTCTCCATGGCAAATTGTGCTGTGGGATTTGTTGTTGCACTGATGCTGAGTGCTATCATTGTTTCTTCCAGATCCAGGCTAACAGCTTTCTCATTTAGAATATTCTTTTCCAGAGTAAATATTGATTCTATTACTTTTGGAGAAAGCAAGTGAATTTCATCCGGAATACCAGCCAATTTCTTAATCGCATTTAGCACAAGGCTGGATGCTGAATGCATCAGAGGAAAGTTTTTCCCCACAATAATACTTCCATCTTTCAATTCAATGGCAGAACCGCAAAATATTCCTGAATGTCCTTTTCCTGTATCTTCAGCTTCTTTAGAAGCAAATCGTGCCGGTATTACTGTTTTTCTATCTTCAGTTTTAGCCCCGATTTCATTCATAATCAATTCAGCACGATAAATGGTTTCTTTATCAACAAAGCCCATAATGAACTCACATTTGTAACGGAAATATCTGCGGATTATCTCCTGTTTTGCTGCTTCTTTAGTTGCTTCATCATCAAATATTGCAAAGCCTGCTCGATTAACTCCCATATCTGTGGGAGACCGGTATATTGCTTTTCCTCCTGTAATCTTTTCCAGGATTCGCTTCAAAACAGGAAAAACTTCCACATCACGGTTATAGTTGATAGCTGTCTTTCCATAAGTTTCCAGGTGAAATGGATCTATCAGGTTGAAATCCTTTAAATCTGCAGTAGCAGATTCATAAGCTTTATTAACCGGGTGTTTCAGTGGAATATTCCAGATCGGGAACGTCTCGAATTTTGCATAACCAGCTTTAATCCCATGTTTATTTTCATGATACATCTGTGACAGGCAAGTTGCCAGTTTACCGCTGCCCGGTCCGGGACCTGTAACAATGACAAGCGGTTTTGTTGTTTGGATATACTCATTAGCTCCATAACCTTCCTCACTGACAATCATATCGATATCTGTAGGATAACCTTTTGTGAAAGAATGAGTATAAACTTTGATATTTCTGCGTTCCAATTTATTCTTGAATATTTTCGCAGCAGGCTGGTTCTCATAACGTGTAATCACAATGGCAGTTACTTCGATATCGCAATCCCGAAGGTCATCAATTAGTTTCATTGCATCCACATCATAAGTTATACCGAAATCGGCACGCACTTTTCTGCGTTCAATATCACCTGCGTAAATGCAGAGAATAATATCTGCTCTGTCTTTCAATGTTTTCAGAAGTTCCATTTTCACATTAGGATGGAAGCCAGGTAAAACCCGTGAAGCGTGATAATCATAGATGATTTTTCCACCGAATTCGAGATAGAGTTTATTATCAAATTTTTTCACTCGTTCCAGTATTGCCGAAGTTTGCTCTTTTAAATATTTTTCGTTATCAAAACCGATTTTCATAACTTTATTTCCTTTCTTCTATATTCTTTTTTTTATTTCTGCATTGATATTGCTCAAGATAATTGGATGAGAATCTCCATCAAAAAATTTTATCGATGTGTTGCCCTCAATGCAAGTATCAAATAAATAATAGTTTGTGTAAGATGTTACTTTCGGGTTGAAACCCAAAGTAAGAAAACATCCTGTTTTGCTGTTCATGAGCGCATTCTGCAAAACAAAATTTTCTTTGCCTTCATTTTTAAATGAGATATAATGTACGAATCCTTTTTCAAAATTTATTTTAAGGTTTTCATAGATAAAGTTTTTATAATATGCTTTTTCAGCGATAAAAGTGCCATTTATCTTTTTTCTTTCCAGAGGGATGTCCTGGTTTCCAAAAGGTAAAATTGTAATATGAGAATAATCTTGATTTTTTAGTAAATCCGACAAAACGATCCTCGTCTTAAAATTCAATTTTTCGTTTTTGGAATGAATGGTGTAATTTGAAAAAGTTGAAAATTTAGTTTTTAATTCATTTTTTTCTTCCTGAAGTTGAGCATAATTACAATCCGCAGATTTAGAATAAAATTCTACTAAAACATCAGGATTTGTATTTAGAAAATCTGCGAGTTCGAATGACGGAAAATTCAGAAATAAGAGTTTCTTCTTTTGGTGAAAGATTTTCTCCCAGATTCCTTCGATGGTTTTTTTCAATTTTTCATTACTTGTTTTCTGGAATTCATTAAAAACATTTTTCCATCCCACATAAATAAAAACATCAATAGAATCGATCCATTTTTTGTAATAAACCGGTTGGAGAGAAAAAATTTCAGATGGCATTTCCGCAAAGAAACGCTTCTTAAGATTTTCAGGGGAAATTTCCAGTACAGGAAAGGCTTTTTTCTTACGGATTTCTAATGCCAATTCTTCGATGAAAGGAATCTCTAAAAGAGGGTCATCAGTTTTATTTGCATTATGAATCTCACCAGAAATGGAGACAACATTACCCTGTTTGATTTTAAGAAGGTCATTTACGATTTTAGCGGCTATTTCTGGAAAGTTGTCCATCAGGCAAGATACCAACTTTCTCCAAGCTTCACATTGATCAAAGATTCTATTTCTTTCTCTAAAATCCTGGAAGCGATTTTCCTGAATTTATCCTCATTATCACTCACATAAAACTTGTCACAACCTGTTTCTGATGTTTCGGGAGAAAGAAATTTTTCCAATTCATTCGTTACTGCTTGGGCACTATCAACTAATGTCACTTCATTTCCGACTGTTTGTTGGATGATTTTTTTAAGTATCGGATAATGAGTACAGCCGAGAACAAGTGTATCAATTTTTCTTTTAAGAAGAGGAATGAGATATTCGCTGGAAATGATTTTTGTTATTTCATGATTTTCCATTCCTTCTTCCACGAGTGGAACAAAGAGAGGACACGCTTTTGCGAAAACTTCATAATCATTATTACATATGAGAATTGCCTGCGAATAGGCTTTACTCCTGATAGTTCCTTCTGTTCCGATGATTCCGATTTTTCCATTTTTAGAAGATTTTAATGCCGAAACCGCACCCGGTTCGATCACTCCGATGACAGGAATTGATAAGACTTTTTTGAGTGTTTCCAAAGCAACTGATGAGGATGTATTGCAGGCAACGACAATTATTTTTGCTCCACATTGCAGTAAAAACCTGGCATTCTGAATGGAATATTCAATCACTGTATTTTTGGATTTAGGTCCGTAAGGAACTCGTGCTGTATCGCCAAAATAGACAATATCCTCAAAAGGAAACCTTTTGCGAATTTCCTTAAAAACAGTTAAGCCACCAACTCCTGAATCAAATATTCCTATCGGTTGTTTTCTCAATATAAAATCCTTTTAAAAAAAATATAATAAAACTAAAATCTTTCATGATATTTTGTTGTCAAGACAGGTTTGATTTTTACTTTATAGATTCCCAACATAACATCCTGACATTCGTATATTGACATCGAATGTTCTTTAATAGAAAAAAGAAATGCACTGATTTGGTTGAAGGTGAGTAAGTTTGGTTTGTCATTGGTTACCAAAACCGTCGGGAATGCTAAACTCACCTTCAACCAAATCTGGACAGTACACTAGGCATAAAACCTGTATAAATGGGATGATAGATTTTTCCACATCAAATAACTACTAAGGAACATAAGATGAAATTAGTAATTGGAATTGATGTGTCAAAGGAAAAATTGGATTTATCTGTTTTTAATGGTGAACGACACAAGATGTTAAGTTTGAGAAATGAACCAAGGAGTATTAAGACAATGTTAAAAGATTACAGAAACAGTAATACTGATCTACTATTTGTAATGGAGGCAACTGGTGTATATCATCTTCAGTTAGCCACGATATTATACGAGTATGGATTCAAAGTCAGCGTAGTAAATCCTTTGATCATAAAGCGTTTTTCCCAGATGAAAATGATGCGTGCAAAGACGGATAGTGTAGATGCCAGGCTTATTGCTGCTTATGGTTATGAGCAGAAAGTCCAACTATTCAATCCGCGTTCAAAGGAACAACAAAAGATTATCAAGATTCTAAAGGCTGTCGATATTTTTTGTTCATTTGGGCGAAAAACAGCAATCCTGAGTTGATTTATACAAAATGTGAATAAATCCGAAATATGAACAATATTGAAAATTGGGGTTGCTTAATATGAAAAAGGTATTTCTGAGACAGCCCCAGTTTAGGAAAGAAGTCTGTAAAAAACTTGTTAAGTTTTAAAAACTTAATAAGTTTAAAAGATTCTCACAATTATGCAATATCACGGATATTACACTCCAAAACTCCAACTATTTCATCAGGATCATTTTCTTTGATGAAATGGGCTTACCTCCAATATTCAATTTGTAGAAGTAAATTCCACTTCCAACAGGTTTATTGTTTTCATCGGTTCCATTCCATAAAAGTGAAGATTGATTATTGAATATTGAAAATTGTTTAATCCTTTGACCTTTGAGATTATAAATTATTATCTCCGTGCTCTCCGTGTGCTCCGCGATGAAAGAGATAGTTGTTGTTGGATTGAAGGGATTGGGGTAATTTCCCAATAGTTGAACTGAAGAACAAACAGGATCATCGATTGAACTCTCAAAAACTAAATCATCATCATCTCTGGGTTCTAGTTTGAAATTTCCGTATGTGTAATCAACAACTCCGGTAATTGAATATATAAAGTCATCTAAAGCTGGGACATAAGTATATACACCAAGATCATCCACTCTGCAGTGTCCGCTGCCATCATCGATTTCCCATTCTCCATTACCAAGGTCATCATTTGTAACAGTAACATCTTCTACTTTTACTAGAACACCTTCATAAGATTCCGAATTTGCCAGAGCATCTGTAGAAATTGTAACAGGTTCCGGCAAATCTGAAGTGCCGGAAATTTGAAGGGAAATAATATCGGTAATTTCAGTTTTACCATAATATTCAAGGACATCGCCAACTATAATTATTTCATCTTCTAATGAAACTGCTTCCAGCGGATAGATATTGATGCCATTCCAGGCACCGGAACCATCCTGAATGAAAAAACTGCTTTCAAAAACAGCAGTAACAACTCCGGAAGTTTCCACCCTTTCTCCTTCATAAGGTGAAGCTCCGCCAGGATCTGTTGTATATTGGATTTCATAAATTGTTAATGAGAGTGGCGGAATATGTTCAATAATTGAAAATGTATCATCACTTTGATCCATCGGATCACCATCAATTGCATCGGAAATAATAATGACATACCAATCACTAATTAATTGATCGATCGGGATATTCCATTCCCAGTAACCATCATTTTCGGTGGAAGCAACCAGGACTTCTCTGGTTCTTTCCCAAACCTGCTCCAATTCTATTTTTACATTATCTGTAAAGTTCATTGAAATCCAGGTGATGTTGTGAGTTGAACCCTGTTCCCACTGTTCTCCACCATTAGGGCTGGTTACAATGATCGTAGGTTGCGGTGTACCTCCAATAGTCTGGCCATTATTCAGGTTACCCGGAGTTTCCATAGCTGGTGGCTGCCAGATAAAATCAGGATAGCTGGAACCATCACCCAGAAGTTGAAGTGATTCACCAATTTGTGTAGAGCTCGTTTCAGAAACACCAATATCAATAGAAGTAACACCATTTGCAGGTCCATCAACAGCAGTAAATGTTCCTTCATAGCTTAGAAACTGTCCGGGGATAAGAGTACCCTGGTAGTCGATAGCGGTACCGTCTGGAGCTCCATTTTGGATACCCTCTTTATAATAATAGAGAATCAGGAATTCATCAACATTCGTACCAACTGTAAATTGATCTAAAGTTATAGAATCGTATTCTAAACCATTGCTACCATTGTAAAAAGTTACAGTATAATCGGATAATTCATTTCCCGGGATATCTTCCAAGACTACTTCAACAAATTCACCTTCATCTGCACCTATGTTGTCATAATGCAATTCATTCAGCCAGATGTTCTGTGCTACTAAAGAGATTGCTAATGAAAATAAAATAAATACTACATTAACTTGTTTCATTTTTTTCCCTCCATTTTTTTTTGAAAATTCTATGAAACGATTTCCTGAAAATATGAATATAATGTCAAATCTTTTTCGATTTCGATATAAAAAAGGGCTGAAGGAAATTTTCAGACGAGAAGGAACACGAAGAGACACAAATAAAAAACTTGGTTTTTGCCGGTACCCTAACTCGGCTAAACCGAAACCAAAAAAAATTAAACACCGAAAACACCGAAACAACACCGAAAATAAATAATTCAAAAAGATGCATGAAAATATTTTGCCAAAAAATGTAAGGATTTCATAATTAAGTGACTAAATTCTATTGATGAGTCAATCAGATATTAGCTGGATGAATCTGAATGTTTTTGTTTAGAGAACAAGTCCGAATCAGCATAATGAAGCCAAAAACCATTGCGAAGGTCTTAAACCATTCGTAAGGTTTTTGTCACTATTTAACTAATAATATTTTCTTCATTAAATTATTCTTTCCAACTTTTAATTTGATAAAATAAACTCCGGATGAAACAGGATTGTTATTATGGTCTCTTCCATCCCATACAATTGAAGATTGATTATTGAATATTGAATATTGTCTGATTTTTTTTCCTTTGATGTTATAAATTTTAATTTGTGAGTTTTCGTGTAAATTTGCCTGCCAAGCCGAAGAATTGCGAAGGCTGGTGGTTTCAAAATAAATCGTTGTGCTGGGATTGAATGGATTTGGGTAATTTTGTAAAATGAGATTGCTCGCTGAGATTGTCTGAGAGTCTGTATTTGTGGAACTAAAACTAATAAAATCTGCATAAACAGGAAGATGGTCTGATGCATAATAAAGAGCATCTGCCACTTCTGAAGACACAGCAGAATTTGTGCCGTAGTTTATGGATTGATTAAAATGATTACCATCGTTCCCAACAGTTACTAACGAACCTTCAATAAATTCGATTTCCGAATTATTATTCATTTCATAATAGGTAAAAATAAAATCAAAACGATCATCCAAGCCACCGCCAACTCCTCCTCCGAACTGGTTAGTTCGTGAAGATTGAGTATGTGCTTCACTAAAATCCGGATTGTTGTGCCAATTGCCAACCAAATCTGACCAATCTTTTGCTCGTCCGGTATTATTGGTTTCATCTGCAATAAATTTTTGATATGCGGGTTCAGAACGTGTATAAAAATTCATATCACCTGCAATGATGAATTCTGTTCCTTCTTCAAATTGGTTGAGATGGTTTCTTAAAATCGTTACGGCTGCAAGTCTTTGCTGCTCGTATCCTGGAGAGGCTTTTAAATGACAACCGTAAATTCGGATTTGATTGCCATCGATTTCAAGAACATATTCGGAAATATCACGCGGATATGTATTAACAACATCCTGAGAGATCAAGGTTGCTTTTGAAGTTTTATAATAGAGCATATTATTTAAATCACCATCATCAACAAATTCAGCTCTGGAAAATTCGATTCCATCTGAATTCAAGATGTCCAGCATCAAATCTGAACCCGGTTCATCTTCGATTTCCTGCATAATTACAATATCAGGATTTACTTCATTGAAAACAGTTTCAAAATCGGAGAAACGACTTTGACCGCTGTATACAGAAAACATCAGAGAATTATAAGTCATAATTCTGAAATTTGTATCTGAAACTAAATTTGAAAATAAAATAATGAATAATAAAAAGATAATATTTTTTTTCATAATGCTTGTTTAGTCCAATAATAGAATTTTAACAATTATCTATCAAGAATTAATTACCATTCTTTGATTTCAATTTGAGCAAGGAGAGGAGCCAGTTTTGAAGTAGTTGATTTTTGATATATTTTCACTGCTTCCTGGAAATTATACCAATCAGATTTTTCATAGTTTTCTTTGAATGAAAATTTATCTTTAACAGGATCGATCTTATATTTTTTATCATCGAGTAATTTTATTTTTTGTTTAACCGCTTTTGCAAACCAGGAATATTTATCATATACAGCTTCAGTTTCTAATTCGTTGAAAAGAGATTTGAATTTTTCGATTCTCTCTTTTTGCTGTTTCTTTGCCAAAGGAAGTTGTGTTTCTGTAATGGATTCTCCGATTATATTGGAAATGTTTTGTTTAACTTCAGACCAATTATTTGGGAATGAAGTTAAGAAAAGATAGTTTGAGTACAATTTTTTTGCAGCAAAAAGCACTCTTTCCTTATTATTTATTGTCTGATTTTCCTCAATCAGTCTCGGATCAAACCAGATGAGATTCGGGATATCCGGTTTGTACCCTGCATCTGCGTGACCAATATTCGGCATCAGAGTTTCCCAAACTCCATTTAAGGCATTAATTTCATCAAATGTTCCCACAAAATTCTGATGAGCAAAAGTATCAGCAAGCATATGAGAAGCAATTCCCAATGAATAAAGATTATCATTTTTTGTAGATTCAAAAAATATTTCTTGAGAATAGCTGCTTGCCGGACTGGTCATAAGAAGATGCATCTTTCCATCGAGCCGCCTGACTTTGGAGCTGGTTGGATTTCCGGGCAGGAAATGGAAAAGAAGATAAATTCTCATTAGTTTTTTTAAAGGTTTTGTGATGTTTTTGGTCTGGCTTATATAGTTTTCGTAAGCTGTTCCTTCTGGAGTTTCAATCGAAAATTGGAATGAATTATCATCAACAAGCTGAGATGAATAGGCAATGATTTCGGCTTCATCTTTATCAAAGCCAGCCTTAATAGCCAAATATTTTGTAATGTAATAATGAAATTCAATATTCATAAATATCCTTTAAATTATTTAATAATTTCTGAGAATCAATTTAATTCCAAGATTTTAAATAAGTTACGTGTGTAAAATGTTTGATTTTATTTTTTATGTCAATAAAATTATATTTTTTTACCTATTTTGTTTTTATAATATACGAAAAAGCCTGCTTTGAGGGCAGACTTTTTCGTATATTCAAATTTTAAAGCAGATCTGCATAAAGAGGGAATTTCTCACAAAATTCTCTTACTTCAATTTTTATTTCTGCTAATTTTTCTTCATCCTGATAATTTTGATAAACTTGATAAATAAATTCTGCGACCAGTTCCATTTGCTCTTCTTTCATACCGCGAGTAGTAACTGCAGGAGTTCCCAGACGAATACCGGAAGCAACGAACGGCTTGCGTGTATCAAAAGGAACTGTGTTCTTATTGGCGGTAATGCCGGCTTTATCCAGGCTACCTTCCATTTTCTTGCCGGAAGGTCCACCTTCTTCTTCTGTTCCCAGATTTATCAACATCAGGTGTGTATCTGTTCCTCCTGAGACAATATTGAATCCTTTTCCAGAAAGTGAGTTTGCTAAAGTTTCCGCATTTTTAATAATCTTTTTTTGATAAATCTTGAATTCTGAAGTTAGAGCTTCTTTGAAAGCAGCAGCTTTGGCTGCGATAATATGCATCAGAGGACCACCTTGCGTACCGGGAAATACCCAGCGGTCAACAGCTTTGGCATATTCTTCCTTGCACAGGATCATTCCACCACGCGGCCCTCTTAAAGTTTTATGAGTCGTGGTTGTAACGATGTCGGCATAAGGAATCGGAGATTGATGCAAACCAGCAGCAATTAAACCGGCAATGTGTGCTATATCTACTACGAATTTTGCTCCCACTTCATCAGCAATTTCTCTGAATTTAGCAAAATCAATTTTTCTTGGATAGGCGCTGGCTCCGGTAAGAATCATCTGCGGTTTGACTTTCAAAGCAATTTTTCGGATTTCATCGTAATCGAATTGCTCGGTTTCCTTGTTAACTCCATAAGGAACGATATTAAATAAATAACCTGAAAAGCTCAAAGGATGACCATGAGTTAGGTGACCACCGTGAGCGAGTTCCAAGCTGAGAATAGTATCACCGGGATTGATAATAGCAAAATAAGCTGCCATATTTGCTTGAGAACCGGAATGCGGTTGCACATTTGCGTGTTCTGCACCGAATATTTCTTTTGCTCTTTCGATTGCCAGTTTTTCTACTTCATCAATGAATTCGCAGCCACCATAATAGCGTCCGTATAATTTATAATTGATTTTACCTGTTTTTTTACTCCAGCGATATGGATATCCTTCAGCATATTTATTTGTAAGAACAGAACCGGTTACTTCCAATACAGCTCTGGAAACAAAATTTTCCGAAGCTATCAGTTCCAGGTTTTCAGATTGGCGTTTCAACTCGCTGTGCATCGCTGCATATAATTCGGGATCTTGTTTTTTTATGAATTTCATTTGTCATCTCCTTTTTCATATCTTGATATTTTATCTATTCGTCTCTGGTGCCGTCCCCCATCAAATTCTGTGGAAAGCCAAACACTTATAATATCTTTTGCTTGTTTATTGGAAATGAATCGTCCCTGAAGAACAAGAATATTAGCATCATTATGCTGACGAGATAAACGTGCAAGTTCATCTGAATTGCATAAAGCTGCCCGGATTCCTTTCACTTTGTTAGCCACGATACTCATCCCAAGTCCACTGCCGCAGATCAGAATTCCTCTTTCGCAATCACCGTTTGCGACAGCTTCCGCTGCTTTGAATCCTGTATCAGGATAATCCATGGATTCGGTTGAATGAGTATCATAGTCTGTGAGTTCATGTTCTGTTAAATATTCTTTTATGGCTTCTTTTAATTCGTATCCGGCATGATCGGATGCTAATGCTATTTTCAAATTATTCACTCCTTCCTGAATTCCATAGCTACATCAGTTTAACTGACAGATAAAAGAATTAATTAATCAACAAATCAGCTATTGATTAAAAAAGTTCTTGATTTCTAAAAGAAATTGAGCCCAAATTTCTGGAATATTGTTGACTAAATTTTCTAAATGAAGTTCTTCAAGCATAAATCCATAAGCATGAATAAAAAAATGACGAAAAGTAAGATATTCATAAAGTTTATCAGATAGTTTTTGGGGAATTATTCCTTTTGATACGGAAATGGCTAGTAAATCCTTATGCCATGTGTCTGATTTTGGAATATTAATACCTTTTATTTTTAGAATTTGCTTTAGTATATTTTCCATTCCATTATAGATATTATGAAGAAAAGTTGCTATAGCCGCTAATTCAATAACTGATTTTTCTTTTCTGTTTAAAGCATCTTTGAGATTATTTAAAGCAAATTCTATATTTTCTTTTTCAGCAAGAATTTGAGCAGGTAATTTATCCATAAATTTTCATTCCAGTCTCTTCTACTAGTTGATTGAATAATGACTTTTTGGAAATGTCAATAAGGTCCACAGGTTTTGATAAATGTTTGAATAATTCAGCGTAGAATTCAAAAAATAATTGCGGTTTAATGCCTTTTATTCCGATATCAATATCATGAGCTTCTTTTTCTTCCTTTATGGATGAACCAAATAAGATTACAGAAGAAATATTGTACTTTTTCGCATATTCCAAAATAATAGATTTATCTCTATCGGTTATCATTTACATTTCTCCAATATTTGAAATTCAAATATAAATTAATAAGTTCAATGATAATACACTGAAACATTTATCTTTTCTATTTATTTCGATAATTTTGTCAATTATTGTTTGAATTTATAATTTTTCTCACTCCTTACTGAAAAATCATAGCTACTACGGTCTTATCATTTCCACCCATACTGGACATCATACCAAAAGGTTTATCAGGATTTATTTTTACCTGGCAGTCACCTGCTTTTCCGGATAGCTGCTTAACAATATCGATAGCCTGTCGTACACCGCTTGCTCCAGTGGGATGTCCATAGCCAACCAGACCACCAGTTGTATTGGTAGGAATTATCCCATCAGGTTTTGTATTTCCATCTGTAATGAAATCTGCACCCTCGCCATAACCAGCTACACCAGCAGCTTCAACTGCAAGTAATCCTGCAATTGTAAAGCAGTCATGCACATCCAACACACTCAAATCTGAGGGTTTGATACCTGCTCGATCGTAAGCTCGTTTAGCTGCGACTGCGCAGGTAGAAAGTTTTGTAAGGTCGGGTGGGGGAGTTGTAAGATTATCCTGAACTTGGGCATAAGCAATAACTTCAACAGCATCTTTTAATTCTACGCCAATCTTTTTAAGCCCCTCTTCAGAAGCAAATATCAAAGCTGAGCCGCCATCGGAGACTTTTGAGCAATCAAATACATTAATGTGTTCACAGAAAGCTTTCGGATTTGGTGATGTCATACCGGTTGCTAAAAGGTCGGAATTTTTGTTGTGATATTCCTGTGCATCAGGATTTTTACGTGCATTTTCGATGGCATTAACATACCAGTGAGCCATACCTGCTCTCACCTTTTCATTACCAAATTTCTCATAACAAGCACCTGCTCGCTGGGAAAATTGATCCGGGAAGAAATAGGCGTGTCCTTCTTTTCGTTCACCAGAAAACCAGCCAGCACCAGCAAGAAAGTCTGCACCGTAAATTGCTTTAACTGAATTCTGTACCTCAGCACCGATGCACATAACCACATCAGCCATGTCTGCGAGGATTGTTTTGATAGCTGTAACAAGAGCCAATCCACCGGAATCACATGCACCTTCTACTCTTATGCAGGGTTTATACTGGAATGTTGGATGGACCATTGGGAAAAATCCACCCAGGTTTCCCTGATTGCAGAAACGTGCTGCCATAAAATTTCCGATTACACCTTCATTGATATTTTCCGGGTTTTGAATCTGGTTAATTGAACCCAGACCTGCTTCTTTTATGTAGTATTCAATTCCGGGTCGGGGTTTTTTGGGATGAAATTCTTTCCTGCCTGTTCCCAGTGAAACCGTATTAAAACCTGCTGTTGCATATATTTTTTTTCTAAAATAACTCATGATATCTCCTTTTTTTATTTTCCCGCGAAATACACTAAATAACGCGAAAATTAATTATTTTAAATTAAAACACAAATTAATATTTATTTTCATTTTTTGTTAAGACAATTCGCTCAGATTCTAAATTTTGACATTAAATTTCCTTTTTGTATTTTTCGCATGTTTCGTGGGAAATTAAATGAAATTATGGATTGGACCGTAAAGCCAGAAGAATCCGTTCATCAATACTTCGTTCACTTCTTTTTTGGAATTTGCAACTCCGTCTTTAACCAGGTTTTCACCAATTTCTTTGGTTGTTTTCAGGAAATCAAGAGCTAAATTTGAGCCGTAAGTATTCATTCCTTTCAGGTTATTGAAATGAGTTTCAAGTTTTTCCATTTTTTTTCCATCCATCAAAAGTGCTCGCCACGGCGCAAATTTTTCATTGGTTGGATTAAGTTTTTTGTCAATTCCTGCTCTCCAATCTCCATCGAACAGATAGTATTTTTCATCTTCAATATTGTAAACTCCGACGGGACGATTTTTCTCATATTTGATAAAACCATCTTTTTGTGAACCATCCGGATTCTGACCCCCTGCGATCTTTTTATCCATAAATTTATTCAGCAGGTCGCTATTCAGGCGCTCAAGTTTGAGATGTGTTCTCATCACTCTTAACAGCGATTGGAAAACATCGAGTCCAACATAATCAATGAGCTGGAAGATTCCCATAGGACGAACCAGGAAATCCTGCGATACTTTATTCATAATATAAAGAGCACCATGAAAACCGTATTCATCTTTGAGTTCTTCCACTTTATTCATGGCATAAAGACCGTCCCGACTGAAATGTCCGTTTCCGATAAACCCGGAAATATCTGCTGCCGGAACTAACTTTTTGCGAAGTCTCTTTCCAAATTCCAGACCGATTCCTTTCAATTCTTCAGTCGTGTTATCAGCATAAATGATTTCCACCAATTTCTGAATTACAGGAGGATTATAGAAATGATAACCTACGATCCTTCCACCCAGTCCTGCTTGTTCATCGAGATAGGAAATTGGAATGCTGGAAGTATTTGTCAGGAACAAAGCGTCAGGTAAACAAATTTCCTTTAAATTTTTCAGCACTTTGATCTTGATCTCTTCGTTTTCAAATATTGCTTCAAAAATCAGATGAGAATCTTTGGCAATATTAGAATCTGTTGTGAAATTCAAGAGTGCATAAGTGTCATCCACGAAAGTATTGATTATATCAGCATTCTCGATCAGATCCTTCCTATCTGCATAAATCTGTCTTAAAAGAACAGTTGCTTTTTCAGCTGCTTTAAGAAGTTGAACTTTCATATAGCTACGAAGTCCGTCCAGTGCTTTTTCTGTGATATCCACCAGATTCAAACGGTAAATCTTATCATTATTTTCCAGTTTGAGTTTTAGTTTGGACATTTCCTGTGCAACAAGAACAGCAATTCCACTTCCCATTTTTCCAGCTGCTCCGATTATCGTCACATTTTGTAACCTTTCGTCTAAATTCATTTCGTCTCCTTTTATATTTCTTGTTTTACTATACTAATAATTTGGTTTTCTCTTTTCCATAAATGCCTTCATTCCCTCTTTTGCTTCATCGGTTGAGAAGAGCATACTGAAAGCTTCCATTTCAT
This sequence comes from uncultured Candidatus Cloacimonadota bacterium, assembly GCA_964457455.1. Classification (GTDB taxonomy): domain Bacteria; phylum Cloacimonadota; class Cloacimonadia; order Cloacimonadales; family TCS61; genus JABMPU01. The sequence continues at coordinate 16,890 of CAYWJN010000018.1, forward strand.
AGGAACTTGCAGTTGTGAGATTCGTGTCTATTCCACGGTTTATTACGGTTTTTGCAATCCTAACTGCAGTAGGGCCGACTGTAATGATCCTTTTTGCCATATTTTCTGCTTCTTCCAAAAGAGATTCTGGGCTAATAACTTTATTAACTAGACCGATCCTTAATGCTTCATTTGCATCGATGATGTCACCAGTAAAGATAAGTTCTTTCGCTTTCCCAATCCCGACCAATCTTGGAAGTCTTTGCGAGCCAGCGTGACCGGGAATAATTCCCAGCTTAACTTCCGGTTGACCAAATTTTGCTTTTTCGGAAGCGATTCTGATATCACATGCCATGGCAATTTCACATCCGGAACCAAGAGCAAATCCATTGATCGCTGCAATCACTGGTTTTTCCATATTTTCCAAAAAAGTAAGAACTCGTTGACCGATCTGACTGTATTCTCGTGCTTCGAGAGGATTCATTTTTGCTAATCGTGAAATATCCGAACCGGCAACAAAAGCTTTTCCTTCTCCTGTGATGATAATCACAAGAATATCTTTGATATTATTAAATTCCAGCAGAGCTTTTTCTACTTCCAGAACTGTCTCAATATTCACTGCATTGAGAACTTCAGGTCTATTAAACTTAATGTAACCGATTTTTTCTTTTTGTTCAACAATTAGATATTTATAATCCATATTTCCTCCGTCTATTCTTTTATAATTAATTCCAATTCTACGATCACCTGCAAAGCGTCAACCTGTTCTCCTTCTTCTCCATTGATTTTTTTGATGGTTCCATCTCTGGGAGAAGGAAGTTCATTTTGCATTTTCATTGCTTCAACTATTGCCAATGTATCGCCGGATTTGACTTCATCTCCAACAGAAACAGGAATTTTAACTAATAATCCTGGCATTGGAGAAGAGACGCTGTCTCCTTTTTCCTGCTTCCCGGATTTGGATTTTGTAGAAATATCTTTCTCAAGTTCGAGAGTGTAATTTTCACCATCGATCGAGAGGAAGGTTTTATCTTTTTCAGAAGAGTAAAAAATATTATAGATTTTCCCTTTTTTTTTGAATGAAATCAGGTTGGATTCGGTTTCAACTTCCGAAATATTGTATTCCTTTTCATTATTTATCAGAATCTTTAAAAGTTCATCTTTTTCTTCTATATTTATCTTATGAGTCTTTTCTAAAAAATTAAATTTATATTCCATATTTTAAACTCCAAAAATTACATATTTCAAAAAAGTTTTGGTATTTTTTAGACATTTTGAATTTTATTGTCCACATATCTCCCAATTTCCCAATTCCTGCCAGGGTGTTGTTTTTTGAGAATATTGAGTTAATTGACTAACCGGTCTTTTCTTAAGACCATATTTTTTATTAAGAGCTGACGCAATTAGAGCGAAATCCAAATTATTGTGTTGAGGAAGTAAAATCTCTTCATTATTATCAATAAAATGCGTATCGAAATTTCCTTCGATGAAATTATCATTTTTGATAATTCTGCTTAAATACCCGATATTGGTTTTTATTCCTAAAATAACGTACTCTTTTAAAGTTTCAGAGATTCTGACAATCGACATTTTTCTATTTTCAGACCAAATAATTAGTTTGGATAAAATTGGATCATAATGCGGAGGAACATTCCAACCTTGAAAAATCCCGGAATCAATACGAATTCCCGGACCTTGCGGTTCGGAAAGATAATGAATTTTTCCCGGAGATGGAACGAAATTATTATCCGGGTCTTCAGCGTAAATCCGAGTTTCTATCGCATGTCCGTTCTGATTGATTCGATCCTGGGAAAGTTGGAGTTTCTCACCGGAAGCAATTAATATCTGCTGTCTAACCAGGTCAACTCCAGTAACCATTTCCGTTATCGGATGCTCGACTTGAATTCGCGCATTCACTTCCAGGAAATAGAATTTTTTATTTTTATCAAATAAGAATTCGACGGTTCCAGCAGTTGTGTAATCGGAAGCTTCAATAACTTTTTTAGCAGCTTCTCCCATTTTGGCTCTGATTTCGTCATTCAAAGCAGGAGAAGGAGTTTCCTCGATAATTTTTTGATGTCTTCTTTGGATGGAACATTCACGCTCAAAAAGATGAACACAGTTTCCATATTTATCCCTCAAAACCTGAAACTCGATATGACGCGGTTGTTCGATGTATTTTTCTAAATAAATGGAATCATCTCCAAACGAACTCAATGCTTCCCGCTGACTAATAGCAATGCACTTTTCCAGATCTTTTTCATCGTAAACAACACGCATTCCTTTTCCACCGCCACCCATAGAAGCTTTGACCATCACAGGATAACCGACTTCTTTAGCAACTTGCTTGAATTTGTTCAAATCCGTGCAAGTCATTTCCATTCCGGGAATGATGGGAACCCCAACCTTTTTGACAGTATTTCGGGAAGCGACTTTATCTGCAACCAGATTCAAGGTTTTAGAACTCGGTCCAATAAAAATAATTCCGGCATCTTCACAAGCTTTAGCAAAAAGTACATTTTCTGCTAAAAATCCATACCCGGGATGAATTGCTTCGGAATGAGTTTCACGAGCAGCATCGAGGATCGCTTCGATATTTAAATAACTGGATATTGCCGGAGAATCACCAATCCAGACAATCTCATCCATAAAGCGAAGATGAAGAGATTTCTTATCGATCGTCGAATATACTCCAACAGTAGAAATACAAAGCTCTTTGCAAGCTTTCGCAACACGAATGGCTATCTCACCTCTATTTGCTATTAATATTTTCTTAAACATAGTTCACACCTTTTTATCACCGCAGAGGGCGGGGAGAGCGCGGAGAATCAGGAAAATTATTCACAATTCTTTTTATTCCGCCCTTCTTTAACATATCAACATTAAAATTAATCAACAGACCAACTTTACAACCGGAAATTTTCAAATAGATAACAACTGTGCTTTATGGATTGGAAGCAGTTTTTCGACAGATTTGATCTCAACAATAACCTCATTTTCAATAAAAAAATCCAAACGATAAGAACAATCGAGTTTGATTCCTTTATATAAAATCGGAAGATGTTTTTGGCGCTCAACTTTCATATCTGTTTGTTTCAAATCATAAAACAAACAAGTTTCATAAGCAGATTCAAGGAGTCCGGGACCCAAGGCTCGATGAACATCGATTGCAATCCCAATAATATTTTCCGTAATTTTATTTAATCTTTCACCTTCATTCATCTCTGCGACCTCTCCGCCCTCTGCGGTGAAATACTATTTTGTCCATTTGGGTTTACGCTTTTCGAAAAAGGCGTTCATTCCTTCTTGTCCCTCATCTGATATTCGCATTTTGGATATAACTTCCGCTGTAAATTCTCCTGCTTCCTTTAGAGACATTTCTGGAACCTTACTCAATAAATCTTTGCACATTCCAATCGCTTCCGGTCCGCTGGTGATCAGCTGTTTTGTAATACTTTCTGCAAAATTATTCATATCTTCTAAGGGAATAAAAAAATTAACAAGTCCTGCTCTACAGGCTTTTTCTGCTGTCAGTCTTTCACCAGTCAGGAAGAATTCTCTGCATCTTCCTTCTCCGCATTTTTTCACAACATAAGGAGAAATGCAAGCCGGAACCAATCCTAACTTGACTTCACTGAAACTGAATTTTGCATGAGTAGCTGCAATTGCAATATCACAAACTGCAACTAAACCAGTTCCACCTCCGATTGCTGCTCCATTAACAAGGCAAATCGTCGGTTTTTTGATGGAATACATTTTATAGAACATTTTGGAGAGAGCGAGAGAATCTTCCAGATTTTCTTCATATGAAAAATCCTTCATTTTTTTCATCCACTTCAAGTCTGCTCCTGCACAGAACGATTTTCCTTTTCCAGTCAGGATTATAACTCGAACATCGTCGCATTCCTTCAAATCTTCAAAAACTTCGGTCAGTTCGGAGATCATTGTATCATTGAAGGCATTATGGATTTCAGGACGATTTAATGTTATGTATGCGATTTTATCTTTTTTTTCGAGTAAGATTGTTTTAAATTTATTTAGCATTTTTCACCTTTTTTCTCATCTCGATAAAGTAGAAAAATTAAACATAGATCGTTTTTTCCATTTTTTTAATTTCCATTAAAAAAGTGATTATCAATTTCCAACAATCTTGCTGAATGATACACAGTAAGAACTTCAATTATGCCTTTTTCAATTCGGTAAATAATCCTGAAGTTTCCCAAAATTATTTCTCTGATATTTTCAGAATTTATTTCAGGAACTATCCTTCCAGCATTGGAAATTTTGACAATTTTCCAACTGCCTTGAATACTCTTGTTGCGAATATTTGGGCGTAAAAATTTGAATCTTTTGCTATAAAGTCGGCATTTGCTTCAACATCTGCTAATGCTTGTGGAGTCCATTTTATTGTAACCATTTCTTCATTTTATCTTTAGCATTTTTATGACTAATACACAAACCATCATCTGCTTCTTGAATTCCTTTTTCAACTTTTGCCAGCAAAAAAATTCGCTCCATAACATCATCTATTGCAATTCTATCGGGTAATAACTTCATTTCCTCAAGTATGGTTTCTTTTTTTAGTTTTAACATCTTGTCTCCTAGTTTATCATTAACTTCTGTTTATTCTGTTTTCTTCAAAGAATGATCACATCCGGAAAATCCCAAATTTATGATCAGGAATGGGTGCATTGAGTGACATCGAAATCGCCAAACCAAGAATATTTCTTGTATCCAATGGATCGATAATTCCATCATCCCACAATCTTGCCGTCGAATAATAAGCACTCGACTCATTCTCATATTTCTCAAGGATTGGTTTTCTGATCTCTTCAATTTCTTCTTTGGAAAGTTTTTTACCTTGCCTGGTTAGCCCTCTGACTTTAACATCTGTTAGAACTCCGGCAGCCTGCTCGCCTCCCATAACGCAAATTTTGGAAGTAGGCCACATCCATAAAAGCCTGGGACTGTAAGCTCGACCGCACATTCCGTAATTTCCTGCTCCGTAGGAACCAGCGACAATAATCGTAAATTTTGGAACTTGAGCGTTTGCAACAGCATGCACAAGTTTTGCTCCATCTTTGGCGATTCCCTGATGTTCATATCTTTTCCCAACAATAAATCCGGTAATATTTTGCAGGAATAAAAGAGGAATTTTACGAACCGAACATAAAGAAACAAAATGAGCACCTTTTTGGGAAGATTCTGAAAAAAGAACTCCATTATTTGCCAGAATTCCGATTGGGTAACCCATAATTCTCGCAAATCCACAAACCAGAGTTTGACCGTATAATTCCTTAAATTCATGAAATTTGCCACCATCAACGATTCGGGCAATTACCTCTCTCATATCGAAAGATTTTTTCAGATCTTTTGGAATTATTCCATACAGTTCTTTGGGATCGCATGCAGGTTCTTCTGGTTGAAATCTCTCTAAAAGATGTTTTTGTGGTGATGTAATATTCTCCACAATATTGCGAGTAATTTCGATTGCCTGCTCGTCGCTTTCAGCATAATGATCAGCAACTCCGGAAATTCGACAATGAACATCAGCTCCACCGAGTTCCTCTTCGGTTACAACTTCTCCTGTTGCTGCTTTTACCAAAGGAGGTCCTCCAATATAGATCGTTCCCGATCCTTTTACAATCACAACTTCATCGCTCATTGCAGGTTGATAAGCACCTCCTGCAGTGCAGAATCCGACTACAACAGAAATTTGAGGAATATTTTCTGCAGACATCCGGGCTTGATTATAGAAAATCCTGCCAAAATGCTCTTTATCTGGAAATGTTCCAACCTGTAACGGTAAGAAAATTCCACCCGAATCAACGAGATAAATGCAGGGAAGTTTGTTCTCCATCGCAATTTCCTGTGCCCGAAGATGCTTCTTGATCGTTTCCGGAATATAAGTTCCACCTTTAACCGTTGCATCGTGCGCAATAACCATTACTTCACGGTTCTTAACCACTCCGATCCCTGTAATTATTGCTGCTGATGGATGTTTATTTTCATACATATCCCAGGCAGCTAAAGGACTTAATTCCAGAAATGGTGTATCAGGATCTAAAAGTAATCGCAACCGATCTCGTACAAAAAGTTTTCCACGCTTTTTATGTTTTTCGTGCATATAATCGGGACCGCCTTTTCTGACTGAAGAAATGCGATCCTTCAACTTCTTAACAGCTTCTTCCATGGATTTTGCGTTCTCTTTGAAAGACTGGCTGTTCGTGTTTATTTTGGATTCGATTTTATACATAATGATCCTATTCTTATGTTTTTTTTACGCTAAAACAGCTTTATATCCGTAAAGTATAATTCCTGTTTTTCCTTCTTTCTGAATTTTTCTGAAAACAAGTTTAACTTCATTTCCGATTTCCAGTTTTTCAGGATCGCAATCGACGACTTGAGTTGTAATTTTCACCCCATTTTCAAGTTCCACAATTGCAATTGCATAAGGAACTTCTACCTCAAATTGTGCGGGAGCAACTCTAATAATTGTAAATGTAACGATCTTTCCATTTTCAGGCAAAACAACCTGTTCAAAATCTTCCGATCCGCATTTATTACAGACTAATCTCGGTGGGAAAAAAATCTTTCCACAACCTTTGCATTTTCCCGCTTCCAATCTGTATCTTTGCGGCATTTCTCTTCTGTATCTTGGTGATGGCATATCTTTCTCCTTTATTTCGCTTTAAAAATGTGAGTTACAGATGATGCACCTGAACCGCCCATATTTTGAGCTAAACCGATCTTCGCATTCTTGATCTGTCGTTCTCCAGATTTTCCTGTCAATTGTTCATAGATTTCCACAACTTGTGCAACTCCTGTAGCTCCCACAGGATGACCTTTTGATTTTAAACCACCGGAAGTATTGATCGGTATTTTACCGGTTAATGCTGTATGACCTTGTTCAGTGAAAAGACCACCTTTTCCTCTTTCAGCAAAACCGAGTTCTTCCAAAATGCAGATTTCAGCTATAGTAAAGCAATCGTGAACTTCTGCCAGATCAATATCAGTTGGTTTTAATCCTGCCATTTTAAAGGCACGTTCTGCAGAAACTTTTACAGCATTTAATGCAGTTATGTCTTCTCGTTGATCTAAAGCTAAAGAATCAGTAGCAACTCCGGAACCGATTATTTTGACCATCGGCTTTTGCAGTTTCCTGGCAACTTCTTCTGAAGCTAATATTATACAAGCACCACCATCAGAAACAGGAGAACTATCCAGAACTGTTAAAGGATCAGCAACCAGAACAGCATCTTTAACCTGCTCGAGTGTAACTTTTCTTGGAAATTGAGCATTTGGATTCATTGAACCGTTAAAATGATTTTTTACTGCAACTTGAGCAAGTTGATCTCTTGTTGTTCCATATCTATTCATATGGGCTCTGGCGATCATTGCATAAAGTCCGGGGAAAGTCACTCCATGATAACATTCATATTCCTGATCGGCAGCTGTTGAAAGAGCATAAGTTACATCTGCTCCATCATTCATCTTTTCAACTCCGCCCGCCAGAACAATATCGGAATTTCCGGATGCAATATCGAGAAATCCCATTCTGACTGCCATTCCTCCGGAGCAACAAGCTGATTCAACTCGAACTGCCGGAATTGGCGCCACTCCCAAATAATCCGCCATCAAAGCTCCGACGTGTTCTTGCCCTATAAAAAGTCCGGATGTCATCGTTCCTACATACATCGAATCAAGATGATCGACTCCAGCATTTTTTATCGCTTTTAATCCAGCTTCAACAAATAAATCCCGGAAAGAAGATTCCCAGATTTCACCGAATTTCGTCATCCCGCAACCAATTATATAAACATCTCTCATTTTCAATCCTCCTATTCGTTCATAATGATTTTTTCACGGAATTTTGCATACTGCCCATAATCCAGATAGATCGGATCATCAGCGAGCATTTCTCTAACTTTTTCAGCATTATCCTGAACATCAGTAATTTTATCGGTAGCTTTGAAAATGAAAGCATCGCTACCTGCACCCGAACCGAATGAAACCATAAAGATCAGATCACCTGGTTTTGCAACATCCAGAGTTGCGGAAAGACCTGTGGGAGAAGAACCTGAATAAGTATTTCCCATTAAATTCACAACCCAGCCGGGTTTCATTTGTTCATCTGTGAAACCGAGTTTTTTCCCGACAGTTAATGGAAACTTTCCATTTGGCATGTGGAAAATTGCATATTTAAAATCTGATGGTTTGTATCCGCTCTTTTTCAAGATTGCTTTTGCAGCTCCCTGAACGTGTTTGAAATATGCTGGTTCACCCGTAAACCTTCCTCCATGATGAGGATAGAAAGCACCTTCTCTACGCCAAAAATCAGGTGTGTCTGTCGTGTAAGAATGAGTGAATAAAAGTTCAGCGAGTATATTTTCCTCTCCGAAAATAAATGCAGAACCGCCGGCAGAAGCAGAAAATTCAAGTGCATCTGCAGGAGCGCCTTGAGATGTGTCTGCTCCAATCGCCATTGCATATTTCACTTCTCCGGCTTTAACTAAAGCTTGAGCAATGAACATCCCTTCCGAACCTGCTTTACACGCAAACTCAAGATCTGCAGTATGGAAATTAGGAACAATGCCAAGAGCTTCTCCTACTACAGTTCCCGATGGTTTCACTGCATAAGGATGCGATTCGGAACCGATATAAAGTGCTCCGATTTCCTGTGGATTAATATTGCAGCGTTTCAAAGCATTCTTTGCTGCTGCTACTGAAATTGTGATCGTATCTTCATCCAGACCCGGAACAGATTTTTCCTGCAGCATCAATCCTCGTTTGATAGCTACCGCATCTTTTCCCCATTGATGAGCTATCTGTTCTGCTTTGATCCGGAATTTGGGAATATACGATCCGTATCCGATAATTCCAACCATAGAACCTCCTTTTATTTTTTTTCACGAATTACACAAATTTATTTTCAATATTTCAGTCTATCTCAATTTTTTCAGTTTTCCTCAATGACTTATAGTCAATGAATTCTTCCATTTTTTCTGGGAGGAGCGGGAGGAGTTCTTTCATAATTTGAGTAACCCAGAGCAATGCCGCATAAGAATTCTTTATTTTCAATATTGAGAAGTTTTTTAACTTGTTCTGCTTTTTGCTCAACCCTTCCCAGAACGCAGGTTCCCAAACCTTCTTTATGCGCTAATAAAAGCAGGTTTTGTATTGCCAGGAATACACTTCCCATTGATGTGATTGATTCTTCTCCCGGAATTATGTTGGAAAATGCTAAAATCACAACAGGTGCATTTCCAATATTTCCAAAGAATTTTCCTGTTAATTCAATTACTTTTGGTTTGAGTTTTCCTTCCAGAGTCGGTTTGACATATTCCCAGAATTCGTTATAGACTTTTACGAATTCTTTTAGTTTTTCATCTTTCAAAACATAAAAATGCCAATTCTGAAAATTTTTACCTGATGGTGCCCAGATTGCTGTTTGCAGGATTTTATCTAACAACTCATCGGGAACTTCTTTCTCGTTGAATGAACGAATGCTTCTGCGGTTTTTTATTATTTCATAAATATCATTTGAATATTCCATTTTTCACTCCTCAATATATTCACATTTTTAGGATGTTATTTTCCAGACAACATTTTTTTTGTTTGAAAATGGATGAAACCCTTTTGCAATTTCCTGTAATCGAACAAGAATTTTTATTTTTTCTTCAAACGGTAATTTTGCCAAATGCTGATGATATTCTTCTTTTGCTTTAAATATATCTTCGATTTTCTTATTTGAGAAATTACTGTTCTCCATAATAAATCCTTTTAAATTTATTGAATTTCCCATTAAGTTGATGTTTTTGTAAAATCTTTTTTAGAAAAAAATTATCAATTTCTGCTTCATCAATTAGTTTAATAATTCTATCCTTATCTTTTGGTCTAAAAGTCTGTAACATAATTGCAACCAGATATTCTGCTCTAACAACATTTATCTTTGTATTTTGATAAATCGTTTCAATAGCATTTTCGACTGCATCTATTATCAATTCATTATAAACAGGAATAAACTGCACAGGAATGCCTTCGATGATAATATGCTCTTTATCCGGTTTGTATCCTTTATTCTTAAACCATTCATAAATTGGAGAAAGATTCAATATTCCTTTATCTTCCTTTACAGGAACAAAAAAAATATCCAAATCATAAGTAATAATCGGTTCGATATATACAATTGTAGCAATTCCACCACCAATGGCATAATTTCTGATTATCCCCTCTTTTTGAAGTTCGTTAATAATTTTTAATGTTTTTTCCATTTTCTGCAAATCTCAATAATTCAGGAATTACATAATATTGGAGCTAAACCTTCGTCTCAAACTGGTAATTTCTTCCATCGAATTTGATATTTCCAGCTCGATCTATTGGATCGTGTTCCAGGCAAACCAGCCAGTTTTCTTCTATTGCTCGCTGATAAAGTTCTCGTCTTTTCTCCATAATCTTCACAGGATAAAGATCAAAACCCATTGTATATGGAATTTTCAAATGTGTTTTTGCAGGAACAATTCCACCAAAATAAACAGCAGTTTTTCCTTCAGATTTTATGAAAATTATCTGATGATGCTTTGTATGTCCACCTGTAATTTCTGCGCTGATTCCAGGAACAACTTCTCCGTTGCCTTCGATGAGTTTAACCATTCCTGCTTCCATAATTGGAACATAATTTTTCAGAAAGTAAGTTCCTTTAGTTCTTTCATTTGGATGAGTAGCATCTACCCATTCATTTTTCTGGAAATAGTAAACAGCGTTTTTAAAAGTGGGAACTATATTACCGGATTCATCAAATTTCGTGCAAGCACCCACGTGATCAAAATGAAGGTGAGTAGCCACAACAACATCGATATCATCACAGGTTAATCCTATTTCAGCTAAAGATTGTTCTAATGAAGGTTCATAATTTATTCCGAAAATCTGTTTCTGTTTTTCAGAAAATTTATTTCCCTGTCCCGGGTCGATGAGAATATTGTGTTCCGGAGTTCTTACAAGTAAAGGGTTAATGTTCAATTTCACTCGATTCAATTCATCAGGTCGAACTAATTTTTGCCAGATAACTTTGGGAACAATCCCAAAATATCCTCCTCCATCCAGCCGGAAAGAACCATCATGAAGAAAAAAAAGTTCATAATTACCTAATTGAAATTTTTTTACCATTTCTTTACCTTTCTATTTTTTTAATGAATTACAGATTTAATATAATCAACGATTTCATTAGTAGGTGCTCCCGGTGTGAAGATTCTTTTAACACCCATTTGCAAAAGCTTTTTTATATCTTCTTCAGGGATAATTCCACCACCGATCACAATTATATGCTCAGCATTTTTTTGTTTTAAAAGATCAATTATTTTTGGAAAAATCGTCATGTGAGCTCCTGATAGAATGGAAAGCCCAATGATATCTACATCTTCCTGGATTGCTGCTTCCACAATACTTTCCGAAAGCTGATGTAATCCGGTATAAATTACTTCAAAGCCAGCATCTCGAAGTGCTGCAGCAATTACTTTTGCTCCCCTGTCATGTCCGTCCAATCCAGGTTTTCCGATTAAAACTCTTATTTTTTTATTCATTAAAGCTCCAATTAAAATATTATCGGTTCTTTATAAACACCAAAAACCTCTTTCAAAGTTCCACACATTTCTCCAAGCGTAGCATATTCCCGAACACAATCTAATATTCTGGGCATTAAATTTTCTCCGTTTTCAGCAGCTTCTCTCAAATGTTTTAAAGTTGTTTTCACTTTTGAATTATTTCTTTCTTCTTTCACTTTTTTAAGAGATTTTTTCTGATCGATCTCTACCTCTTCCGGGATTTTCAGAAGTTCGATATCGACCTTTTCCTCTTCTTCAAAGATATTAATACCTACGTGATATTTTTGTTTCTTTTCCAGGTCTTTCTGATATTCATAAGCACTTCTGGAAATTTCTCTCTGAAAGAATCCTTTTTCGATTGCAGGAACAACACCACCCAAAGTTTCGATCTTATCGAAATATTCATAAGTTAGTTTTTCTAATTCATCTGTTAATGCTTCTACATAATATGAACCTCCGAGAGGGTCGATCGTATTTGCAGTACCGGTTTCATAAGCAATTAGTTGCTGGGTTCGCAGAGCAATTTTTACAGATTTTTCTGTTGGAAGTGCATAAGTTTCATCCATCGAATTTGTATGAAGTGATTGAGTTCCACCCAATACAGCAGCCAATCCCTGAAATGCAGTTCGTATGATATTATTCTCTGGTTGTTGAGCTGTCAGACTGCATCCGGCAGTTTGAGTATGGAATCTAACTAAAAATGATTTTGGATTTTGAGCATGATATTTATCTTTCATCAGTTTTGCCCAAATCCTACGAGCAGCTCGATATTTTGCGATCTCTTCAAAGAAATCTAAATGAGAATTAAAAAAGAATGATAAACGAGGAGCAAAAGTATCGACCGAAAGACCTGCTTTGATCCCATAATCGACATAAGTATAACCGTTTGCGAGAGTGAATGCAAGTTCTTGAAGTGCAGTAGAACCAGCTTCGCGGATATGATAACCGGAAATTGAAATCGTATTCCATTTAGGAACATTTTTGGAGCAATATTTAAGAATATCTGTTATAATTCTCATTGAAGGTTCAGGAGGATAGATCCAGGTTTTTTGTGCCTGATATTCCTTGAGCATATCATTCTGGATTGTTCCTGTTAGAACATCTTTTGGAACTCCCTGCTTTTCTCCAACCACTATATACATAGCCAGAAGCATTGCAGCAGGTGGATTAATGGTCATTGAAGTTGAGATTTTTTCCAGGGGAATTCCATCAAAAAGAATTTCCATATCCCGCAGGGTATCGATCGCAACACCACATTTCCCGACTTCTCCCAAAGACATCAGATCATCCGAATCCTTTCCGTATAAAGTAGGAAAATCAAAAGCAACGGACAATCCTGTTTGTCCGTGTTTTAAGAGATATTTGTAACGATTATTAGTATCTTTGGGGGTTCCGAAACCGGAAAATTGACGCATCGTCCATAATCTTCCACGATACATTGTTGGTTGAACTCCACGAGTATATGGATATTCTCCCGGATAATTTAGATCTTTTTCATAATCAAAATCTTTAATATCATCCGGTGTGTATAATGGATTTATTTTAATCTTTGAAAGATTGGAAAAATTGAGATCTCTTTCTTTTCGCTTAGAATATTTTTCTTTCCATATGTCTTTGCTCATCAGACCTCCTTCATCTAAAAAATCTTCTTTGCAATTTCATCTGTAATATAATGAGGAGTTATTTTACGTTCGTATGCTTTGTCTATCATTTTTTTTAATTGTTTTTGATCTATGATATAATTATGCAGATGAGTTTTTATTTTTTCTTCGATTAATTCATTAACTCTTAAGATTAATTTATTCTTCCTTTCTATTTCAATTTCTCCACTTTTTTCTAAATATTCTTTGTGGAACTTAATTGTGGAGACAAGTTCATCGATTCCCTTGTTTTCAATTGCTACAGTTTTAAGAATTGGAACCTGCCACTTTATTTTATCATCCCTCAATTCAAAAGCGAATTTCAGTTCCATCATTAATCTGTCAGAACCAGTTCTGTCTCCTTTATTCACGACTAGAATATCTGCGACTTCCAGAATACCGGCTTTCATTGCCTGGATTGCATCACCGGATTCAGGAACTAATGTGACAACAGTTGTATCACAAACCTGAGCAATATCCAATTCCACTTGTCCCACACCAACCGTTTCGATCAATACGTAATCAAATCCAGCAGCATCCAGAACCAGTGCCACATCTTTTGTTTTGGAAGCCAATCCACCCAGACTTCCCCTTGTAGCCATACTCCGGATAAAGACATTCTCATTCAAAGCAAGATCATTCATCCGAATGCGATCACCGAGCAAAGCTCCACCGGAAAATGGAGATGTGGGATCAACAGCAATAATACCAACTTTTTTATTGTTTTCTAATAATTTTGGAACTATAGCATTTACAAGTGAAGATTTTCCTGCCCCGGGAGGTCCTGTAATTCCAATATAATATGCATTTCCTGTGTGAGGAAAAATATCTTCTAAAAGTTTGGGATCAGTACCATTCTCGATCTTTGTAATTACTCTAGCTATTGCTGGTTTTTCACCTTTCAGAAATCTTTGTAATAATTCCATTTTATTTTTTATTTTTTAGATTTAGTTGAGCAACCTGAATTGCTTTGTGTAGTTTTTCCAAAAATAGCTTTTTAGGTGGTAATTTCGTCATATATTCCGCTACTTTAATTCTATCTTCTGGTAAGAATAGTAATTCGATTTGTTCTTTTCCTTTTTCAGAACATAAGATTAATCCAACGGGAGGATTCTCATCATTGAGCATTTCATGTTTTTCCAAATAGCGAAGATACAATTCCATTTGTCCTTTATATTCAGCTTTGAATTTTCCTAATTTTAATTCGATAACAATAAAACATTTTAATATTCTATGATAGAATACCAAATCCATATAATAATCGATGTTGTCGAGAGTGATTCTTTTCTGTCTTTCCACAAAATAAAAATCTTTTCCTAATTCGAGAATAAATTTTTGCAGAGCATTCAAAATGGCAGATTCCAAATCTCTTTCACTATAAGTGTCAGTAAGTTCCAAAAAATCCAAAACATAAGGATCTCTGAAAACAAGTTCCGGAGTCATCTTGTCTTCTTCTTTAAGTTCTTTCAGTTGGTTCTCAATTGTCTTTTCAGGAAAACGAGAGAGACCTGTTCTTTCATAAAGCATACTATTTATTCTATTTTGAAGGATGCGGGTACTCCATCGTTCTTTCAAACAAAGAGTTGCATAGAATTCTCGTTTTAGTTCATCTCTTAGGTATATAATGGTTTTAGTATGTGTCCAAGATAAGCCTTTGAATTCTCTCCGCACTGCGGAGACATTTGGATATTTTTCATAAAACTTAATCATATGCCTTAAATTTTGAAGAGAATAACCTTTGCCATAGTTTTTTGTTAATTCTCCACTCAGTGATTGGAGAATCTGTTTCCCATATTTTGCTCTATCAGATTTAATTATTTCTTCTTTAATAATCTTTCCAATATTCCAGTAAAGAAGAATCATTTCCTGATCAATTGTAACAGCAACCTTTTTTCTTGCTTGTTCAATCAATTCAGATATTTTATTAAAAAGATTTTTCTTTTTCTCAATCTGGGTCATTAATAAAATTTCCTTAATAAATCATAAACATTCAAAAAGTATCTCAGAAATATCCATAACTTTGATATCAACATCCATTGATTTCAATGTTTCTTCAAACATCTGCAAGCAGTATGGACAAGCTACTGCAATGATGTCCGCGCTGGTGTCCATTAATTGTTTAAGGCGTACATTTACGATGCGTTCATCTTTTTCCCATTCCAACCATAAGCCGCCACTTCCTGCTCCACAACACAAACTTAAATTACGGTTGAAATTTTCTACTTCGAGGTATTCCAGTCCAGGAATGTTTTTTAATATATTTCTGGGCTCTTCATAAATACTATTTTTACGACCAAGTGTACAAGGATCGTGGTAAACTACTTTTTTGTTAAATTCTTTTTTGGGTCTGATCTTTCCTTCATCGATAAGTTTGGATAAAAATTGTGTTATGTGAAGAACTTCGAAATCAGCTCCAAATTCAGAATATTCGTTTTTGAAGGTTGTAAAACAATGAGGAGAAGTGACGAGTACTTTTTCCACTCCTGAATCTCCAAATGTTTTAATATTGGCTTGGGCAACTTCTTTAAAAATATCTTCTGCTCCAATTCTTCTGATTACTTCACCGCAACAGGTCTCTTTTACTCCCAGAATTCCAAATGATACTTTACATTTCTGTAAGATTCCAACTGTAGCTTGAGCTACTTTCTGATTTCTGGTGTCGTATGCCGGAAGACAGCCGGGAAAATATAAAAATTCCATCCCTTTTTGATAATCAGGCACATTTAATCCTTTTGCCCAATCTGCTCTATTTTCTCTGTGTTCACCAAATGGATTTCCTACGTTATGTGTTTTTTGGACTGTAGATTTTAAAGTTTCCGGGTAGGAATCAAAATCAACCAGGAGACGACGAGCAGCACGAAGGATATTTGGTGTGCTGATGCCGTGCGGACATTGTTCAAGACAAGCTTCGCAACCAACACAACGATAAATTAACTCAATTTCTTTATCCAATTCTTTTTTATCTTCGCTGCTGGCAACTGCTCCCAGAGCTGTTTCAAGTGAGAACTTATACACAGGATAATCATATATTTCAACCTGAAACCAGGGACATACGCTTGTACACTTCCCACATTGGTAACATTTGTAGATATCTTCAGCTCCCATTTCGATAAGAATATCTCTTATTTCAGGATTTATCTCTGTTGTAAGATTTTTTTTATATTTCAAGTTATCCTCTTAATATGTAACTCGACCTGCCAGGTCGAGTTTAAAGCAATCAGGCTATTGCTTTACATTTACTGCAAAATCACACTTATCATATTATCTATCTGTATATCAGTCAGATTTTTTTGTTGTGAAGCTCCTGAAGGACAGGCACTAATGCAGGCTCCGCAACCTTCACAAAGAATCTCGTTCACAGAAACTATTTTTTTTCTCTCGTCCATTTCCCTGGCATCATAAGGACAGGTTGCTATACAAATACCGCAACCTGAACATAAATTTTCATCCACACTTGCTATGATCGGTGAATGTGAAATTTCATCACCGGAAAAAAGAGTCATAACTTTTGCTGCGGCACCTGATGCCTGCGAAACTGTATCCGGAATATCCTTGGGACCCTGTGCCGTGCCTGCCAGATAAAATCCAGGTACAAGAGATTCTACAGGACGTAATTTCGGGTGAGCTTCGGTGAAGAAGCCAAAATCGTTTGTATGTATTCTTAATGCTTTTGCCAGATCCAATGCTCCTGATGAGGAAACCATTGACATTGATAGAACTACCATATCACATTTTACACGAAGCTGTTTCCCAGTTAGAGTATTGATACACCAAACAACCAGCTCATCTCCCTGCTTGATTATTCTCGCAGGTTTTCCCCTGATGTATAAAATATTTCCTTCTTCCTTTGCTCTGGTGAGAAATTCTTCATAATCTTTTCCGCTGGTTCTGATATCTATGGAGAAAACAATAGCTTCACCATCCGGAACATGTTCTTTATAAAGCAGAGCATGTTTAACCATATACATGCAGCAAATTTTAGAACAATAGGGAAGATGATGTTCCGGGTCGCGGGAACCAACGCAAGAAATAAAAGCTATTCTTTTTGGAATTTTATTATCGGATGGTCGTAGAACTTCTCCCTGAGTAGGTCCCGATGCAGAGAGTAATCTCTCAAATTGCAATCCATTTATAACATCAGGATATTTTCCTGCTCCATATTCGATCATGTTTTCTATCGAATAGAGTTCATATCCTGTAGCAACAACAATAGCGCCCACTTCCTCTTCAATTATCTCATCTTTTTGATCAAAATCAATAGCATTCAAAGTGCACACAATTTTACAAACACCACACTTTCCATCTTTCAAAAAAAAGGTGCAATTTTCTTTATCGATAACAGGTTTATTGGGAACAGCTTGCGGGAATGGAGAATAGATAGCTTTTCTTTTTCCCATATCTTCATCAAATTCTGAATCCACATTCACCGGGCATTTTTCGCTGCAAACACCGCAACCTGTACATTTACTATTATCTACGTAAGATGCTTTTTTTCTGATCTTGATTTTGAAATTTCCAACACTTCCGGAAATCTCTTCTAATTCCGAGTAAACAAATAAGCTGATATTCTCATGTTGGGATACTTCAACCATTTTGGGAGTTAATATACATTGAGAACAATCCAGGGTTGGAAAAGTTTCTGATAGCTGAGCCATGTGCCCGCCGATAGAAGGGCTTTTTTCTAACAGGATCACTTTGTGACCTGAATTGGCAATATCCAGTGATGCTTGAATACCGGCAATACCTCCGCCGATTATCAGAGCCTTTGGGTTTACTTTAACTTTTACAGGAGAAAGAGATTCATTCAGCTTTACTTTTTCAATTATCGATTCAATTATACTGATTGACTTAGGAGTTGCTTCTTGTATATTTGTATGAACCCAACTGCATTGTTCTCTGATATTTGCAACCTCGGTAAGGTAAGGATTTAGACCTGCTTTTTCCGCAGTATTCCTGAAAGTTAGTTCGTGAAGAGATGGAGAACAGGCTGCAATAACTATCCCATTCAGTTTTTTATCTTTTATTGCTGTTTTAATTAATTCCTGCCCCGGATCTGAGCACATATATTTATAATCAGTGCAAAAAGCAATTCCCGGATATTTTTTTATTTTCTCAACAACCTCATTGATATTGACAGTTGAGCTAATATTCCTACCGCAATGACAGACAAATACACCGATTTTTTTCAATTTTTATTTCATCTCCAGTATTTTCTCTTTTAAAATCGGGACAACCTTCATCAAATCATCAACAATCCCGTAATCTGCTTCATTGAAAATTGGTGCGTTCGGATCTTTATTGATAGCAATAATTGTATCCGAGTTTCTCATTCCCATAACATGCTGGAAAGCACCGGAAATTCCAATTGCAATATAGAGTTTTGGTTTCACTATTTTTCCTGAAGAACCGACCTGTCTGTCTTTAGGAAGCCAGTCTGCATCAACAATGGGTCGGGAACATCCAACTACCCCACCGATTAATGCTGCAAATTCTTCGATCATTTTAAGGTTTTCCTGCTCTCGAATTCCTCTGCCAATTCCTATCACTACATCAGATTTCGTGATATCTACATCACCAACAGCAGCTTCGATATATTCCACAAATTTTCTATATTCAGGTTCTGTTGTTTCTTTTGGAGTCACAAGAACGGAACAGCGACGAGAACCGAAACAGTGTAGATCTCGGAGGACGCCGAATC
>CAYWJN010000019.1:0-25845 GCA_964457455.1 uncultured Candidatus Cloacimonadota bacterium
AAATCGCGGTATGTTCTATCATTTTTTACATTTTTTTCATTATTGCTAACCCCTCTACCTTCGGCATCTCCCCTTCTCAATGGGAGCTTAATATTTTTTGAAAGGGGATTTTCTCTCGAAGAAACTTCCTGTCGTTCAATAATGTAACCTTCTTCGTAATTGCAATTGTGCTGCCAGGTTAACTTGGCTGTAAAAAGGTTTTCCTGTTGAATCGTAAAACTCTCAATTTCTGTAAAAGTAGTGCTGATCGAATTTGAGATTGGTTCGGTTTGCACGTCTCCATTGGCACCAATTAATTGGTAATGATATGTATTTGTTGTTAGCAGTTCAGTGTCAGTAAAATTGTTTGTATCTTTGCTCACAGTTGCCAATATTTCAAAACTTCCAGTATTAATTTTGCGTTTGATGATGTAGTTGCCAACAATCGTAGAGTTCAATTGCCATTCAAGTTTTACTTCGCTGTCGGTGAGTTGGGTTAAAGCTAACTGTCCTTGTATTGGAGAAGTTGTATATTGCGACTCCGGATCAAACGGATTCTCCAATTTGGGATCGGAACAGGATAACAAGATCAAAGATACAAGACCAAAGATCAAAGGCAAAAGGATAAAAGGAGAAAAGAAAAAAGGGAGACTTGAAGACTTGTGAACTTTGTGACTGTGAGATTTGGCAGATTTTCTCCAATAATTGGAAATATGTAAATTGATAATTTTTAACTTTTTTTTCATATACACCTCGTTATTATTTTCACCTTGCGGATGGTTTTGATCTCCGCAATGGCGATATATTTTTTTATTTCAACCATTCGCAAGGTCAAAGACCATTGCGAAGGTTTTTCAGACTGGAGTTCAGGCTCGTACTGGACTTCAGAATGAATACACTTATAAATGCTGTTCTTAACTCCGCTGTCGCTACGCTCCCGTGAAGTAAAGTCCAGCTAATCAAACTGAAAATCTTCCAGTCCAATGATAGAACCATCCGGGCTTTTCTCCGGTTGCCAGCTTCGCACGTATATCTTCGGCTGCTGTGGATCGTTCAGGTCCATCATCAGGAAAAGATAACCCTTATCGGCATAATTGGATGACCAGTAGTTCTGAGCGATCTGAATGCAATATATTTTATCACCTTCCACTTTTTTTACGTTACTATTTTCAAAGTGTATGTTCACATATTCATTAGAACGGAAAACATGCTGAAGACGTTCAATATATTCCTGTTTGGAAAGCCGAATATATTCAATGTTATCAAGCTTCTGATACATGTTCTCTATTGGTTTGTCCTGTTTGAGAACATTTCCGATAATTATTAGAGCGTTATCGGTAAATACATTCTGTACAAAATCGATGTTCTTTAAGCAATAGGCAGTTTTGTAATATTCCATGAATTGGATGATCTGGTATTTGTTTTCCAGAGTTCCCCAAGCTTCACTTTTCTCTAATATGTCATTGATAGCTTTCTCTCCTAAAGCAAAATTAACAGCATTGATCTTATTATTCTTATCAAAGACGAAGGTGAGGAATTCCGTAAATTTGCGGTCGTTATTGGGGAATTCAAACTGCACAGGAACAGGACGAATTGTAACTTCATCATTCACTTTTGCAGCAAAAAGATTCATCTCATCTAAGAGCAGCCGGGCGTTACCATATTGAATGATCTTCTGATATTGAATAAAACCTTCCTCAGTGAAAAGTTCGCGAGAAAGAACTTTGTTTTTGTCGTTCAGGTTTTCTATGATCTCTCCGATGGAATTCTGGTAAGGTGCCATACTTACAGATTCGAAGGTAGGCTCGATCTCTATCTGTGGAGTAAAAGTGGTTGTGTTTTGCGACTGGATTTGGTTGATGATGATTGTTTTGCGGGAAGCAGAAAAGATCGGATTGTCGAAGTCTTCCAGCAGTTCCCGAATCTCTGCATCTATATTGCGCTTGTTATAATACTTGTACTCGATCTTAAGGTTAAATTGATCCAGGTTCCTGGCATATTCATCGTAGAAGTCTATTAGAGTAAGCCCATTATTTGTTGTTATGTTGCATGACCAACTGTCACCAGTATAATAAGAGATATCCAGGTTGGTGACGGGTTGTCCTTTAAAAGTAATACTCACGCTCAATGTACGCTGGTTATCTATGAAGCGGTTATTATCGATGTGAAAAGATAGAAGGGAAAATACCCGTTCGATACGATCCGGTAAGAATGTTAGCAAAGTTTGCTCCTGCTCATCGATACAAGCAGAGAGAGAGTTGTTTTCAGGATGGCTGCGCAGCAGAACAAGAGACCAGTAATAATACCTGAGAGCATCTCCAATTCTCAATTCCTTTTCTGCCTGGAAAGCAGTTTTTGCATAATCGATGATCTTGCGTTTGCGGTCCGTAAAAATCTTTATTAAATCCTGTTTTTCTACATACCTTACTACGATAACTTTACCTGGTTCGCTTTCCTCATCCACTTTGTTCATAGTATTGCGAAGCATAGTGTTAGAATAGGTCTTTACAACTGATTGAGTGAATTCTTTCAGGTCACCATCTTCTTCGGTATACATATTTTGGAAATCAACTTCTACTGATGTTGAGATTTTTGAGACAAGGTCCTTCAGAGCTTTCTGATCTGCTTTTTCATAAGTGCTAGCTTTCCCATAACCGGATAAATATTCATCCGAATTGCGTATTTCATTGATGGTTAATGAAAATAAATTAGAAATGAGTAACATACTAAATAAATTAGAAATGAGTAACATACTAATAATAATTAATAATATTTTCAGAATTCCCCCTCGAATAATAAAACTGTATTAATTCTATGATTAATTTAACTTTTGCATTATTATATGTCAATTGAAATTTGTCTCAAACCCTCATAAAGAATAATTGCTACACTGTTTGCAAGATTCAACGAGCGAATATTTTCAGACATTGGAATGTTTATTGTATTATGCCAATACTTTTTTAAAATCTCTTCCGGAATGCCACGTGATTCGGGTCCGAAAACAAAAACATCACCCTTTTTAAACTGCCTTCTATGATAAATATTATCAGATTTTGTTGTGCAAAAATAGATATTATTTTCTTTAAATGAATCAATCAAATCTTCAATTCTATCATGAAAATGAATCGAGAGTTTATTCCAATAATCCAAACCTGCACGTTTCAAATGTTTATCAGTGAGCAGAAATCTCATGGGTTTGATAATATGCAGGTCAGCATTAGCTCCCACACAGAGTCTACCGATATTACCGGTATTTGCAGGAATCTCTGGCTGAAAAAGAGCTATCCTGAATGTAGTTCCTTGCCATTGACTTTCACTGACTTTCATTGACTTTTTTTATCCACGAAATTCACAAATTTACACAAATTATTATTTTGTTTTTCTTTTTTTTGACGCTGATTAACCACTAAGGCACAAAGCAATTATAAATTATTTTTTCTTTTTTTGACGCTGCTTATCACTGATGCATTATAACTTAAAGCAATATTTTTTATCCAAAATATTCATTTCATAATTTATCATAATGAATCTGTGTTAATCTGCGTCTCTGCTTTTGACATCAATCATCATTTCTTCCCATTTTTGAATCCAGTTTATAGAATTCTTATTAACAAATTTCAAATTAAGATTTTTTGAAAAATCTTTTTCCGGTATGGGAATTGATTCAAATTCAGCAGGAAGATTGATATTCTTATTTACAGGAAACATCATCCGTAAAAAAGGAATATATTTCTGAAAATTATTTGATAAAAGAAATTCCATAAATTTTTGAGAAAGTTTCAGATTCCTGGTAGATTTTAAAATTCCAGCACCTTCAATTATTTTAAATCCTCCTTCCTGAGGAATTATAACTTTATATTTTTCAATGTGTTCAATAGGATAAATCGGAAAGGTTGCATATCCTAAAAATAAGGGAGCTTCTCTTGCCAGAAAAATATTAAAAGCTTCTTCCCAGTTACTTGTAATCGTGAAAATATTTTCCTTGATGCTTCTCCAGAAATGCCTGTAACCTCCTTCACCAAATGCTGCTACAGACCAGAATAACATTCCTCTCCCCAGGCTGGAATTGAGTGGATTTTCAATAATTATCTTCTTTCTCCATTTTCCATCCTGCATTTGCCCGAATGTTTCTGGAGGATCAGTAATAGTCTCGGAATCATATACAAATGCCAGATAATTATAGCAGACTGGTATTAGACGATATGATTTATCAAAATGAAATTTTTTATCTACTAAAATTAAGGTTTCAGGTTTATATTTAATGAGAAGCTTTGCATTCAGTACATCTGAGAGTAAAACATTATCTAATCCAAAAACAATATCTGCTTTTGAGATATTTCTTTCACTGATGACAAAATCCAGTAATTTCTTTGCATCATTAAATTTTCTTAATTCAATTTTACAATCGAATTTTGTTTCAAAAATCGGAATTGTATGATCCCAGATTTTTTCTGAAATGAAATTATCCGCAGAATAAATTGTTAAAACTGGAATCTTGGAAAGATTATCAGTTTTCCTTTGAGGTTGACAACCAAAAAAAAACAGAAGAATCAAAAACACAAAAAAAAACTTCTTCATCAAATGCTGCCAAATAAAATCGATGCCACGATAAAATCCATAATTAAAATCAAAATGGATGAATAGACAACTGTTAAAGTCGATACTTTACCCACACCTTCAGCACCACCTTGAGCTCTACTGCCTGCAAAACTTCCAACAGAAGTAATTATCAATCCAAAAAAGAAAGCTTTTACAAGTCCTCCCCACAAATCGGAAGGTAAGAAATGATTCCTCATATTTGTGAAGAAACTAAAGGCATTAACATTATATTTTGAAACTGAAAGAATATAAGCTGAAAAAATTCCCACAAAATTGGCATAAACAGTTAAGAGCGGAACCATCAAACAACCGGAAACTACACGTGGCATATAAATATAATCTGCAGGATTGATCGCTAATACTTCCAAGGCATCCAATTGCTCGCTCACTTTCATCGTGCCGATCTCAGCAGCAATAGAAGCTCCCACTTTTCCAGCTAAAACCAGTCCTGTAAGAACCGGAGCCAATTCTATCATTGTAGATTTTCCCACCAAAACACCGATAAAACTTTTGGGAATATATCCGCTTGTTTGATATGAAGCCTGAACTGCAGTAACCAAGCCTGTAAATGCTGAGGTGATAGTAATCAAAGGAAGCGAATCAAAACCGATCCTTTTCATTTGTTTTACTATTTCAGGCATTCGCTTTTTAAATTTTATAAGGCTTGTAAAAACATAAGAGTTAAAAATTAAAAATTCACCAAGCAGAGATAAAATTGAAACTATCTTCTTTTTAAACATGACTTAAAGAACGGAAAGCAGTTAATTCCTCGATAAAAACAAGACTGATTTTACCGGTTGCTCCATGACGATTTTTTCCAACTATGATTTCAGCAATTCCTTTATCTTCAGTTTCCTCATCATACATTTCATCTCTATAAATAAACAGAACAAGGTCAGCATCCTGTTCAATAGCCCCGGATTCTCGTAAATCCGCCAATTTTGGTCTTTTATCTTCTCTGCTTTCCAACCCGCGATTTAGTTGAGATAAAGCAACCATTGGAACACTCAATTCTTTTGCCAGCACTTTAAGATTTCTGGAAATTTCAGCAATTTCCTGCTGACGGCTATCCGATCTCCTTTTAGTTGTCATCAACTGCATATAATCGATGATAATAAGATCAAGTCCCTTTAATTCAGCTTTCAGTCTGCGGGTTTTAGCTCTGATATCCAGAATTGTATTCATGCCACTATCATCTATATAAATTGATTTCTCGGAAAGTGCTTCAGCCACTTGAGCGATTCGCATTATTTTCTTTTCATTCATACCATAACCTTTGAGCATATTATCCATACTCACTTCTGAAGCTGAACTCATCATCCTCATCAGACATTCCTCATTTTCCATTTCCATGGTGAAAATGCCAACTTTTCGGTCGTGGTACATTGCCACATTGAACGCAATATTCAAAGCAAGTGAGGTTTTCCCCATTCCCGGTCTGGCAGCAATAACAATAAGCTGTCCTGGTCTGAATCCACCAATTTTTCTATCCAGGTCTTCAAAGCCGCTGGGAACACCTAACACACTTCTTTTTGTAGCTGCTATTTCTTCGATATTTTTCAATGTTCCCGGAATAATATCGTTAATACTGATAAAAGTTTTTTTACCGGGTCTTTCAGCAATTCTGAAAATCGCTTGTTCAGCACCATCAACAATATCTTCGACAGGTTGATCTGCTTTATAACACTCTTCGATAATACCATTTGAAGCAGTAATGAGCTGCCTAATAAGTGCTTGCTCAAGAACGATTTTCGCATGAAACTCAATATTTGCCCCACTTAAAACCATATCTGATAATTCGTTGATAAATGTTTCACCACCCACTTTTTCAAGCAGACTATTTTGTTTGAGTCTGTCGATCAAAGTGATAATATCAATCTCGATATTTTCCTCGAACAATTCTTTGATGTTTTTAAAAATATTCTTATGAGCGGTTCTATAGAAATGTTCATCATCAAGCATTTCAATAGCTCTGGCTACAGCAAAATTATCAATCATCATCGCTGAAAGCACAGCAGCTTCGGCATTAATATCGTTTGGTAATTGTCTTACAATTTTCTTTGCCATTTTACATCCTAAAAATAAAATTTAATCAAAGATAAATAAGATTATTTGCAAAAGAAAAAAAGAAATTAATCCAGTTTTTGATAATCTTTTTGTAATCTCTGCAAATCGATCCAGGCGGGTCTTTTCCATCCTTCGTTTCGTAACAAAGCCGAAGGATGATAAGTTACATAAGTTTTGATACCCATGAATGAATATGTATTTTCTCGAAATTTTGTCAAACTCAAATTCCGGTTTAATAAAGTTGATGCTGCTACTTTTCCTAATAGAAGTAACAATTGTGGTTTGATGATTGATATCTGCTCCTCGAGATAAGGTAAACAAGCGTCGATTTCATTCGGAAGAGGATTCCTATTATTCGGTGGTCTGCACTTGACAATGTTGGTAATATAAACTTCATCTCTTTCAAGATGAATAGCTGCTAACATCTTTGTGAGGAGTTGACCGGCTCTTCCCACAAAAACTCGTCCGGTTGCATCTTCATCTGCTCCGGGTCCTTCTCCTATCAACATAAGTTTTGCTTTAGGATTTCCATTTCCATAACAGAAATTTTTTCGTCCTTCTCCAAGTGGACACTTTTTACAATCCTTGTAATTTTTTTCTAATTCATCAAGTTTTTGAGAGGAATAAACCTTGTCTGGTTTTGGTTTCAAATAAATATCTTCAATCCCGGATAATTGTAAGTATTCAAGATATTGTTGAATGGATTTCATTAATTTCAGCTTCCGTTCTTAATAACAGAATTTTTAAAAACACTGGCTACCAAACTTAAAAGAAACCAGTTTCGCAACCTATAAAATTTGATTCCCAAAGAGGACTTTGGGAACGAGATGGCTTACGGCTGTTGCCAGATGGGAAAGAGATAGAAATTAGCCTGATACCTCTTCATCAGTATCTTCTTCCATCATAATGTAATCCGGAATCTTATTTTGAATTACATGATTCAGAGCAACTTCTGTAATTTTTTTTCCAAGACCCTTTTTAATAGTAAAAGGCAAATTACTCAATCTTTCCACTTCCAAATTTGACAATATCATGAACAAATATGTCATATTATTGTTTTCAAGAAATTTTTCGATTTTACTATTTAACAACTTCTCCTCCATAAAAAGTCTGTTTTATATTTTCATATCTGCAAATTCTTTTTTCTTCGATTCTTATGATACTAATCACTTCATCAACTGCATCATTCAAATCATCATTTATTACCAAATAATCGAAATTATTTACTTCATCGATTTCTTTAATTCCGTCTTGCAGCCTTTCTTCAATCTTCTCTTTAGAATCAGTTCCCCTTTTTAGGAGACGTTCTTTTAATATCGCGGCTGAAGGTGGTAAGATGAAAATCGTAATTGTATCGATATTGCTTTCAATAACCTGTTTAGCTCCCTGAACATCAATATCTAAGATGGCATGCTTTTGTGAAGAGAGGATTTTCTTAATAACACCTTTTGAAGTTCCATATAATTTTCCATGAACTAAAGCATATTCCAGAAAATCTTCATCAGAGATTCTTTTCTGAAATTCTTCTTCTGAAATAAAGAAATAAGCTTTACCGTTTATTTCATTTCCGCGTGGTTTTCTGGTTGTAATTGATATCGAATATTCGATATTATCACATTTTTTCAATACCTGTTTGGCAATAACAGATTTTCCTCCGGCAGAAGGTGAAATCAAGATTATTAAAAAATTATTGCTTTGAAACAAACTCATTATTCTCCGATTAATTTTTCATAAGATTTTGCATCTAAAAGTTTTTCCAACTCACTCTTATCAGAAAGTTTAATTTTAATAATCCAACCATCTTCAAAAGGAGATTGGTTAGCAAGTTCAGGATTATCTTCAAGAGCTTCATTGATTTCGATTACTTCTCCACTTACTGGAGCAAACATATCTTCAACAGCTTTTACAGCTTCAACGGAGCCAAAAGTTTCTCCAGCAGTTATTTCGTCTCCAATTTCCGGAAATTCAAAATATACGATGTCACCCAATTCATGTTGGGCATAATCTGTAATACCAAAATATGCTATCTCACCTTCTACTTTTACCCATTCATGATTTTCTGTGTATAAGAGATTTTCTAAAACCATTTTTCCCTCCATCAATTTGTTATATTTTGTGTAAAAAATTAATGACATTTTTTCATGTCAATAAGAATCTATCAGTAAAAATAATAAAACACTTGACTTATCTCTGGCATTTCTCAAATTAGACCCGATTATTCTCATAATTTCTCAAATTTTCTCAAATCGAATCCGGGAGCCGAAATGTCAGGTGAGTTTTTAGGAACATATACAAATTCTGTCAATAAACAAAAATGGATCATAATTCCAGCAGCTTTCAAGAAAAAATTCAATCCCATGGCAAAACAAACAGTAATAATTACAATCGGTCCGGAAGAGAATATTGCAATTTTCCCATTGGACAACTGGAAAGAAAAAATCGAAGAGCTGAAGTCCGGTTCAGACAAAGATATTCAGTTAATGGTAGCTTTGCGAACTTTTGCTATGTCGGAACAAAAGGTCGAATCTTCCGGTAGGATAAAAATCGGAAATGAATTGCTGGAAATAGCCAGGATAAATGAAAAAGTCATCATCAAAGGTGAAGGGAATTTCATTTCAGTTTGGAATCCGGAAAAGTACCTGGAATTTCGCAAACAAGAACTTGATGAACACAAAAAAACTTTCAATTCTTTGGATTATCAAAAATGAAAAATTACCACGTCCCGGTTATGCTGAATGAATCCGTATCTGCATTAAAAATTTATGAAGAAGGAATTTATGTAGATGCAACTCTGGGCGGTGGAGGTCATACAAAAGCAATTTTAGATTCAAACAAAAACATCAAAGTTTTCGCTTTTGATCAGGATGAAGACGCAATCTATGAAGCGAGAAACTATTTAAAAGATTACTCAAACAGATTAACAATAATCAAAGATAATTTCGTGAATTTGCGAACTCGATTAGCCCTGGAACGAATAAAAAAAATTGATGGAATCCTATTTGATCTTGGAATTTCATCTCACCAGATTTCAAAGCCTGAACGAGGATTCAGCTTTTCTCTGGATGGCAAACTTGATATGAGAATGGATAAATCTCAAAAGCTCTCAGCTTATGATATCATAAATAACTTTTCTTATGAAGAATTAAGAAATCTTTTCTTTGAATTTGGCGAAGAACGTGAATCTCCCAAAATTGCCAAAGCAATAGTTTCTAACAGGATGAAAAAGAAAATATCAACTACTTTGGAACTTTCTGAAATTATTGAGAATAGTATTTTCTCCAGACATAAATTGAAAGCCAAAGCACGAATTTTTCAGGCGATCAGAATTTATTTAAACGAAGAAATCGATGTTTTGAAAACAGCATTAAAAGATGCTGTAGATATTTTGAATTTTGAAGGTAGGATTGTTGTGATATCCTATCATAGTATTGAAGATAGAGCAGTAAAAAAGTTCTTTCAATACCAAGCAAAGTCATGCATTTGTCCTCCTAATTTTCCTAAATGTGTATGTGAAAAAGTCTCCACACTCACAATTATTAATAAAAAGCCAATCCTACCTTCAAACGATGAAATTTTGAAAAACAGTAAAGCCAGAAGCGCCAAACTGCGAATTGCAGAAAAAAGGAGATTCGATGAGTAAAAAAATATTTTTTTTGATTTTTTTAGTTTTCTGTATCATTTTCTTCCATTATCAGAATAAACACACAATCTTAAAACATGCCCGTTCTAATGAACGATTGCTGGCAGATTATAATTCTCAAAAAAGTATAAATGCAATTCTGACAGCAGAAAATAATAAATTGGGTTCAAGAGCGGTAATTCAAAGATTGGCTTTTGAAAAACTTGGAATGTTCTATCCGGAAAATCCAAACAATATTTTCACAATTACAATGAACAAAAAAAACACATTTTATTTAATAGATTATATCACACCAAGAGCAGAGGCTTTGACAAATTGAATTGGAATAGAAATTTTCCCGAATTTGATTTTACAATGTTTTATGAAAGATAAGTATGAAATTCAGATTTGCAATTTTCATAATTTTAAGCATTATTTTTATTTTTATCTGGATTTCTTATTTATTTGCAATCCAGATTTTAGACCCACACGACTTCAAAAAAACTATTGAGCTTCGTAGAAATCCATCAAAACAAATAATTGTTTCTGAACGTGGTAGTATTTTTGATAGAAATCATGAGCTTTTAGTCGGTTCAACCAGGTTGTATCAGATCGATTTGGATAGAAATGCAATAATCAAATATTGTAAAAGAAACGAAAATAAAAAAACTTCTGAAGTGTACCAACAAATTTCCAAAATAATATCTGAACATACTTTTTTATCACAAAATTCTATTCTACATAAACTTAATAAAAATTCTACTTTTGGCAGCATTTATATTTCAGATGACATTTCTGAAACTCAATTGACCAAAATTAAATCTGATTTGAAGAAAGAAAAAATTCCCGGACTGGTTGCAAATTTTTGTGAAATCAAGAGAACTTATCCTAAAAACCAGTTAGCTGCCAGGTTGCTCGGAATGATTCAAAAAAAAGAAGAAAAGGATAATCAAAATTCTATTTTCGATTTGGAAGGTATTTGCGGTTTGGAAGCGACATTTGATGATGAACTTTCCGGCAAATTCGGCTGGCAGGAAATTATCAACGATGCAAATAATAAACGAATTCCCCTTTTATATTTGAAAAAAAGAGAAGTTGAAAATGGTAATTCTCTAATTTTGACATTAGATAGTAATTTCCAGGAAATCTTAGAAGAAAATCTTAAAACCGGTTTGGATAAATATAAAGCTAAAAACGCTATTGGAATTATCATGGTTCCAAAAACCGGTGAGATAATTGCCATGACTGGAATTTCCGAAAATGATTCTGACAAAGATGATTCTCATTTGCGTGCTTTGTCAAATTTTCCAGTTTCATTTATGTTTGAACCCGGTTCTACTCTCAAACCTATCACAGCTTTACTTGCAATCGAAAATAATATTTATAGCTCTAACGATGAAATCGATTGCAGGGAATATCATATTGAAGGTGAAGATAGAATAATCAAGGATTCTCATGAACATGAATTTTTGAGTTTTAAAGATATAATTGCTTATTCGAGCAATGTGGGAATCAGCAAAATCGTGGAACAAATTGGCAGTGAAGCTCTTTATGATCGAATGATCGAACTGGGATTCGGCAGGAAAACCGGCTCGAATTTAGCTGGAGAATCATCTGGTATTTTTCGGAAATTAAAAGACTGGCAAGGTTATTCTCTTCATTCGATATCTTTTGGACAGGAAATATCCGTAACAGCTCTGCAACTTGCAAATGCATATTGTGCTTTGGCAAATGATGGTAAAATCATGCAGCCATACATTATTAAAGAAATTTGGGATGAGAATGACAAAATTATTAAAACTTTTCGCCCTAAATTATTACGTACTGTTTCCAATAAAAAATCTCTGGATACATTAAAAGTTTTTCTGAAAAATGTTGTAGATTACGGTTCTGCTACAGCAACGAAATTAGATTATTTAACCATTGCCGGAAAAACCGGTACAGGCGAAAAAATTCTTTATGGAGAAAAATCATATTCAGAGGAAAAATATACTTCTGTTTTTGCCGGATTCTTTCCTGTAGAAAATCCAAAATATGTAATCGTCGTAATTTTTGATGAACCTGAATATGAAAATTATTCTTATTATGCATCAGTATCTGCTGTTCCCACTTTCAAAAATATTGTTCAAAACATCATCAATCTTCCGCAATGTGATCTTATTATCGAGCTTAAGGAAAAGGATAAAGAATTCGTTCAAATGCCTGACCTGATTGGACTGACAAAAGAAAAAGCTGTTGAAATCTTAAGAAAAAAAAATCTTTTTTATAATCTTATTGAAAACGATAAAAATGGATTTGTGAAAAATCAATATCCTAAACCAAAAGTTTCTTTTGACAAAACCGAGGTAGTTATTGTAATTCTCGATAAAGAAAAACAGGAAAATCAAAATAATAAACTGGACTTCAAAATGCCAAATTTAATTGGATTAACTTTGAGAGAAGCTTTAGCTGAAGCAAACAGGAAAAAAATAAAATTGGTGATCAATGGAAAAGGCATTATCCGTTCACAATCAATTTCAGAAGGTTCAAAAATCAGGTTTGGAGAAAAATGTATAATAACAGCAAATTAATCCGTTTTCAAGACATTGTTTCGGAACTGGAAAAAAACAATCTGTTTCTTAAAATTTGGAACCTTAAAAAGGATTTACTTTTTTCATCTATTGAAACAGATTCTCGAAACTGCAAATCAAATTCCGTATTTATTTGTATTTCCGGCTTTGATTTTGATGGACATAATTTTGCTGGAAAAGCTGTAAAAAACGGAGCTGAACTTATCATTTGCGAGAAAAAACTCGATTTGAAAAAAACTCAAATAATTGTTAAGAATTCTCGAAAAGCTGCAGCAATTTTGACAAAATTATTCTTTGATAATCCTACAAATAAATTCAAACTTGTGGGAGTTACAGGTACAAACGGAAAATCAACAATTACACATCTGATCGAAAATATTCTGCGGATGAACAAAAGAAAAGTCGGACTGATCGGAACTCTTGGATATTACATAAATGGAAAAAATTTTCCTTTGGAACGAACAACTCCCGACATTATCGAATTGAACGGGATTTTTCGGAAAATGGTCATGGAAAAAGTTGACTTTGTTATCATGGAAGTTTCATCTCATTCGCTCGCTTTAGAGCGGGTTTTTGCTCTACATTTTAATGCAGCAATCTTTACAAATCTGACTCAAGAACATCTGGACTTTCACAAAAATATGGGAGATTATACTGAAACTAAATTTAAACTTTTTGAAAATGTTTCTGAAAATTCTGGAATTTCGTTCATCAATATCGATGATAAATTCGGTTTAAAATTTTTCGCGAAATTAGAGTGCGAAAAATATAGTTTATCTTTTAAGAAAGGTGATTTTGCTATTAAAAATATAAATACTGATTTGAATGGAACTTCATTTGATTTAAAGTTTCAGGATAAGATTGAGAATTATAAAACAAATCTAATTGGAAAATTTAATGCATTTAATTTAGCTTCTGCACTTGCTTTCATTAAAATTTGTGTTCCTGAAATTTCTGAGAAAGATGTTCATGGATATTTAAAACAAATTCATTGTATTGCTGGTAGATTGGAAAAAATTGGAAACAATAAAAACATTGGAATTTATGTAGATTTTGCGCACACACCAGATGCATTGAAAAATGTTTTGAGTGCATTATATAAAATAAAAAAAGGAAGATTGATCTGTGTTTTCGGAGCAGGTGGAGAACGTGATAAAACCAAACGACCCCAGATGTTGGCATCATCACTTAAATTCGCTGATATTACAATCTTAACAAACGATAATCCTAGAAATGAAGAACCTGCTCAGATTATCGGAGACATTATCCAAAACACAGAGTTTATGGCTCCTTTCTGGATTTTACCGGATAGAAAAATTGCCATCCAAACAGCAGTTTCGCTCGCTCGAAAAGACGATATTATTCTGCTGGCAGGTAAAGGTCATGAAAAATACCAGATCATAAAAGGTGAAAAATTTGAATTTAATGATGCTGATGAAGCTCGCCTGGCTTTGAAGAAAAAGAATATTTACTCAGAAAATACTCTATCAATTCCAATCTCTATTCTGCAATTAGAAACTATTTTCAAACAAAAATTAGATATAACCAAACATGTTATCTTCTATTCAGTTTCCACAGATTCTCGCAACATAAAAGATAATTCGATTTTCTTTGCTCTGAAAGGTGACAACTTTGACGGTCACGATTACGTTGAAGATGTACTGAAATATCCAAACTGCTTTGCCATCGTGAATTATAATTTCAAACACGATTCTAAAAGATTAATCCGGGTTGATGACACTCTTTATGCTTATGGAAAGCTTGCTGCAAAATACAAATCGCTTTTCAATATCACAACCATTGCGATTACCGGAAGCGTCGGTAAAACCACTGCCAAGGAATATATCTTCAATATTCTCTCAGATGTTGCGCCAACTTTGAAGAGCTTTGCTAACGAAAACAATCTCATCGGTCTTCCCAAAACGATTTTCAAATTACAGCCAAATAATGAATTTGCAATTTTTGAGCTGGGCTCAAACAATAAAGGAGAAATAGAGGAATTAGCAGATATCTGCAATCCTGATATTGGAATTATTACAAACATCGGAGCTTCTCACCTGGAATTTTTCAAAGACGAACAAGGAGTTTTTCAAGAAAAAATTTCTCTTTTTAAAAGAGAATTAAAACTGAAAATATTCCCCGGAGATGATGAGAGATTTTGTGAATTTAAAGGGATAACTTTCGGTAGAAATCCATCCAATAAATATCGGATTTCTGAAGTTAAATCAACCTCTGAAATAACGAAATTCAAACTGAATGAATTTGAACATCAAATAAATACTCCCTTTACAAAATTCGTCTCAAATGCAGTAATAGCTATTGCTTTGGCCAGTGAGCTGGGAATATCCAACAAACAAATCCGCAATGGTTTAAATAAACAATTGCAAACTTCTCTAAGGATGGAAATCCGCAAATCAAATAAAAAAACTCTGCTCATCGATTGTTATAATGCCAACCCGGATTCTATGAAAGCAGCAATTAATTTTTGGGATAAATATGAACCGGAAAAACCTCACATTGCAATTTTGGGTGATATGTTAGAATTGGGATTATTGACAGAAAAATTGCATAAAGATATTTGTGAACAAATGAAAAATCGAAAAGAGAAATATGTCATTTCCGTTGGAAACTGGGCACAAAATTTCAATGCTGATATTCATTTCTCCACAGTGGAGAAACTGATTTCTTCAGGGATTTATACAAAGTTCTCACAGAATTGTGTAATTCTTTTGAAAGCATCACATTCAATAAGTTTGGAAAAAATTCTAAAGAGGTTGTAATTATGCTTTATCATATTTTTGAACCGCTTGTAAACACGCAGGTTTTTGGCTTTTATATTTTCAATATCTTTCAATATGTCACTTTCAGGTCGATCGCTGCTTTTATAACTGCCCTGCTTTTTTCTTTATTTTTAGGGCCGAAATTCATTCGACTTTTAAAATCTCATATGGCAGTGGAAACTATTAATGAATATCTCCCGCCGAGTCATCAGGCAAAAAAAGGTACACCGACAATGGGCGGTTTAATCGTACTTTCAGCTCTTTTGCTTTCGGTTGTATTGTGGAATAACCTCGTAAATCCTTATATCTTAATTATGTTATTAACCACAATCTGGTTAGGTTGTATCGGTTTTCTGGATGATTTTCTTAAAAACTTCAGGCACACAAAACACGGTTTGATTGCCAGATATAAATTGATGGCTCAGGTCTTTTTGGGATTGTTGATAGCGTTTATTCTTTTTTTCGGTTCTTCGGATAAGACAATTATAACCAGCATAAATCTTCCTTTCTGGAAAAACACGATCATTTATCTTGGTTGGTTTTTCATTCCTTTTGTTATTTTTATGATCGTAGGAACTTCCAATGCTGTAAATTTAACTGACGGATTAGATGGACTCGCAGCAGGTACAATTGCTCTCGCAGCCTTTGCTCTGGGTGTAATGGCTTATATTAAGGGTAATTTTATAATAGCAAAATATCTCAATATGGATTTCATTCAGAATGCCGGAGAATTAACAATTTTCATTTCAGCTTTAGTTGGAACTTTAATCGGATTTTTATGGTATAATACGAAACCTGCCCAGATTTTCTTGGGTGATACAGGTTCGCTTTCTTTAGGTGGAATTTTAGCTGTTTTGGCGATACTAATTCGAGAAGAAATATTTCTGGCTATTGTGGGAGGTGTGTTTGTGATCGAAGCTTTATCAACAATTTCGCAGAGATATTTCTTTAAATACACCCGCAAAAAAACCGGAACGGGAAAAAGAATATTCCGCTGTGCACCTTTGCATCATCACTTTGAACTTCTCGGTCATCCGGAAGAAAAAATCGTAATCAGATTCTGGATCATTGCTATGCTTCTCGTAGCCATAGGATTGGCAACTATCAAGATGAGATAAGCTGGTGTGTGTCTGTCTATATCGGAAAACATTACTCAAGTATTTTCTCAATAAATTAAATATTTTATTTAAATAATCATCAATTAAAGCGATAGAATTATGAATCTAAAGAATCAAAGAATCAGTATTTTAGGAATGGCAAAAAGTGGATTAGCTGCTGCGAAAAAAATTCAAGAACTTGGCGGTATTCCATTTCTGAGCGAATTAAAAACTGAAGAAAACATAAAAGACTCTTTGCTCATTAAAAAAAGATTCGAATGTGAATTTGGTGGTCACACCGATAAATTATTCAATTCGGATTTTATCATTGTGAGCCCTGGAATTCCTTTGAATATTCCCATCCTTCAGAAAGCAAAAGCAAAAAAAATCAAACTTATCAGCGAAATCGAATTTGGTTTTTTGCTCAAATATCCGTACAGCAAAATCATTGCTGTTACCGGCTCCAACGGAAAAAGCACAACTGTCAGCTTAATCCATCATATTTTACAAACATCCGGTTATAAATCCATCTTAGCAGGAAATATTGGAAATGCTCTTACTTCATTCCCAATCGAAAAAAAGGGAATCGATTTCATCGTGTTGGAATTAAGCAGCTTTCAGTTAGATTTGATAGATACATTCAAAGCAGAAGTGGGAGTTATTTTAAATATCACTCCAGACCATTTAAATAGATATTCCTCTTTTGATGATTATGCAAATTCCAAAATGAATATTTTGAAAAATCAAACTAAAAATAATCTTGCAATTCTTAATCTGGATGATGCCATACTATCAAAATTCTGTCATAAAAGCATATCTACAAAAAAAACTTTTTCATTGAAATCTAAAGCTGATGCATTTTTCGATGGAAATTCTATTATCCATCAAAAAGATAGATTTTCTTTGAAAGACACAAAATTGCTCGGACCCCATAACATCGCGAATATAATGGCTTCTATTCTTGCAGTTTCCCCTTTTGAAATTGAACCTGATATCATAAGAAAAGCTCTGAGAACATTCTCTTCTCTTCCCCATCGTTTGGAATTCATCGCAGAAATTAATAAAGTTAAATTCTTCAATGATTCTAAAGCGACTAATACGGATTCTGTGAAATTTGCTCTTAAATCGTTTGGAAAACCTGTCAGGATCATTATGGGAGGTTCTGATAAAGAAGAAGATTTCTCTGTTTTGAATCCGCTTCTGAAAAAACATGCAAAGAAGATTTATCTAATCGGTGAAACTGCCAGCAAAATGAAAGAAATCTTCAAATTCGTAGCAGATATTTCTACTTTTATAGATTTTAAAGAATGCATAACAACTGCTTTTTCTGAAGCTGAAAAAGATGATATAATCCTGCTCTCGCCGGGATGTGCAAGTTTTGATATGTTCAAGAATTTTGAAGAACGAGGTAACACCTTCAGAAAAATTGTGACGGAACTGAAAAATGAAAACTAAGAGCTATATCGCAGATTATGACCATCTGATTTTTTTCGCCTACATAGTTCTTGTTTTCATTGGTCTCTATATGCAACTTAATATCAGTTCAGTTCGTACAGATATGTCCTTTTTCTACAGGCAATCTATCTGGTTTGTGATTTCTCTTGCTTCAGTCTGGTTTGCATTTAAAGTTATAAACCTCAAAAAAATCAGAAAATATATCATCATTTTTGTAATCTTAACAATCGCACTTCTTGTTCTTGTTTTGCTTTTTGGTACTGATGTTAAAGGAGGAACAAGAAGCCTGAGAATCTGGAAAATCAGTATTCAGCCAAGTTTGATAGCCAGGGTTGTACTGGTTCTCTATTTCGCTCACATTCTTGATAGAAAAAAAGATTTATTAAAAAATTCTCACCCAATTGGATTCATAAGAAATTTCCATCCTCTGATAGTTTTTTCCATAATAATCTTTGGCTTAATCTTATATGAAAAGCATTTCAGCCCTTTAGTTATTTCCGGTTTTACATTATTATCTCTTTTGTGGCTTGCTAAAATAAGATTTTCAACTATTTCTGTAATTTTGACAATTATCCTGATTTGTGGATTATTGGTCATAAAATTAGGTCCGGAATATCGAAATGAAAGAATGGAAATTTATGCCAAATATTCTCTTTTTCATAAGATATTCAACAAACAAATCGATTATCAGGGTGAGAAAAACTATCAAGTTAAAGAAAGCCTGATTTCGCTTTCCAGTGGAAAAATATTCGGAACATTCCCTGAAAGAGGAACCGGAAAACACTATTTCCTTCCGGAAGCAAAAACAGATTATATCTTTGCCATCATCGGTGAAGAATTTGGATTTCTTGGAGCTTTTACTGTTTTAGGATTATATATTTTTCTTTTTTATCGTTCTCTGAAATCTTCAAATAAAAAGGAGAACTTATTTCTGAGATTAGCCGGATACGGACTGGGAATGAATATATTTTTTAATGCAATGGTAAATATCGGAGTTGGGATGTCTGCACTTCCTTCGACAGGTGTTACATTGCCTTTTATAAGTTACGGAGGCACATCGCTTCTGGTGAATTCATTTTCAATCGGTTTGCTATTAAATATCAGTGCGAAACGCACAAACTTTTAAGAGAAGAATTTAATGAGTGAATCAAGAAATTCAAAAAGAATTCTAATCGCTGCCGGTGGAACCGGTGGACATATCATTCCAGCGATATCTATCTCGAAGGAATTACAAAAACGAGGAATCGAGATTCTATTTGTGGGAAACAAGAACAGCATGGAAGAAAATTTAGTGAAAGATGAAGCGATCGATTTTCGAGCTATTGATGTACAAAAATTATACCGGAAATTCACTTTCTCTCATATAAAATTTCCTTTCAAATTGTTGAAAAGTATTTCAGATTCAAAAAAAATCATTCGAGAATTTAAACCTGATGCCTTTTTGGGAACCGGAGGATTCGTTTCCGGTCCGGTTGGATATGCTGCACATTTGAAAAAAATTCCGCTTTTTCTACAGGAACAAAACAGCTTTCCCGGTTTGACCACCAGAAAATTGAGTAAATATGCTCAGCAGATATTTTTGGGAAATGCAGGAGCTGCAAAACACCTGAAAGCTGATAAACTGGTAGTTTCCGGAAATCCTATAAATTCAAATGTAATCAACGAAAATGAGAAGATCGATTTTGATAAATATAGATTGAAAAAAGATTCCTTCAAAATTTTTCTTACCGGCGGAAGTCAGGGTTCATTAGTTTTGAATAAAACTCTTTATCCGATTATTAATGATTTAATTTCTTCTAACATTGAAATAATCTGGCAAATAGGAAAATATAGTTATGCAAAATTTTATCCAAAAGTAAAAGATAAAAATGGAGTTTATGCTTTTGAATTTACAAATGAAATAGCAAAAATATATAACTCTGTTGATCTGGTAATTTGCCGTGCCGGAGCACTAACACTGGCAGAAATTGAAACAAAGAAAATTCCTTCTATTCTCATTCCTCTTCCTTCTGCTGCTGAAAATCATCAATATTATAATGCTCTGGAATTAAAAAATAAAAAAGTTGCAGAAATAATCCAGCAGAAAGATTTGAATCCTAAAGTTCTCAAAGAAAAAATTTTTAAGATGATGGAGAGTTATAAGGAAATGAAAGAAAATTTTGGGGAATCTAAGCATCAAGATTCTGCTAAAATTATTGCGGAAGAAATAATTTCTAACTTAAAGGAAAAATAAATGCTGGGAAGAACAAAGAAAATTCATTTCGTAGGAATCGGTGGAATCGGCATGAGCGGAATTGCGGAATTGCTTTTAAATCAAGGTTTTGAGGTTTCCGGTTCAGATATGGTTTGCACAAAGATTACAGATCACTTAATTTCAAAAGGCGCATCTATTAGCGAAGGACATGATGCAAATTTAATTCAAGATGCTGATGTTGTGGTGAAATCTTCTGCTGTAAAAAATGATAATCCGGAAATTGCTGCTGCTCTGGCAAATAAAATTCCAGTCATACGAAGAGCAGAAATGCTTTCCGAAATAATGCGAATGAGCTATGGAATTGGCGTGGCTGGAACTCACGGAAAAACTTCAACTACTTCAATGGTTGGAAGTGTTCTCTCCGCTGCAAAGCTGAATCCAACGGTAATTGTGGGTGGAATCGTGAAAAATTATGGCTCGAATAATCTTCTAGGTTCAGGAAAATATATTGTAGTGGAGGCAGACGAATTTGACCGTTCTTTCCTCACATTAAGCCCTATTATTGCAGGAATCACCAATATCGAAGCAGACCATCTCGATTGTTACACTGACCTTGAAGGAGTGAAAAAAGCCTTTATGGAATATGCCAATAAAGTACCATTTTTTGGCAGTGTTATTGCCTGTCTGGATGATCATGGTGTTCAATCCGTAATTCCAAATATTAACAAGAAAATTGTTACTTACGGGCTTTCAAAACAAGCAAATATTCAAGCAGTTGATATTGAAATGAAAAATTTCAAATCCAGTTATACTGCTTTTCTGAATAACAAAGAATTAGGTAGAATCGAATTGAAAGTTATGGGAACACATAATATTTTGAATTCTCTTTTAGCAATTGGAACCGGGCTGGAAATTGATGTTCCCTTTGATTTGATCAGGAAGGGTTTATCAGATTATAATGGTGTTTTTCGTCGGTTTGAATTTAAAGGAAAAATTAACGGAATTACTGTTTATGATGATTACGCTCATCATCCAACCGAAATTGAAGCAACTTTAAAAGGAGTGAGAGACAGCTCAAAAAAAAGAATCGTGGTAGTTTTCCAACCTCATTTATTTTCCCGAACTCAGGATTTTTACAAAGAATTCGGCAGGTCTTTCTATCAATCTGATTTGCTAATTATTACTCCCATTTTTCCTGCTCGTGAAAAACCTATTAAAGGAGTTTCGGGAAAATTAATTGCTGATGCTGCTATTCAATCCGGACACAAAAATGTTAATTACGTCAGTAAAAATGATGACATTTTAGAGCAAATCAAATCATTAGCCAAAGAAGATGATATTGTGATTACAATGGGAGCAGGTACGATTTATAAATTCGGAGAAAAATTTCTCAAAGAATAGAAATGCAAAAAAAAATAGATATTGAAGATTTGAACTCGATTCGTTCTGAAAGTTATTTCAAGGATTTTTCTCATATAAAAATTGGAAATAAAGTACAGTATCTCTTTCTTCCTCGAAGTATCAGCGATCTGGTTTCCATATTTGATTTTGCATCTAACAATAAATTAACGATTTTTCCAATTGGAGGTTGTTCAAATGTGCTTTTGGAAAATGCAAAAAATCAAGTTCTTTTTTTGGATCGTAAACTTCCAAAAATATGTGAAATAAATTCGGATGAGGTTGTTGTTTCAGCAAATTTCAATGTGAATTCCTTAATCAATATTTTAAAGAAAAGTAATCTTGGAGGTCTTGAATTTCTGGCAACTATTCCAGCTCATATTGGAGGACTAATAAAAATGAATGCTGGGGCTTTTGACAAAAATATTTCTGAATATCTTAAATGGATCGAAGTATTGAATAAAAAAGGTGAAAGCGAAATCATCCCAAAAGATGAAATAGAATTTTCATACAGAAAATCTTCCATTAAAGACTACATCTTGAAAGCTGCATTCAAATTGGAGAGAAAATCAGAAGAAGAAGTTGATTCCCAAGTGAAAATAATCAGAAAAATAAGAGAAGAAACTCAACCGATAAATTTTCCAAACCTGGGTTGTATTTTCCGGAATCCAAAAGGAGAATCTGCCGGGAAACTCATTGATGAATGCGGATTGAAAGGAAAAAAAATCGGTGATGCTGAAATTAGCAAGAAACATGCGAATTTCATTATTAACAGGGGAAATGCCAGTTTTGATGATGTTAAGAACCTTATAAAATTAATCCAAGCAAAAGTTTATGCAAAAACCGGTTTTGAACTGGAATTGGAAATCACGGTCTTAAACTAATGAAAAAAAGAGGTTCAAGTAGATATTTCGTTTTTTTTATTTTTATTACGCTCATTATATTTCTGATTTTCTGGGGAGTAAAAAGCTTAATTGGAAACCTTAGTTTTTTTGAAATTGAAGAAATCGAAATTGTGGGAAATGTGAATCTGGAAACAGATTTCCTGCAAAGCTTTGTTAGAGATTTATCAGGAAAAAATCTTTTTAAAATATCCAAAAAGGAAATCCTGAAAAAATATGAAAATATAGTTCGTTTAAAAGACATTAAAGTTTATAGAATCATACCTGTAAAACTGAAATTAAAAATAATTGAAAGGATTGGAGTTTTTTATTTGAAAACGAACGAAGGTGAACTTTTTCCAATCGATGAAGATCAAATCATTCTGGATAATGATAGTTTTTATCTCTCTGAAATTCTACCGATAATTGAAACTGATATTGCAAAAAAAGATTTGTTTATTGGGATGAAGATTGAACATGAAAATATCAAAAGAGTTTTTGAATTTTGGAAAGAAATAATATCTTATGATGAAAATTTTATTCACAAAATCTCCGAGTTTTATATTGATGACGAAGAGTTGATAATGATTGAAGCAAATATGGGTTATAAAATAATTTTCGGTGAAGAAGATATCGAAAATAAATTAAAAAGATTTACTTTTTTGGAACAGAATCGCGGTTTTGAAAAAGGAGATATTATTGATTTAAGATTTAGTAATTCGTTGATAATTCGAACGGAGGAAAAATGAAAAGCGGGAAAATCTTAACCGCAATAGATATTGGCACCACAAAAATCTGTGTGATTATTGCAGTTTTAGATTCTGAGAACGAACTGGAAATAAAAGGAATCGGAAACAGCAAATCTGAAGGATTGGTAAATGGACTTGTTGTGGACATAATTACAGCTTCAAAATCAATCTTTGATGCCATCAAAGAAGCTGAAGAAATGGCTGGTTTTAAAGCAAAAAATATTTACGTGGGAATTGCCGGTGATCACATCAAAAGCCAGAATACTCTTGGCAGAATCTCTGTAGCAACAGGTCATGAACCAAGCGAGATAACTCATCAACACATCATTGATGTTCTGAATGATGCACAAAACAATGTTAAGATTCAACCCGGAAACGACAGGCTGGATATTATTCACGTTATTCCTCAGTACTATGAAATCGACGGTCAAAAAGGGATAATGAATCCTCTGAAAATGACAGGTGTGAATCTATCCGCTTATGTTCATGTTGTAATGGCAGATATTAATACAATGAAGAATATCAAAAAATGTATCGAGGAATCAAATTATAAAGTCGAAGAAATTTTCCTGGAACCAATTGCATCATCTTTTGCAGTTTTGAACCAGGTTGAACGGGAGCTCGGTTCGATTTTAATCGATATCGGTGGAGGAACAACAGATATTGCTGTATTTTTCAAAGATAGTATTCGTTTTAGCACAGTACTCGCTTTAGGAGGAACTAATATCACTCAGGATATTGCAATTGGTCTTCAAACTTCTCCTCAAAATGCAGAAACAATAAAAATAAATCATGGTAATGCTATTGCTGCCACGATTCCTGAAGATAAAAAAATCGAAATTGAAGGAATTGGCGGCAGAGAATCCAAACAAAGAAGCC
This sequence comes from uncultured Candidatus Cloacimonadota bacterium, assembly GCA_964457455.1. Taxonomy (GTDB): domain Bacteria; phylum Cloacimonadota; class Cloacimonadia; order Cloacimonadales; family TCS61; genus JABMPU01. The sequence continues at coordinate 24,268 of CAYWJN010000019.1, forward strand.
TACGTTATATTTCGGAAATCATTGAAGCTCGAATGCGGGAAATTCTGGAAAATTCCTATTCCATCTTAAATGAAAATCATAATTTAAAAATGATTACTGCCGGTTTAACAATAACAGGTGGTGCTTCATTACTCACAAATTCCGATAAATTAGCTTCGGAAATATTTAACATGGACACTAAAATTGGTTATCCTGATCTTACAAATTTATCCGGTCCCACTGATAGACTTAAAAGTCCAAAATTTGCCACTGTGGTTGGCATACTCTATCATGTTCATCAAATTATCATGGGAAAAGAAAATAAAATAAGTCAACTAAAAAGAGATGATCCGATAGCTAACTTTTTTCAAAAAATTATAAATATTTTAAAAGATTTTTAGGAGGTAATATGCTTGAGCTCGATCTAACACATGATGAAATTCCGTTTGGAACAAATATTAAAATTTTCGGCGTTGGTGGTTCTGGTGGAAATGCTGTTAATACAATGATAGAAAACTCCCTTACTGGAGTTGAATTCATTGTAGCAAATACTGATATATCCGAATTACAAAAATCAAATGCAAAAGTAAAACTTCAGCTTGGGAAAGTAACCACAAAAGGTTTGGGAGCAGGTGCAAACCCGGAAATCGGTGCAAAAGCAGCCGAAGAATCTATCGATGAAATTCGCAGTCATTTAGAAGGTGCAGACCTTGTATTTATTGCTGCTGGTATGGGTGGTGGAACTGGAACTGGAGCAGCTCCGATAATTGCGAACCTGGCAAGAGAAATGGATATTTTAACCATTGGCATCGTGAATAAACCTTTTAATATCGAAGGCAAAAAGAGAATGTTGAATGCAGAAATGGGCATTAAAAAACTCAGCGAACTCGTTGATTCTCTGATGGTAGTTCCAAATGAAAAGCTGAAAGAAATTTATGGAGATATGACTGTAATCGAAGCTTTCAAAAAGGCTGACAATATTCTTTTTGATGCAGTGAAAGCACTTTCCGATATGATAAATTACAGTGGATATATTGCAGTGGATTTTGCCGACCTGAAAACAATTATGGGAAAAAGAGGTTTTTCTTATATGGGAACAGGAATTGGCGAAGGTGAATCAAGAGCCAAAGACGCTGTCGAATCTGCCATGAATAATCCGCTTCTGGCTGAAGTTTCATTTGAAAATTCCAAAGGTACTCTGATCAATATCACAGCAGGAAATGACGTTAAAATGAATGAATTTGAAGAAATTACAAATACAATTGTAGCAAAAGCAGGAGACGACGGACAAACTGCTATTGGAATTATTTTCGATGAAGAAATGAAAGATCAAATTAAAGTAACTCTCATTGCCACCGGTTTGGGAATCTCGGGAACTTCAAAATTTGAACGGGATGTATTTGTTACGACCAGTGAAAGCAGTGATGAAGATATTGCAAAAACATTGGAAGTTATTAAAGATGCACAATCAATGGATTTGAGTAAAAAAGAAACAGATGAAAAGAAAAAAGGAGCCATGCAAATGGAAATCCCTGCCTTCTTAAGGAAATTTTCGAACTGATGAATGATTTTATTTTAAAGATATTAATATTAGCTTTT
>CAYWJN010000019.1:25945-34827 GCA_964457455.1 uncultured Candidatus Cloacimonadota bacterium
GGAAATTTTCGAACTGATGAATGATTTTATTTTAAAGATATTAATATTAGCTTTTCCGATTCATCTACTCACTTTGGGTTTATTTATCTTTTTTGTTAATGGGTTGTGCTTAATTATCGTATCAAAGATCGTTCCTAAATTTAAGATAAGCGGATGTTTTACTGCTGCGATCGCTGCAATTCTGATTTCATTAGTAAATATGTTTTTGGAATCCATAATTCCCTAAAAAATATCGGAGTAAATATGAGCTATTCAAACGATTATAAACTTTTAGCAGAGAAGTTTAATCTGGAACAAGATAGTATTGTTCTTAAATCGGAGAAATTGAAAATTTATAATCTTCCATTTGAATCATTTGATTACAACATCCTTCCGGGTGAAGAAGTATACAGATGCAATTATCATAATATCACTTTTAAAACCAACCCAGATGCTGAATCTTTTCATAAATTTGAAAATGAACTTCTTAATGTAGCGGACTCAAAAATCAAAGAGAACATTCAATTTAAATACACTATTTTTAAGAATCTCAAGTCATCAAAATCGAAAAAAGTAATAATCTTATTTCATGGATTAAATGAAAAAAGTTGGGAAAAATATCTGGTCTGGGCAAAAAAACTCCTGGAACTCACAGGAAAAACCGTAGTTCTTTTTCCTCTTGCTTTTCATATGAATAGAGCTCCAAAAATCTGGAGTGATCCCAGATTAATGAAAAAAATCTGTAAAGAACGCATAAAACTTTTTCCGAATATTGTTGATGCTTCATTTGCAAATACTGCGATAAGCACAAGATTGCATACGCATCCACAAAGATTCTTATGGTCTGGTTTGCAATCCTATTATGATGTAATTCAATTAGTAACAGAAATAAAAGATGGTAATCATCCGCTTATTCATCAAGAGGCGAGTATAGATTTTTTTGCCTATTCCATCGGAGCCTTTCTTTCGCAAATCCTCATTATGACCAATCCTACCAATTTCTTTAAAGATACAAAATTGTTTATTTTCTGCGGCGGTCCTCTCTTAAAAAAAATGTCTGCTGTATCCAAATATATTTTGGATAGTGAAGCGAATATTGCTATCTACACTTATTTCATTGAACATCTGGATAAAGAAATGAAACGTGACGAACGATTGACGCATTATTTCAGTAAACTACATCCTGTAGGAAAATATTTTAGATGCATGCTGGATTATCATAAAATGAAGAAATTTCGTGAAAAAAGACTAAAAAAATTAAGTAAACAAATCGAAGTGATAACTCTAAAAAAAGATAAAGTAATCCCGCATTATGAAGTTGTGAATTCTCTCAAAGGTGAAGATGGAAAAATCCCAATAAAAATCAGAAAAACTGATTTTCCATACGAATATAATCATGTTATTCCTTTTCCGATAAGTGATAAATTCCAAAAAGAAGTGAATCGCAGTTTTGAAAAAGTTTTCCATTATGCAGCCAAATTCCTCAAATAGAAAAACTCGAACACTTCAATCGAGACGGTTGAAACAACTGAAGAAAAATTAATTGCCTAAAATCATTAATATTTATTTGTTTGTTCAAATAGAAAATGAGGTGAATAATTATGTATAATGAAAAGGCTTTAAAAGAATTAAAAAGTTTATTAATAAATAAATTTCCGGAATATATAGATAAACTTATTTTATTCGGTTCTCGAGCTGAAAATAAAGAGCGAGAATATTCGGATTATGATATTTTATTAATTCTAAAAAAAGATTATAATTGGAAACTGAAAGAAAATATCCGTGAGATTGTATATGATATCATCCTGAAATACGATATAATTACAGAAACAAAGTTCATCAGTAAAAAAGAGCTTAATTCCATAAAGGGTTGCTCGCCTTTTATTCAGGATGCATTATTAAAAGGAATAATAATATGACATTATCGGAAGAGAATAGAATCGTTATTATCGAGAATAACATCCAAAAATCACATCAGTCAATAAAAGATGCAGAAATACTTTTTAAAAGCGAGGGTTTCAGCGGTGCTTTGAACAGAATTTATTATAGTATTTTTTACATTATTTCAGCATTGGCAATTAAATTCAATTATAAGACATCCAAGCACACTCAACTAATTGGCTGGTTCAATAAAAATTTCGTTAAGAATCATAAGGTAGATAAAAAAATCGGAAAATTAGTTCAAAAAGCCTTTGATCAAAGAATGGAAGGTGATTATGATGTTCTCTCTGAATTTTGTTTTGATGAAACCAAAGAAGCTTTGGCAGATGCGAAAGAAATAATCAGAGTTGTAAAAGATATTATTAACATTCATTAAAATCATTCCATTCATTAATTCTTCCTAATAACAATGTATAAATTATTATGAATTTAGCAAATCTGAAAATCAGAGATTTCGAAATTGATGAATATGATATTCTCATTGAATTATGGAAAAAAGCAGAACTTCCTTTTCGTCCTTTGGGGAGAGATAGTAAAGAAAATATTTCCAAACAGATTGAACAACCTAATATCTCTTTTCTTTTTGTAGAAATCGAGGATAAGATTATCGGTTCGATAATTATCAGTCATGATGGCAGAAAAGGTTGGATAAACAGGGTTACCATTTTACCGGAATATCGAAATCTTGGAATTGCATCTTATCTTATTGATGATGCTGAAAAGCGTTTGAAGGAAATCGGGATAAAAATTGTGGCAAGTTTGATTGAAGACTGGAATTTAAAATCTTTGAAACTCTTTGATAAACTGGGATACATTCGTCACTCGGATATTATTTATTTCACAAAAAGAGAAAGTGCCGAGGTTTAAGAATGAAGATCTCAGTTGATTTAAATAGAAAATAAGGAAATTTATATGAAAGAAAACAAAATTCTCCAGAAAATTAAATCTGAAATATTTAAGCTGTACCCATCCGCAAAAATAATTCTTTATGGTTCTCGTGCTCGTGGAGATTATCGTGAATATTCGGATTGGGATTTATTAATCATCAGCGATAAATATTTAACAGAAAAACAAAAACTGGAAATTAAATATAAACTTTATGATTTAGAATTAGATATGGATGAAGTCCTCTGTTCGATTATCCATAGCAAGCAAGAATGGGAAAATCTCCAAATTACACCATTTTATAAAAATGTGCAAAGAGAAGGAATTGAAATATGAACATAAATGAATTGATTTCTTATCGATTAGAAAGAGCAAAAGATACTATTGATGAAGCTGAACAGATGGCAAAAATGGAGCATTGGAACGCCTGTGTTAATCGGCTTTACTATGCATGTTTTTACGCAACCAATGCACTACTTCTAAGTAAAAACTATTCATCATCAAAACATGCAGGCGTGCGGTCATTACTCAATAAACATTTTGTAAAACCTGATATAATCCCAAAAGACCTGGGTAAACTTTATAATATTCTTTTTGAATATCGTCAACAAAGCGATTACGAAGACCTATTCCTAGTTGATAAAGAATTAGCCAAACCTTGGATCACTTTGTCAAAAGATTTCGTTTATTTCATAGAAAAATTGATAACTGATGACTTATCTAAAAAAGATGAAAGATAAATCAATATACTCATACCAAAAAAATCTTGCTAAGAAAAAATGATAAATTTTAGTTGAATTTGCATTCCATTCCCATTCTGCAGCTGTCGGATGGGAACGAGGGGTTTCAGGGGCTTGAGAAAGAGTGGTATTAAGAAGTTAATAAAATAGTATTCGTGTTTTTTCGCGTGTTTCGTTGCTTATTGAAATAGTTTATATCGGAAGGTTAAGTGAAATCTTGGCGAAATTTTTCTAGGATAATTTCAAAAAACAGAATAGCGATTCAGTTATTGAAATATGCCTTGATAATATTTCTCGTAATATTTTTAGGTGCTTTAGGTGTTCTTTTAATAGAGTTTCAAGGTGAAGGTTACAACTTTTATGATGCGTTTTGGTGGGCTTTGGTAACCTTCACAACTGTAGGTTTTGGTGATCTTTATCCCATAACTTTCTGGGGTAGATTTATTGCTATGATAGTCATTCTTCTCAGTTTGGTTCTCTTAGCAATTTTTACAGCTTTTATAGCAAGTAGCTTTATCGATATAAAGCTAAAGGAGAGAAGAGGTTTGAGCGATATAAAAGAAAAAAAACATATTTTAATTTGCGGTTGGAATAATAGTTCAAAAAGGATTTTAGAGTTTTTAAATAAGATGAATCCCAAAAATATTCCAACTGTAATTCTGGTTAATGAATTAGCCGAAAGTGAGTTATCTGCAATCCAGAATAATTACAGCAATTTAAACCTGAAATTTATCCGAGGAGATTTTACAAATCGAAACATCTTGAATAAAGCAAACGTTAAAGAAGCAAAACATATCATTCTGCTTTATGATGAAAGCAAACCGAATTCGGTTCCCTCCGATGAAAGGACGATCATTGCCGCACATAATATTGCTTATCTCAAAATAAAAGGTAAAATCAGTGTTCAACTTAAAGAAGAAAAATATAGTTCCACTCTGCAAAGAGATAAAATTCGGAATGTAATAATCTATGATGATGTAGGTGGTGATATTCTGGCAAATTCCACTTTAAATCCAGCAGTTCCGGATTTTATTCAAGAAACTTTGAAATATGCTGACGGTAAAGGTTTTCAGGAAATAAATATTCCTTTGGAATTCATCACTAAAACCTATGATGAACTATTTGCTTTCTTCAAAGAAAAAAAAGATTTAATTCTTTTGGGAATTACTTCGGTTCAACCGGAATTTTCTATTGATAATGTATTGTCAGGTGATTCTTCTTCAATAGATACTTTCATAAAAAAACAATTCGACCTCTCCAATAAGAAAATCAAAACCGAAGAAAGAAAAAATCTCATTCAAGTTAAACCAGATCCATCATACATAATTCAAGATACAGATAAAGCAATTGTACTTTGAGAGGAAAAATGGATTTAGATTTCTTAAAAAAAGTTAAACTTTTTCAAAACCTGACCGAACAGGAATTAAAAACATTCTCTTCCAAACTGAAACTAATTAAAGTAAAGGAAAATGAAGTCATTATCAAAGATGGTGAATTGGGAGATAAACTTTACATTCTTTACAAAGGCAAAGTAGGGATTTCCAAAAAAATCACTATGCTCGATGAAGAAGAAGATAGAGATAAAACTTTTATCGTACTTTCTGCAAAAGACTGCCTTTTTTTTGGAGAGATCGGACTTTTGGAATCTCAGAAAAGAACTGCTACTGTCACAGCTAATTCTGATTGCGAACTTTATACTTTAACCCACAAAGACTTTATGCATATTTGTAAAGCAAATCCCAGGATCGGTTTTAGAGTAAATATGGAAATTGCCTTAAAATTATCTCATTTAGTTGAAAAAACCAATTCTGATGTTCTAAAACTTACCACAGCATTAATTTATGCTCTGAGATAAATCTTGCGAATAACATTTGAAATTTGGATTTTGAAATTATACTTTTGTTTAGCCTTCTTGTTCCCAAGATTTTCTTGAGAACAAACTTGAATGCAAAGTTTAACTTTACTTTTATTGGTTTATTAAAATTGACGGAAAAAAAACTTAAAAAAATTGGAGGAAATTAAAATGTTTGATAATATTTCTATTGGTAAAATTAAAGCAGATGAAGAGAATGTGGAATTTCATAAACCCGATACATTTTTAATATCTTATCATGAATTCTTAGAATATTTTAATAACCTTGAAAAAATTGAAAAACATCATTTAATTATTGGAATTAATTTCACTTATGGATGGATGCCAACAATATTCCATTTTAAATCAAAATCAGATAATTATAATGAAGCTATTGAGATTTTGAATAAAGTAAAGAAAGAATGCAATTATTGTATGAGTAATGACGATTTAACTCTTCTAATAAAACTTTTTAATAACTCTTTAGTCGGCACATCTAAACTTTTACATTTTATTAATCCTGAAAATTATGCCATTTGGGATAGTAGGGTCTGTCGATATTTAATGGATGGAAATCCTACTTCATATAATCAATTTATAAAACCTGCTATTTACAAACAATACTTGAACTTTTGTACTAGATTAACTTCTGAAAAAAGTTTTCTACCTATTCATAATTCAATAATCAAAAAAGTAGGATATCATATGACCAAATTCAGAACATTAGAATTAACAATGTTTATGAGTTCTTCAAAATAGGATATTTTTTGTCATTATGATGTACCTTTCAACTTGTTCTTTAGAAGTATCTACATTTATAATGAAATTCTTCGTGAGAAAATTCATCACAGATTTCCTCAGATCGTGTCCGACTTTTTACGAAAAAACAGCCTTTTTTATTATTTAGGACATTTTTTGATTAATAAAATGGGGAGAATAAAAATGAAAAATTTAGCAAAAATCATTATTTATTTATTTATTTTGACTATTTTATTGTCTTGTAGTCAATCAGCCAAATCGATTTTAACTGATTGTGATTGGGTTTATCCAGATAAATCTAATCCTACTGGAGCATTTAAATTTTTTAGTAATGGTGAATTTAATTCTAGTACAATTTATTTTGATATAGGAACTCAGCATGGTACTTGGAAAGATATTGGAAGCAATAAAGTTAAATTAACTTATAATGATGATAGAACACAAACAATTTTTATAATATCATCAAACAAACTTAAAGTTGGTAACACTATTTATAAAAAGTATAAATAATTAATAATTTAAAAAAAAGGAGAAAAAATGATATTAAAATTTATATGCCCTCATTGTAATATGTCTATAGTAACGAAATCCTCAAAAAGTGGAGATAAAGTTCAGTGTCCTCGATGCAAGAACTATTTAATTGTTTCAATAGAAGCAGTTGAAGTACCAAATCTAAATGAAGAAGAATATTCTTACGATGCTACTAATAACAAAAAATTATTTGCAAAAGTCATAGAAGAAAAAAAAGAAAACAAAGTCAAATTTGAAAAATCAACTAAAAATCGTGGTGTAGCTGGTAAAATTGTCAAATTCGCATTAATTGCAATTATTATTATAGTATTTCTTAAGATATTTATTGGTTTTATTAATTCAAGTGGTAATAATTCACGTAGTACATCAATTAACGGTACATATGTTTACAAAGATAGTTCAGTAAAACTAAGAATTACAATTCTTGGTAATTCTTGGTCTGGAAAAACTACGATTTTAACGGGATTTGGTTCTGATTGGGATAACCAAAATACAGAATTTGATTCTGGTGTTGTAAAAGGAAAAGGTCTTTATGATAGTTCTGGCTTTGTAAAAATTGGTTATGTTAGTGGTAATAATCTTTACACTTCCATTGCTAATAAAAGAGTTACTCTAAGAAAAAATTAATTTCTGCAACATATTGCTTATAGTTCCAAAGATTTTTCTTTCTTGTTCCCAAGATTTTCTTCGGAACATACTTTGCAAAATTTAACTTTGATTCCAATTGCATTCCCATCCGGCAGCTGCCGGATGGGAATGATCGGATTTTTTAAAATTTGTAATTTGAAATTTATTTGATAAGAGGGAATTAAAAATATGAGAAATATTAATAATATCTGCATGCTCAGCACTCACGGTTATTTTGATTCTATCCCTCAATTGGGAAGAACTGATACTGGCGGACAAGTTGTTTATGTTCTGCAATTGGCAAAAGCTTTATCTTTATTGGATATAAATGTTGATATTTATACTCGTTGGTTTGAAAAATCTAAAAAAAAGATTGAACATGTTCCAGGTTATCCAAATGTAAGAATCATACGTATTCCAGCAGGAAATTGGGAGTTTATTCCTAAAGAAAAAATCTACGGAATTCTCGATGAATTAGCCAAAAATATGATAGATTTTATTCAGAGAAAAAATTTGAATTATGATCTTTTTCATGCACATTATGTTGATGCTGGAATTGTTGGGATTGAAGTTGCCAAAGCTTTGAATAAATCTTTGTTCTTTACAGCTCATTCAATTGGAGCTTGGAAAAAAGAACAAATGGGCGGTAATACTGATGAGATGGAAAAAAAGTATAATTTCCAACATCGGATTGCTGAAGAATTAAGAATTTTCAAGACTGCAAGAGCAAACACAGTAACCAGCCTTGTTCAGGAAGAAAAACTTGAACAACTCTATAAATTCAAATCTGATAAAACTACTGTAATCGAATGTGGAACAGATGTACACAATTTCAAGCAAGCAGATGCAAATGAAAAAAAGATTAAAACAAATCTACCGGATAAATATATTTTTTGTCTCAGTCGAATTGATACGAACAAAGGTCATGACCTGCTTTTGGAAGCTTTCGATTTAGTAAAGGATGAAATTGCTGATATTCATCTGGTTATTGGAGGAGGTTCTCCAAAACCACAACAGTGTGAAAAAGAGATTTTTGCTCAAATGAGAAAAACCATTTCAGCTCATAAGATGGATAATAGAGTACAAATTCTCGGTTACATTCCGGATGAACTTCTCGTTCCCTATTACCAGCAGGCGAAAATATTTGTACTTCCATCTCTGTTTGAACCTTTTGGTATGACCACCACAGAAGCAATGGCGTGCGGAACTCCAGTTGTCGCTTCCAAATTTGGAGGAATCCGTGATGTTATCACTTCCGGTAAAAATGGTATTCTAATCAATCCTGAAAATCCGGAAGAATTCGCTTCCGCTATGATTAACCTGTTTAAAAATTCAGCAAATGCTAAAAAAATCGGGTTGGAAGGCGCTAATTTGGTAAAGACAAAATACAGCTGGGAAGCTATTGCTGAAAGGCACATAAAGTTTTATAAAAATAATTGTTTAACATTTTAAACTCTTACAATACATAAAATCTCCAAAATCAAGGTTAATCTTTTTACAATTTCGAGAATTTTTAAACCCAAATAATGCAGTAGAATTTTAAATTAACAAGAATGGTAGGACAATTA
>CAYWJN010000020.1:0-33941 GCA_964457455.1 uncultured Candidatus Cloacimonadota bacterium
ATAGTAAAAACTTCTAAAGAAACAGAAAGTGCGAAAAAATAAATTTTACATTTTACATTTTACATTTTACATTATTTTTATTCCAATATTGCTCAATTTGTTTGGATGTAGTTCAACTACAGAAACACCCACAGGGGAATTGTCGGGAATAGTTCATTTAGAAAATCAAGAAGATAATTCTGGGATTATTATAGCATTGTATGAATTAGCAACGCTTGATACGACAATTACCCGAATCAACAACCAATACCCTCATATTGGAATAAAAATAACGCAGCATACCGAATTCGACCATAGATTTCAATCACCGGTTAAATATACCGAAACCGATACTGAAGGTAATTTTTTAATTGAAAAAATTCCAGTTGGTGAATATAATGTTGTTGCATTAAAAGACAGTTTTGGATTTAAGTATCTGCTCGAAGTTGAAATAAACAAGGGAGATAATCTTCTTGCAGATCAAATTAAAAAGGAAAAAGTAAGAAGTAAAAAGGTAAATATTAGAGAAAATAGATCCTTTAATCTTTATCCTTTAACCTTTAACCCTTCAAATCGCACCAGCGATTTGGTTCTCTATGCAGAACACCACCTCTCCGGCGATATTACTGATGATTGGGTTTTTGAGACAGACCATCACTATATTATTGGAGAAGAAGGAGCAAACTCGACAAACTTTACTCCTGGGACAAATCTCGAAATCCAACCCGGAGCTATTATCCGCATTGAACCAGCAAATGATTTAAAAATTTATGGTAATCTTTTCGCTCAAGGTGAAGAAAACAACATGTTCTGGATCACCACAAACGACGGTTTCGCATTGACTGATTTTTCTTCTAATTTTCAATTTTCAATTTTCAATTTTCAATTTGATCGCTCCGAGGAATTCCTACAATATAACTCCCTCGAACTCTCTTCCATTTCTTCTGTCTCGGACGGTCTCATCGAGTGGGGAAAATTTGATTTGGCTAATACTGGGTTGTTGAACCAAGTAAATAATCTGCATATGCAGAATGGGATTTTTCGGGATTCGCAGTGTGGATTTTATAGTACAGGCGTGGATTCTACATTTTGCAGTAATTTATTGAGTGAAGCAATTACAAATGATAGTAATGCAGGGATATATTTCAATCAAGTCAGCAATGGAGTAATTGAAAAAAATATGATAAATGAATGTGAAAACGGAATAAAAATTAAAACTTATAGCAATCCAGTTATAAAAAATAATTGTATTATTAATTTCAATATAGGTGTTGTCTTTATGTATAATTCGTTATCCGAGATTTTTTTTAATGAGTTTCTTGGAGGTTTTTGTTGTATGAGTATACTATCAAATTCTCATCCAACAATATTTTCGAATAATTTAAATGCGGACATTGGAATTTATAACTACTACACATATATTAATATTCATAATAATAATATAAATTGTGAAATATATGCAATACAGTTAGAATTTGCTAATTACGGTATTGGAGTTGATATTGATGCAGTCAACAACTATTATTATACAATAAATGAACAAGAGATTCAAGATTTAATCCATGATAAAAATGATTTTGACGAATTTCAACAAGAACATATTGGGGAAGTATTTTACAATCCTTTTTTAATTCAAGAAGTATCTAACTCAGGGATACAGTGAGAATAATGAATATTATAGTAACAGGTGGCGCTGGCTTTATAGGATCCAATTTTATCCATTATCTTTTTGAGAATTCAGATTTTAGTGGAAAAATTATTAATATTGATAAATTAACTTATGCTGGAAATCTTGAAAATCTTAAACACATTGAACAAGAATATTCTCAAAATTACAAATTCATTCATGGTGATATTTGTAATCTGAAATTAGTAAACTCAATTTTCAAAGAATACAATCCGCTATATGTTATAAACTTTGCAGCAGAATCTCATGTAGATCGCTCAATTCTGAAACCATTAAGGTTTATACAAACCAATATTGAAGGGACATTTACTTTGTTAGAAGTTGCTCGTCAGTTTTGGAAAGGTAGAAAAGATGTTTTATTTCATCAAATTTCTACAGATGAAGTATACGGAAGTCTAGATGAAATTGGATCTTTCTATGAGAACACGCCATATAATCCACGAAGTCCATATTCTGCAACTAAAGCTTCAGCAGATCATCTAGTAATGGCTTATTTTCACACATATGGGATTCCAGTTACTATATCGAGTTGCAGCAACAATTATGGATACTATCAATTTCCTGAAAAAATAATTCCATTGATGATTAATAATATGTTAGAAGAAAAACTTCTTCCTGTTTATGGAGATGGGAAAAACATTCGGGATTGGTTATATGTAGAAGATCATTGTAATGCTATCTGGACAATTATAAAAAATGGAAAACGTGGAGAAACATACAATATTGGTGGAGATAATGAAAGGACTAATATTGATTTAATAAAATTACTTTGCGAAGAAGTAGCCAGACAAATAGATAAAGAGCAAGATTATTACAAGAAATTGATTACGTTTGTGAAAGATAGAGCGGGACATGATCGCAGGTATTCAATTAATTGTGATAAAATTAAAAAAGAATTAAATTGGAAACAAACAGTGGATTTTAGAGAAGGTATAGAAAGAACGGTTAAATGGTATTTATCAAACCAGTGCTGGATTAATGATGTTAAGTCCGGTGAATATAGAAAATGGATTAGGCAGAATTATAAGGATAGATAAATGAAAGGCATAATCCTCTCAGGTGGTGCAGGTTCACGTTTACATCCGCTTACTTTAAGCATTTCCAAACAACTTTTACCAATATATAATAAACCCATGATTTATTATCCTATGTCAATACTCATGATGGCAGGGATACGGGAGATTTTGATTATTTCCACACCCAATGACTTACCTAATTTTGAAAAACTTTTCGGAGATGGTGCTCAACTTGGCTTGAAACTATATTATGCAAAACAACCATATCCCAATGGTTTAGCTGAAGCTTTTATCATTGGTGAAGAATTTATTGGAAGGGATAATGTTTGTCTCATTCTTGGGGATAATATTTTTTATGGGCAGAATTTTCCGCTGATTCTCAGCAGAGCTGCTGATCTTAAAAGAGGTGCTGAGATATTTGGTTATTATGTGCATGATCCCGAGCGTTATGGTGTAGCAGAAGTGACCAAAGAATGGAGAGTCATATCTATTGAAGAAAAACCTACAAAACCAAAATCAAATTATGCGGTTGTAGGTCTTTATTTTTATGACAATCAAGTTATAGAAATAGCTAAAACTATAAAGCCATCTAAGCGAGGTGAATTAGAAATTTCATCTATTAATGAAGAGTATTTAAAAAGAGGGCAATTGAAGTTATACCCATTAGGTCGCGGCATTACTTGGCTCGATACTGGAACCCATGATACGCTTTTAGATGCAGGTAAATTTGTGGAAATTATTGAAAAAAGGCAAGGATTGAAAATTGCCTGTCTGGAAGAAATCGCTTATCGTCAAAGTTTTATAAACCTGAAGCAGCTTTTTAAATGTGCAGAGTTTTTTGGGAAAAGCGAATATGGTCTTTATTTAAAAGAATTGGCAACTAATATAAAAAAAACAAATGAATAGCTTAAAACAAAAAACAATAAATGGACTTACTTGGAGCTTGATTGATAATATTTCACGATATGGTATACAATTTATCGCGGGTATTATACTGGCTAGGTTATTGACTCCCAAAGAGTTTGGACTTATTGGTATGATTGCTATCTTTATTGCAATTTCTAGTTCGTTCGTTAATAGTGGATTTACTCAGGCAATAATCAGGAAAAGAGATGCTACTCAAACAGATTATTCTACAATTTTTTACTTCAATATTACAACGAGTATTATATTTTATTTTGTATTGTTCTTTGCATCTGCTGCTATAAGTAACTTTTTTAAAGAGCCTAAATTAGTTCTGATTGTAAAATTACTGGGATTAACACTAATATTTGATTCTTTTGCAATTGTTCAAAGAGCAAAATTAACAAAAAGGATCAATTTCAAACTTCAAACAAGAGTATCTGTAATAGCCTCAATAAGTTCAGGAATCATTGGTATTATTATGGCTTATGCAGGTTATGGAGTATGGAGTTTGGTCGTCAAATTGCTTGCAAGACATGCATTAACTTCGCTTTTTCTCTGGATATGGAATAAATGGAAACCAACTCTTGAGTTTAGTATAAAAGCATTTAAAGAAATGTTTTCTTTTGGTTATAAACTACTTTTAAGTGGGCTTCTAAACACCGCTTATCAAAATATATATTTACTAATAATTGGAAAGTTTTTTTCAGCAACGGAATTGGGATACTATACCAGAGCAGACCAATTTAAAAAATTGCCGTCTCAAAATATTACTACAGTAATACAACGTGTTTCTTATCCTGTTTTATCTGAAATGCAAAATGATATTCCCAAATTAAAAGAAGCTTATCGACGTTTAATAAAAAGTACTATGTTAATAACATTTACATTAATGTTAATCTTAGCTGCTGTGGCAAAACCTTTGATCCTTACTTTAATCGGAGAAAAATGGTTACCATCTGTTATCTATTTACAACTTCTTTGTTTCTCAGGAATGCTTTATCCTTTGCATGCTATAAACTTAAACATGCTTCAGGTTCAAGGTAGATCCGATCTTTTTCTTAATTTGGAAATCGCAAAAAAAATACTGGCGGTTCCAGCAATAATAATCGGTGTTTATTTTGGAATTCAGGTTATGATCATTGCTATGACATTCAACTCTTTTATAGCGTTTTTTTTAAATTCCTATTATTCAGGCAAACTCATTGGATATTCTAGTTTAAACCAATTGAAAGATATATTACCGTCTTTTCTTTTAGCTGTTTTCGTTGGGTCGGTAGTTTTTTTTACCGGATATCTGTTGGAAATACCTAATCTGTTTAAACTGCTTATCCAAATATTCCTTGGTATTGCTTTATCTGTTGGAATAGCTGAATTACTGTGTTTTAATGATTACTTATATTTGAAAGAAATAATTTCACAACACTTGAAAGAAATAAAAGATAATAAACATGACTGTTAATATTAATAATTCATCATTATTTTTTCTCAGGAATGCTTTAAGTAAAAAGGGTGCTAATGAAATTACAGTAAAAATAATTGATTGGTTAAAGCAACAAAACGACTCAGTTGATGTTAAAATTGAAAAAACTTCTTTTGATAAACTTCGATTATGGCAATATTTTGATAAATGTGAATCGATAAAACACTTATCAGGTAAGTTTTTTACTATTGACGGCATTAACCTGCAAACTAATTGGGGAAGAGTACCTGAATGGGATCAACCCATCATTAATCAACCCGAAATCGGTTTTTTGGGAATGATAGTCAAAGAAATTGAGGGTGTTCTATATTTTCTTATGCAGGCTAAGATTGAGCCGGGAAATGTAAACTATGTTCAGTTATCTCCGACTCTTCAAGCAACAAAAAGTAACTATACATGTGTACATAAAGGGAAAAAACCATTGTATCTTAAATATTTTCAAAATGTAAAACCGTCTCAAATATTGCTTGATCAAATACAATCTGAACAGGGTGGCAGATTTTTAAAAAAGAGAAACCGAAATATTATTGTTAAAATAGATGAAGAAATACCTGTTCATGATAATTTTTTTTGGCTCACTTTGCCCCAAATTAAGGAACTCATGCATTTCAATAACTTGGTAAATATGGATACTCGCACAGTAATAGCGGGTCTACCTTTTACAAAAATTAATACTGAGATTAATGAATATTCTAACAATGATACAAATAAAAGCAATATTGGAAAAGCTTTTCTTAAATCTGCGATTTCTGAAAATAATAGATTACATCGAATCGAGGAAATTATCTCTTTTCTTACAATATTAAAATGTAATCTTGATCTCGAAGTTTCTAAAATTCCATTAAATAAAATGAAAGATTGGATTATTGATGATCAAGAAATTTATCATAAAGACAATAAGTACTTTAAAGTAATAGCCATTGATGTGAAAATTGGTAACAGGGAAGTAGTGAAATGGAATCAGCCAATGATTGAACCGGTGGGACAAGGATTATGTGCTTTTGTATGCAAAGAGATTAAGGGCTTGCTTCATTTCGCTGTACAGGCAAAGCTGGAGTGTGGTAATTTTGATATTGTGGAATTTGCGCCAACTGTTCAGTGTTTGGATAATGATTACAGAAAAATTGAAAAAGGGACAGTACCATTTCTGGATTATGTGTTGAATACGCAAAAAGATAATATTATTTATGATGCGTTGCAGTCAGAAGAGGGTGGAAGATTCTATAGAGAACAAAACCGATATATGATTATTATGGCAGGAAATGATTTCCCTGTTGAATTACCACCCAATTATATTTGGATGACTTTGAATCAGCTATACACTTTCTTAACATTTAATAACTATGTGAATATACAAGCAAGAAGCCTAATTTCAGCTATAAGGTTAGTATAATTGACTATGGGAAAAATTAATTTTGGTGTTATTGGTTGTGGCAGGATAGCACAAAAATCAGTTATTCCAGCATTACATACTAATGATGCATCTAATCTGGTTGCGGTTACTGATATTGACACAACAAAAACGAAGATAATTTCTAAAAAATATAATGTAGATTCGGAAAGAAATTACCATGATTTATTAAAAAGAAAAGATATTGATGCTGTTTATATATCTACTCCAATTGGATTACATGCAGAAATGTGCATAGCAGCAGCAAAAAAAGGAAAACATATCCTTTGTGAAAAATCTTTAACCTCCAATTTAAAAGAAACAGAAGAAGTTCTCAAAATATGTGAAGAAAATGATGTCTTAATTCTTGAAGGATTTATGTATCAATATCATACACAACATGCTTATGTTCAAAACCTAATAGAAGAAGACAAAATTGGCACACCAGTTCATTTTCATGCTAGATTCGGATTTCCACCTTTAGATAATAATAATTTTAGATATAAAAAAAAATTAGGAGGAGGAGCATTATTAGATGCGGGAGCTTATACAGTTCATGCTGCTAGAAAGATATTTAAAAAAGAACCAATAAGAGTGGAAGCGACAATGCATAATAATAATGAAGATGTTGAAATAATTGGTAATGCTTTGATGGATTTTGGTAAGGAAACAGCAAGTCTTGTATTTGGTTTTGACAATTATTACCAGAATATGTATTCCATATGGGGAACAAAGGGAATGATTTCATTAACTAGGGCTTTTTCCATTCCTGCAAATCTTCAGCCTGCTTTGATCCTTGAACAGCAAAATTATAAAGAAGAATTTATTCTTCCTGCGTGTGATCATTTTAAGCTTGAAATTAAAACATTTTGTAGCAATATGGATAATAAAGATTATATACAGAAATGGAAAGATGATATTCTAAATCAAGCAAAGGTGTTGGATAGAATAAGGAGTAGCTCTGAAAAGAGATAAAATAATACCGGTTACAATTCCATCACTTCCTCCTCTTGAAGAATATAACAAATATTTAGAAGAGATCTGGGCATCGGGTATATTAACGCATAATGGTCCATTTGTTCAGAGACTGGAAAAGGAAATTAATAGATTTTTAAATATTAAAAATACTGTTGTTGTCACCAATGGCACAATCGCCCTACAATTGGCTATTAAAGCTTTGAATCTTAAAGGTGAAATTATTACAACACCATTTTCATGGATTGCTACATGCAGTGCAATAAAATGGGAAAATTGTACACCTGTTTTTGTAGATATCGATCCTAAAACATTGAATATTGCTCCTAATTTAATTGGAAAAGCTATAACGAAAAAAACTGTAGCAATCATGCCGGTTCATGTATTCAGCAATCCATGCGATATTGAAGCAATAGAAAAAATTGCAAAAAAATATGATTTGAAGGTAATATACGATGCTGCTCATGCCTTTGGTGTAAAATACAATGGCAAGTCCATTATGGAATATGGTGATGTTTCTTGTACAAGTTTTCATGCTACAAAGATATTTAATACTGGTGAGGGTGGAGCATGTTTTTCAAAGGATCCCGAATTGTTTGATCGACTCCGCAGGCTTAGGTTCTTTGGACATAATGAAAAAAAAGATATTATTGATGATGGTTGTAATGGTAAAATGACAGAAATTCATGCTGCACTTGGATTGGCAAATTTACCATACTTATCAGATGTTATTTCACGAAGAAAGGAATTATTTAACCTGTATTTCGAAGGATTAAAAGATATAGATGATGTTAATTTTCAAAGATTTGATCCATCGTTATATAATTATAGCTATATGCCTATAATTTTTAAAAATGAGAAAATTCTATTGAAAGTAGAAACCGAATTAAAAAAGAATCACATATTACCACGAAGATATTTTTATCCATCTATAAACACTTACACAAATATTTTAGAATATCAAAAATGTCCAATTTCTGAAGATATTTCTAAACGCATTTTATGTCTTCCGCTTTATTGGGAATTAAATTATGATAATATTAATAAGATCATCAAAATAATTTTACAATATATTTCTTGAAATTATTTCACGATTTACTATGATTTATATGAATAAGAATATTATAGATTTGAAAACTAAGGAAAACAATATTTACAAAAGACGTTATTCTCCTCCTCTAATCTCAAACTTTACTAGCTTTCATTCTTTGAAATCAATTCATAAAGATAACTAACCAATGGTTAATAACATAGCCAACCAGGTGCTTTGGTTATCGATTTATCAAATGAGTGTGTTAACAAATTCTCGGAATTATTTAATAGTGTGGGGCAAAAATGTTGAAAAAATGGAAAGTTGACAGTTGGAAAGATTATAAAATTAGGCAACAACCTAAATGGGCAGATAATGAAAATCTTGAAAATGTACTTGCTAAACTTGAAAAACTACCCTCATTAGTTTTTTCAGGCGAGACAAGAAAACTCAAAGAAGAAATTACAAAAGTAAATAAAAAAGAGAAGTTTATTATTCAAGTTGGGAATTGTGCAGAAACTTTTGATGATTGCCATGGACCTAAAATCCATAATTTTCTAAGAATTTTATTGCAAATTGCAATGGTTATTGAATATAAAACTTCGGTTGATGTAACAAGAATAGGAAGAATTGCCGGACAATATGCTAAACCAAGATCTTCTGATTTTGAGATTGTTAATGGAAAAGAAATTCTAAGCTATAGAGGTGATATTGTTAATGATTCAAAAGCTCTCAAAAATGCCAGAATTCCTAATCCCGAAAGATTATTAGAAGGTTATTTTCGATCGGCAGCAACATTAAATCTAATAAGAGCTTTTATTCAAGGTGGTTATAGTAATATTGAAAATTTACTAGATTGGAAAAAGCATTTTTTTAATAATGAAATATCATCTATTGAATATTACAAAAAATTAGAACAAGATTTAGATGAATCAATAAAAAATGGAACATTGGAAATTTCAAAGAAGAATATGTATTCTGAAATATATACGTCCCATGAAGCATTACTATTGGAATATGAGCAATCTTTCACACGAATAGACACAACTTTTGGTGGTTATTATGATACCAGTGCTCATTTCTTATGGGTGGGAGATAGAACTAGAGATTTTGATAGTGCTCATATCGAGTTTGTTAGAGGAATTGGGAATCCAATTGGCATAAAAGTTGGACCAAAATATAAAGATAATGAAATTGCAAATATAATTAAAAAAATAAATCCTGAAAATGAAGATAACAAAGTAGTTCTTATTGTAAGATTTGGTGTTAGTAATATTGAAGAAAAGTTTGAACAATTAATTCAAATTATAAAGGATAATAATCTTAATGTAATATGGATGAGTGATCCAATGCATGGGAACACATTTAAACATGGAAAATACAAAGTTCGAGATTTTCATGATATCACAAATGAGATTAAGTTGTTTTTTAAAATATGTAAAAAAAATAGTGTTGTACCGGGAGGAATTCACTTAGAGATTACATCAGAAAATGTTACAGAATGCATTGGTGGTATCGATGGAATAGAACTATCTCATTTGAAGAAAAACTATGAAACCAAAGTTGATCCTCGTTTGAATGCAGCTCAAGCTTTAGAGTTAGCTTTCATTATAAGTAATCAATTAAACAAATTTCTGGGGGAATAGTGAAAATAATAAATGTTGCATTTGTCGGTGGAGGTATAAATTCTGCAGTTGGATCAGCTCATTATGCTGCTATTAATTTGGATAGAAACTTTAAATTAGTATCAGGTTTTTTTAGTAGAAATAATGTAATAAATGAACAATCAGCTCAAAAATATAGAATTGAAAAAAAAAGACTATATTATTCCATAGAAGAATTGATCTTAAATGAAAAAAATAATCTTGATGCAATAATTATTTTGACTCCAACAGACCAGCACGCAAATCAAGTTATTAAATGTCTGAAAAATGGAATTCCTGTAATCTGTGAAAAGGCTCTAGCAAGATCTAAAGAAGAAATAAATAAAATAAATAAAAGCTTAGTAGAAAATAATGGGTATTTAGCAGTAATTTATAACTATTTGGGATACCCTATAATCAGAGAATTGAAGGAAATTATTAGTAACGGAATTTTAGGAGAAATTATTCATATACAAATAGAAATGCCACAAGAAAGTTTAATAAAAAAAAATAAAAACGGTAATCCAATAATTCCTCAAAAATGGAGAATGGAAGACAAAATCATTCCAACGATATCTTTGGATTTGGGTGTACATCTTCATATGTTAAACAAGTATTTATTGGCTCAGAAACCAATAAGAGTAGTTGCAAAAAGCGAATCAAAAGGGAATCATAATTCAATAATTGATAATGTTAATTGTTTAATTGAATATTCTGATAATACAATTTGTAATATGTGGTTCAGCAAAATTGCTTCAGGTGCAAGGAATGGAATGAAGATAAGGATTTATGGGAAAAAAGGTTCTGCAGAATGGATTCAAGAGAATCCTGAAATTTTATATTTAGCTGATTCACAAGGGAAAAGATGGATATTGGATAGAACACATCCTGATGCTATAGTATGTAATCAGAAAAAGTATGAGAGGTTTAAAGCAGGTCATCCTGCCGGTTTTATTGAAGCCTTTGCAAACTATTATAATGATATAGCTGAATCTTTGAAAAATTATATTAGTATAGGAAAATTTATCTCAGAAGAAGTTTTCGGAATAGATGAATCTGATGAAGGAATAATATTATTTGAAGCTGTCGATAGATCTAGTAAAGAAAATAGATGGATCGAATTATACACTAGTTAGTTTAATGAAAAAAAATATTTTATTGTTAGATACTAATTTTTCTGCTAAACCTATTTATGATTACTTATTACAAAAGAACAATACAGTATTTGTTATGGGCAATAGACCTGATGATTTTTTAGCAAAAATTTCAAATAATTATATTAATCAAGATTATGCAGATGTTGATGAACTAAAAAAGATAATAGCAAAATTAAAAATAGATTTTCTTGTTCCAGGTGGGAATGATTTTTCTTATAAAATATGCTCAATCATTAATAAGAAAACGCAATTTTATAATATTGATTCCGAAGAAATAAATGATATTATTAATGATAAAGAAAAATTTCGAAAATTTGCTCTAGAAAACAATCTTCATGTTCCTAGATTTGTTGATGAAAATAATGTACATGATTATCTACCTATTATTGTTAAGCCTGTAGATGCATATAGTGGTCATGGTATGACAGTTGTTAATAATGTTAATTCTACTAAGTTAGCTGATGCTATTTCTCATGCAAGATGTTATTCTAAAAAAGATAAATACATTATTGAGGAATTTGTAAAAGGCGAACTATATAGTCATTCCGCATTTATTTCTGACGGAAGGATTATATGTGATTTTATTGTAAAAGAATTCTGTACTACAAACAAATATGTTGTTGATATCAGTTTTGCAGATAATCATTTTCCTGAAAAAATATTAAGAAATCTCAGAAAAGATATTAAAACGATAATAGAAAAACTAGACTTACATAATGGCTTAATACATACTCAATTTATTATTAATGGAGATGATTTCTGGCTGATAGAAATAACAAGACGCATTCCTGGTGATTTATATAGTCAGCTCATAGAATTTAGCACAGGATTTCCCTATGCTGAGTATTATGCAAAACCATTTCTTAACATCAAAAATGAAAATTATTCTCAACCAAAAGAGATTAATAATATATTAAGACATACAATATCACTAAAAGAAAAAGATGTGTTTCAATTTCTTGAGATAACTGACCCTTTAACTATTAAAAAATTTTTTCCGTTAGTAATGCCGGGAGATGTTGTTGAAAAAAGTCCTTTTGGAAGAATCGGCTTACTTTTTGTTAAATTTGAATCATTCCACGAGTTACTAAATATTATTCCTGCTTTTGAATCTAAAGAAATTTACTCAATTAATTAAGTATTATGATTATCTTAAATGACAATAAACAAGCTTATTATCAATTGAAGAAATACATATTAGATGGAAATTTCAGTAAGATATTTATTCTTTGTGATGATAATACAAAGAAAGATTGTTTGCCACTATTAGTTGATAAATTAACGATTTCTGATTTTAAAAGCATATGTATTGAAATTGAACATGGTGAACAAAATAAAAACATTAAAACTTGTGAAAAAATATGGAAGAAACTTTTACAAAATGGTTGCGACAGAAAATCTCTAATGATAAATTTGGGTGGTGGTGTTGTTACCGATATTGGTGGTTTTGCAGCATCTGTTTACAAAAGAGGTATTCGTTTTATTAATATACCAACTACTTTATTAGCTATGGTGGATGCAAGTATTGGTGGAAAAACTGGAGTTGATTTTAATGACTTGAAAAATATGATAGGAACTTTTTGTTCACCGGAAATGACTTTTATTGATATCCGATTTTTAAAAACTTTAGATACTTTTGAATTGAAAAGTGGTTTTGCTGAGATGTTAAAGCATGGTTTGATTCAAAATAAGAAACACTGGGAAGAATTGATACATTATGGTTATAATTCTATCAATTATACACTTTTAAAAGATTCAATAAATATTAAAAATAGAATAATTGAAAATGATCCTTATGAATCAGAGGAGAGAAAACTATTGAATTTTGGTCATTCGATTGGTCATGGAATAGAAGCATATTCCCTTAAATATGATAATCCATCTTTGAGTCATGGAGAATCTATAGCAGCCGGTATGATTATGGAAAGTTATCTTTCTATGAAAATGAATTTATTGTATTTAGAAGAATTTCAAATGATTGAACAAAACGTAAAAAAATATTTTGGAATAACAAATTTAAGCCCACCTTCATTTAATAAAATTGTAGAATTTATTAATAACGACAAAAAAAATAGGAATAATAATTTCTATTTTGTTTTACTCACAAAAATTGGAAATGCAAAGTATGATGTTAAGATTGAATTAAATATGATTTTTGATTCATTAAAATACTATTCAAATTTAAAAAGTTTTTCATGACAGTTTACAAAAAAAAGGAGAACAAATGTATAAAAATATAACAATAGTAAACGCACATTGGAACAATAGAGGTGACGAGGCTGCATTATTTGCATTTTTGGAAGGTTTGCAGAAAATCTATAAAAACCCCAGAGTTACAATAATCTTTAAAGACGGAAAATCGGTTGAACAATTTCCCGAAATGGACAATGTAAACTATTTTCCTGCAAAATTCAATGCAAAAATCTGGGATATATGGATTACGACTTTAACTAGAGGTTGTATTGGAAAAAATACTTTATTAAAAAAAACAGTAAATACTTTAAAAAAATCTGATTTAATCATTTACTCGCCTGGTGGCTCAGTAATCAATAAGCGTTTCTGGTGGATAAAACAAATGGAATATCTTGTTCCTTTTATTTGTGCAAAGCTCTACAACATTCCGATGATGGTTGCTGCACCATCAATGGGGCCATTTGATACTTCGAAATCAAACAGGATCATAAAATGGTTATTAAAAACCCCACAGGTATTGTGCGTTAGGGAGGAAATATCCAGAAAATATTTAGAAGAAATTGGCATTACCAAAAATGTCCATGTAACCATTGATTCAGCCTTTTATAACGAAGTTAATATTGCAGATAATCAGGACAAACTTGAAAAATACACCGAGTTAAAGAACTTTTTAGGATCATTTAAAAAGGTTATAGGTATTACGATAACCGACTTTAAGTGGCATGTTAAATATGGAAAAGATAAGGAACTGGTTCATCGAATTAACAACTCCTTTCAAGAGTATATTAAAATGCTGGGTGAAAAAGGATATGGTGTATTGTTTATTCCGCAATTGTTTGGTAACCAAAACGATTTTCAATATATGGATCGGTTTTCTGCTGAAAATACATTTACTATGACAGATACTATGAATACCTATTTTCAGCAGTATGTAATATCAAAACTTTATGCTGTAATCGGAATGCGATATCATTCCAATATTTTTTCAGCCAAAATGGGAGTCCCGTTTATTGCAGTTGTTTATGAAGAAAAAATGGAGGGTTTTCTGAAATTGGCTGAACTTATGGATTATTCATTACCATTATCTGAAATATCTGCTTCAAAGCTATTAGAGAAGTTCTCATTGCTTGAGATTAATTATCAGCAGATAAAAATACAGCTTAAGGGGAAAAATGAAAATTGGAAGAAAAGAGCTGCAAAAACAATAGAGTTATTAAGGAAATATAAATAATGGCAAAAAGTAAAGTTAATATATTAGATGAAAGTGCTTTAAGGGATTGTACAGGATGTGCTGGATGTAGTCTAGCATGTCATTCTAATGCTATTAGTATGAATTTTGATAGATATGGTTTTTTCCGCCCTTCAATTGAGATGGATCTCTGTACTATGTGTGGTGTATGTACCGATGTATGTTATAAGTTTAATGAGTTTGATAGCAATAATCCTTTTAAAAACTCTGAAGTTATTGCAGTAACAAATAATTATATTGATGATATGAATTTAGTAACGACAGCAGGTGTCGCTACTAGGTTGGCTGAATATTTTTATGAAAAAGATTATAATATATGTGGTGTAAAGTATGATTCTATTAGTAATACTACAAAACATGATATAGCAGATTCTTTGGATGATATTTTAGAATATAGAGGCTCGAAGTATATACCGAGTAATACCAAAATAGCGCTTGAAAAAATTCTGAAAGAAAAGAAAAAATCAATTGTTTTTGGTTTACCCTGTCAAATATATGGACTAAGAAAAGTTATAGAAAAAAAGAAAATAGCTGATAAATTTATTTTGATAGATTTTTTCTGTGCCGGCATGCTTTCTAAAAATTTATGGGATAAATACTTAGATTATTTAAGAAGAAAATTTTCTATTTCAAAAATAAAACAAATAAATTTTAAAGATAAAACAGAAGGTTGGAGAAAATCATCTTTATATGTAATTGATGAATGTGGAAATAAATATAGGCAAAATAGGTTTAATGATATTTTTTACGCATTTTTATTGAGAAGAGTACCATATCAAGAAGCATGTTATAGTTGTGCATTTCGAAGACATGTTGTTTCTTCAGATATTCGGCTTGGTGATTTTTGGGGTCCTAAATATAAAGCTTGGGATGATGGAGTAGAACTTATGACTCTTATGAATGATAAAGGTAGATATGCATGGAATGAAATAAAAGATTATTTTTCTTATCAAATATGTAAAGAAAAAGACCTATATGAGTCGCAAGATTCAGGAGCTATGAATATGCATGTTAAAAAACCAAAAAATTATGAGCAAGTATTAACTGCTTTATCCTCAGAACAAAATATTGAAGAGATTTTTAGAGATTTGCAAATTGCTAAAATACCTATTGGTAATTAATTTAATTAAATGAGAGGAATACTAATAAGAAAATAAAAAATAGCCAATGATAAAAGAAGAACTTTAGGATATAGAATAATTTATAAAATGTAGAATAGTGTTATTTTGTTAGTACAGTATTCTGCTTATAACTTAAATAAGGAGTTTTAATGGAATATAAGACAAGTATTAACTCAATTCTTGAAAAAGCAAAAAGCATTAACTCAATTCTTGAAAAAGCAAAAGAGTATCATAAGTATAATTGGTTGGAAGAAGCAGAAAAATATTATAGAGCTATATTAGTTGAGATACCTGATCATCCAGAGGCAAATCACAATTTGGGCGATATAGCAATGAGAGTAAACAAACCGGAGGAGGCATTAGTATTTTTTGAAAAAGCTTTAAGAATAAACCCAGATTGCAAACAGTTTCAAAATTCATTAGCAAATGTTAAAAAGAAATTGAAATCAAATTCTATTATTAATCAAAATATTGAGGATTCTGATATCTTTGAATTAATAGGAAATGATTTTGTTTTTGAAAGAAAAATAAAATCACTTGAAAATAAGTTGTTTTTACTTAACGATAAAATAAATAGTATACATGAGGCATTGAATTCATTAGATGTATTTGAGATGAAAAACATTGATGGTGTATCTTCTAGGATGTTACCTATTGATACAATTAACAAAAACTCAACGAAAACATTAATTGCATTTGGGGGTATGGCACACGGGTTATCTATGCCTCCCAAGGAATTTTTTAAAAGTTTAGTTCATAAAAATATCAATATTATCTTTGTAAAAGATTTTAAGCAATGTTGGTACCAAAAAGGATTATTAGGTAAGACAAGCGATATTGAAAGTTCAATTGAGCATCTAACGAAAATAATCCCTAAAACTACTAAAAGTTTAATAACACTTGGTGCATCAGCAGGAGGGTTTGCAGCAATTAGATTCGGCATGGCTTTAAACGCAGACCGTATAATGGCATTTTCACCACAAACCTTTATTAATGAAGAAACAGCAAGAGTGTTTTCTAAAAGTTGTATAAGAAAATTGGATTTTGACAATATTGAATTAGACTTAAAAAAAATACTTGAAAAGTATAATTTAAAAAGCAAAATAGAAGTTTATTATGCGTGCGATAATAATAGAGACCAGATAGCTGTAGACCATATAAAAGATTATGTTAAAGAGTTTTCTTATGAAACGGATACACATTTATTAGCAGCATATTTGAAAGAAAAAGGATTACTTGAAGGAATTTTAGATTCTATTTAAAAAAAAGGAACAAAGCTATATTGGTAACAAGCAAAGTTAAAGAATATTTATTAGAATAGGTAACGATATGATAACACAAAAAAGAATACCAAAGTTTTTATTCTACCTAAAGAATTTCATAAAATTTATAAGAAAAGGTGGGGTGGTTTATGTCAATGTTGGGCAATTAGCTCACGGGGAAATTTTACGTGATAAACATGTATTGGTTACTGGCGGCAGTAGTGGAATTGGCTATTCAATCGCAAAAAAATTTCTTTCTGAAGGAGCTAATGTTTTAATTACCGGACGGGATGAACAAAAATTATTGAACGCTGCGAAATCTTTGGGAGGCAGTATACGCTATCTTATATGGGATGTATCTAATACTGCGCTTGCACATAAGCAAATACAAAAAGCGGCTGAGATATTAGGCGGGATCGATATTTTAGTGAATAATGCTGGAGCTTATTCAAATGTTTCGTTTTCTTCGGTAAATGAAAAAATATGGGATACAATTATGGATACCAATATCAAAGGGGTCTTCTTTATTTGTCAGGCGGCAGCACATCAAATGATTCATAATACTAATGGTGCGAAAATAATCAATATTACTTCTATCAGAGGATTTGAGGGAGATTGTACCCCTTATGGGATTTCTAAATGGGGAGCCAATGGTTTTACAAAAGGATTAGCCAGAGATTTTATTTCAAAAAATGTAATTGTAAATGGAATTGCCCCTGGCGTTACTGCAACTGAAGTGAATGGAATAGACGTAAAAGAAAATGCCTATGCTGGATATGAGCCTAAAAATAACAGGGTTGCCCTACCGGAAGAAATTGCTGAAATAGCTCTCTTTTTAGCTAGTGACGCAGCCAATAATATTGTTGGACAAACTATTATATGTGATGGTGGCTCAACATTAGTCTGATAAACTTCCTAAAAGTATTGAATTATGAATATTGAAGAATTGCTAGACAAAGCGATTGAGTATCATCGAAATAGTGTAGCAGAAAAAGCAGAACAATTGTATAGGAAAATATTGGATCAAGAGCCTGATCTTTTTAAAGCTTGTTACCACTTTGCTAATTTGCTGCAAGAGAATGGTAGGCTGGAGGAGGCTATGTATAGCTATGAGCATGCATTAAAGCTTAACCCCGATTATGAATATTTGCTTTCTACCAAGATTACGACACAAATGAAGCTTTGTGAGTGGTCAGGTCTAACTGCTGATTTACATACACTTAGTGCAAAGATTTTAGAGCATAAAAAAGTTGCTAAGCCATATCACCTATTAGGACTATTGGATAATCCTGAACTTCAGAAAAAGGCAGCTGAGGATTATAACAAAACTAAATTTCCTGCAAGTCAAAAACGGCCTATTTTTCACATTCGCCGAACTGATGAGAAGCTTCGTATTGGATATTACTCTGCAGGTTTTCGTGAACATGCACTTTCTTATGTGATGATAAAAAGGTTAGAGGGGCATGATGAAGACAAGATAGAGCTGTATGGGTTTTCACTTTTTGAATCAAATAACCAGGATGCTATGCGGCAACGCATTTCTAAAGCCTTCACCAAATTTTATGATGTGGCAAAAATGTCGGATCTGGATGTAGCGCTATTGTCTAGAGAGCTTGGTATTGATATCGCAATTGATTTAACAGGATATAGTGCACATGAAAGGACCGCTATATTTGCTAATTACTGTGCACCAATTCAAATTAATGCGATAGGCTACCCTGGAACGATGGGAGCACCTTACATTGATTATATGATTACGCAAAAAAGTATTATTCAACCTGAAGATCAACATCATTACTCAGAAAAGATAATCTATCTACCTGTTAACTTAAAACCTGCTCAAGCTTTAGATCAAAGAGTTTCTCGCGAAAAATTTGGATTACCTGAAAAGGGTTTTGTATTTTGCTGTTTTAATAGTAACGAGAAAATCTTACCTTATACATTTGATAGCTGGATGCGTATATTGCAGTCGGTAGAAGGTAGTGTAATTTGGCTCATAGTTAATAATATAGAAGCAATAAAGAATCTACGTAAAGAAGCCCAAAATCGTGGTGTGGATGCCAGTCGTTTAGTTTTTACAAAACATGTTTCATTTGATGAATATATTGCACTCCATCGACTGGCCGATCTCTTCCTGGATACATATCCATATGGTGCACATAGCACGGCCAACTTTGCACTGTTGGCAGGATTACCAGTATTAACACATAAAGGTAAGGCTTATTCGAGTCGGGTGGCGAGTATCTACCTAGACGCATTCAACTTATCCGAGTTAATTACCCAAAACAAAAATGATTATGAGCTAAAGGGAATTGAATTAGCTTTAAACTCATCAGCGCTATCTAAAATAAAAGAAAAGTTAAACTATAATAAATTAAATCCATCTCTTTTAGATAGTAAAAATTCTACAGGACATTTAGAGCAAGCTTATGAAATAATATATGACCGGTATAGAAACGGTTTAAGTCCAGATCATGTTGAGATTGAAAATAAATAATACTCTAAAATGAGAAGTTCAAATAATATTACTATTTTGTGGATCAGTAAATTGAATCCATTGATTTTTTCGATTAAAAGAGACTTTTAATATTGAAACATTCTTCTAAAAAACATGAGTATCATTCCTTTTCTAATCCGGTTAAAGTTATTGAGCATAACTGGAATGATAATACAATACCAATGGTAAGTGTTCATTGTGTTACATACAATCATGAGCTATATATTCGAGATGCGCTTGAAGGTTTTCTAATGCAGAAAACTACCTTCCCTATCCAAATTTGCATATTAGATGATGCGTCAACTGATGATAATGTTAAAATTATTAAAGAATATGCTAATAAATACCTTAATTTATTTAAGTGTTTCTTCCTTGAGGAAAACACATGGGGTAAATCAAATCGCATGGAAATGGCAAAGCCGTTTTTAGATGCCTGCAATGAAGGCAAATACATAGCCATGTGCGATGGTGACGACTACTGGACCGATTCGTTGAAACTCCAAAAGCAAGTAGATTTTTTAGAAGAGAACCCAGAGTTTTCGTTTTGCTTTCATCAAGTAAACGGGGTAAATGAAAACGGGAAACTAATAAATATTACCGAAACGAGTGGAGAGATTTCTCGTTATTCACAGGAAAAGATATTTGAGATAAAGGTACCAATGCCATCTATAGTAATTAGAAACAATATTCTTAGCTTTCCAGAAGAATTTAATAATGTTCCTCATGGAGATCCATTTTTATATGCAATGCTTGCAACTAAAGGTAATTTTGCAGATTTGGGATTTATAGGTGCTAATCGCAGAATTCATCCCGGAGGTGTTTATTGTGGGCAACCACTGGCTAAAAGATTTTTAAATACAATTAAAACCAGAAGGATAATGCTATCAGCGGATTGTTTTTCACCTCATATCAAACAGTTGATCAAAAATCAACTAAGAAGAAAGAAAAGAAAGTATCTTTGGAAATTAATGAAAAAATTAAAAGTATCTAGTTTTTTTAAAATACTTTTTGCATAATTGAGTTTTCAACGTTCTCCCAATTTTAGATCACTTGTAATATGTTAACATTTTTCACAGGGTAAAATTTAATAGATGTTAAGGCAAATATATACATTAAAAATGCTTAAAGACTGGGCACATTGTAGAGTACTATTAAAAAATTTGTGTAATATTCGTACAAAGATATCTTCAAGCAAAGAACACATGAATGCAGCTATGGACTGGCTTTGTTCTGCTCAAGATGTATCAGATTGTGGAGGAGTATCTGCCGGATTCAGTTTACATAATGGTTGGAGAAAGGCATATCCCGAAACTACGGGTTATATTATTAAGACTTTTATAAAATACTCACATTATGCTGATGATAACAAGTACCTTAATCGCGCCATTACAATGGGTGATTGGGAAATCGAGATTCAACTAAATAATGGTGCTGTACGAGGCGGCGTAGGACTTAAAAAAAATCCAGTAGTTTTCAATACAGGACAAGTTATCCTGGGTTGGATCGCGTTGTATAAAGAGACAAAATTAGAACAATATAAGAAAGCAGCAGAACGAGCTGCAAATTGGCTGTTGGAAATTCAGGATGAGGATGGTAAATGGAGTAAATATGTGTATCTTGATATTCCTCATAGCTATCATACAGAAGTCGCTTGGAGTATTTTAGAAGTGTTCAATATCACCAAAAAAGAAAAATATTTCAAAGCTGCCAAGAAACAAATACTCTGGGTATTATCAAATGCAAAGGAAAATGGTTGGTTCGAACAAGCAGCATTTACTAAAGAAAGCTTACCAATAACACATACAATTGGTTATACTTTACAAGGATTATTGGAATCAGCAAAGTTTTTTGAATCAGAATTAAAACAAAAAATTGTAGAAATTGTTAATAAAGCATGTTTAAATATTATGTCACAATATGAAGATGAAAAAAGGAACGGATTCAAGTTTTTGCAAGCCAGTTTTGATGAAAATTGGAACTCATTAGACAAGTATTCATGTTTAACAGGTGATTGCCAAATAGCTATTTGCTTTATGGAATTATATAAGAAAAACAATGATGCAAGACTATTAAATGCTGCATTAAAAATAATTGATCAAGTTAAATCTACACAAATTATAAAAAGCAACAATAAAGGAATACAGGGTGGAATTCAAGGATCATATCCTATCTGGGGGAAATATAGACCATATAATTATCCTAATTGGGCAGCAAAGTATTTTGTAGATGCTTTGTTACTGCAAGAAGGGAACAAAGAATTATGATTATGAAAACTATTAAGACCAATATTCAAAATGATAATTCCTAAGTCTCTAAAAAGAAAAATAAAACAATTACACAAATATCAAAGAAAGAGAGCAATTAAAAAAGTAGCTAAATTAATAAATAAGGAAAGAATCAAAAGGGATTTAATAAATCTAGGTATAATGGAAGGAGATTGTATATTGCTACATTCTTCTTTGAAGAGTTTAGGATATGTTGAAAACGGGGCTAAAACAGTTATTGATGCATTGATCGAAGTTATTTCTTCTTCTGGCACTCTAGTTCTTCCGACCTATCCGGTACAAGGCTCAATGCTTAAGACATGTTTAAAAAAGGATTATATTTTTGATATGAAAACGAATACTACAACAATAGGTGCTATCCCTACGGCGTTTCTGAAATATGAAGGTGTCATTCAAAGTATTCATCCTACCCATTCAATGTCAGCTGTTGGCAGAAATTCAAAAATGGTTACAGAAAACCACCACATAGGTGATAAAACATATGGTGAAAATTCTCCTTGGGCAAAAATTGTAAAACTAAATGGTAAAATTCTTGGAATTGGCATTTCTCTGGCTTGGCATACTATTTATCATCATGTAGAAGATATAATGGGAGATGAATTTCCTATAAAAGTAAAACTTAATCAGACTTATACAATAAAATGTAAAACTAAGGACGGTAATTATATTAATGTTAAAGTTCAACCATTAGATCCCATAGTTGCACAAACAAGAATTGAAAAAAATCCTTTCATTGAACATTATTTTTGGGAAATCTATAAAAATCTAGGATTAATAAAAGTAGGTAAAATAGGTGATGCACTAACTTGGGTTGTTGATGCTAACAAGTTCTGCGATGTTTTAATACAACTTGCTAAGATAGGAATCACTATATATTCCACGGAAAAATATGTAAAAGAAAGAAAATTATATCCTTTTAAAAACATAAAAGAGAGTATTAACATTTAACTTATTAATATATTATCTTACCTTCTAAATTAAAGAATTAGTTTTTATAAAGATCACTCCTCAGAATAACTCAATTAATGAAAACTTACAACCCCTTCTTATAAAGAGGAAAATATGCATCAAATAGTTAGAAAAGCTAAAATTATTGGAACTGGTTCATATGTGCCTGAGAAAATTTATACAAACAAGTATTTAGAATCTATTGTAGATACTAATGATGAATGGATTCAAAAAAATCTTGGGATCAAGGAAAGAAGAATTGCTGCCTTAAATGAAGCTACAAGCGATCTGGCTTGGAAAGCTGGTCAGAAAGCTATTGAAAATGCAAAATTAAATAAAGATGATATCGATTTGATTATAGTTGCCACATCAACCCCAGATAGACCTTGTCCTTCTACTGCTTGTATTGTTCAGGATAAACTAAGGGCATATAATGCTGTAGCTTTTGATTTAGCAGCAGTATGTTCAGGATTTTTATATGGAATGTCTGTAGCATCACAATTTATAGCAAGTGGAGTTTATGATAATGTATTGGTTATCGGAGCAGATACTTTTTCAAAAATAACTGATTGGACCAGTAGAGATTGTGTTTTCTTTGGTGATGGAGCAGGAGCTGCAGTTTTATCGCATGCAAACCATGACGAAGGATTTTTGGCGTTTAGATTATATTCTGATGGAAGAGGAAAATATGTTTTTACAGTTCCTGCTGGTGGTTCGGAAAATCCAGCAAGTTTATGTACGGTTAATGATAAAGCACATTACTTTCAGATGGATGGTAAGAAAGTATTTAAGACGGCTACAGAAGTTTTACCAAAATCAATCAGGAAAGTTTTATCTGATACGGATCTAACAGTAGATGATATAGATTATATGATACCACATCAACCAAGTATTGGAATTTTGAAAAAGACAGCTGAAATTCTTGGTCTTCCATTTGAAAAAGTAATGACAAATATGGATAAATATGCAAATACTTCTGGTGGAACAATACCCATATTACTTGATGAGCTAAATAGAGCTGGGAAATTAAATAAAGGTGATATTATTCTTTTTGCAGCTATAGGCTCCGGATGGACTTTTGGTGCATCAATTATAAAATGGTCATAAGATGTAAAAGAGTTTTCAAATCTTTCAAATTAAAATTTAATTTGTTATTAAAATAAGGAGGAATAAATGTTAATAATAACAGGGGCTTCAAGAGGAATAGGTAAGTTTTTATTTGAAAAATTTGTTGAATTAGGCGAGAATGTGTATGGTACTTATAATTCAACTAAACCAGAAACAGATAAAATAGAATTTTTCACAAAAATTGATATATCAGATTATAAAGCAGTTTCAAATTGGATTAGCACATTAAAAAATAAAATATCTAAATTGACCCTTATTAATTGTGCAGGTAACAATTATAATTCATTTGCTCATAAAGCTGATTTGGATATATGGTCACAGGTAATTAATATCAACTTGATTGGAACTTTTAATGTAATACGTGCAATATTGCCAATTATGAGAGAAGAAGGGTATGGAAGGATAATCAATTTTGCATCCATAGTTGCTCAGATGGGAATTCCAGGGACCAGCGCATATGCAGCGTCAAAAGCTGGATTATGGGGAATGACAAAAAGTATTGCAGTTGAAAATGCAACAAAAGGCATTACAATTAACAATCTGAATTTAGGATATTTTGATATTGGAATGATAAAAGAAGTTCCTGAGAAATTTCAAGAATTAATAAAGGAAAAAATACCTACAGGAAATTTTGGAAATCCTGAAAATATTTTTAATGCAGTTAAATTTCTTAGGGGAACTGATTATATCAACGGTACATCAATAGATATTAATGCTGGATTGTATTAAATGTTATTTACTTTTTAAGTGATATATAGTTGGAAATATTAGAAATTTTGACCTGAGATATAATTAATAAAAAGTTTTTAAAAATATAGATACAGATGGAAAATACAATCAATTATAAGAGATTAATAAATCAATTACAATTAATAGATATAAAACTGCCCTTACCTAACTTTATTGAATTACCTTATCTGTGGCTAAGTTCTAATTTAGATGAAACAGGAGCACTTTACGATAAGTATATAAAATCTCCTTTAGACCATCAATATCATGTTCCATGGTTTATTCTAAGTTCCTCTATAATGTATTTAGTATATAATAACATTCAATATAAACAAAATAGTGAAATTTCACTCCAATATTTAATAAATCTAGGTTATAAAGTTAATCAAATAGGGAGTTCATTTATTGGATTTCCACTTATATTATCAATGCTTTTCATAAAAGATAATAGTTCTAGGGATAAAATCAGAGATTATATCAATGGAATTATAGAATTTAATCCATCGCATGGTGCAAAAAGAGCCAATAACATTCATTGCTCAAAGATGATTGTATTATTATTAAAAGAAAAAATACTTCAGAGCAAATTGAACTCGGAAGAATTAAGATTTATTGAAAATATAGCTTATAGAAAATTATCTGAATGGCAATATGAAGACGGTTTTTTTTATGATATACCTTATAATGAAAAGGAATTCAAAGGCGTTCCTCACCTTACTTATCATGCAACAATTACAATGTTTACAATATTATCTTCAATTTTAATTGGAGATAATAAGATTTTTGAAATGGGAGAAAGGGGATTGCACGCTTTAGAAAACTTAGTGAGTCCTGCAGGCGAAGCAGGTTCATACGGTAGAAGTAATAATGCCATCTTTGGTTATTCTAGCGCAATATTTGCAATTTCTTTATTCCAGTTTTTTTCATATGATAATAAATATAATGTATTACGTAATAACCTTATAAAACATTTGAATAATCATTTATGCAATGATGGGCATATATCTATTGTACCAAATAAATTCGAAAATCAAAGAGCAGGTTTTGATCAATATATGTTTGTAACTGTTTATGAAAGTTGGACATTAGGTTTAATAATGCTTTCACATCTTCTCCTTTCCATTGATAGTCATGAATAATAATGAAGTATTTGTTGGGAAAAAATCTGGTTTCATTAGTTTCAAATCGAATAAGTTATCTTTAGCTCTAAATATATATGGTCATCAACAATTATATTGGGATGATGATATTATTGATCCTAGACTTGTTGGCAGCATTCCTTTTTGGATGTGTTACAATACAAAAAGTTTAATTCCTGCTATTCCATATTCTCATGGGTTCTTTGCAAGTATTCCCAGAAAAATCCCTTTTAGTGGCAGAATATGTAGACTAATTGATTCTATTTATAGGTGGAAAGTGAATCTATCATATACGCCCGGATTTTTATCATATGTCAAGTATGGAAATTCGCTTTTGATAAATCAGGGATTTTCTCAAAGCAAAGTAAATAATTTGAATAATGGCATTATAATCAAAGGTTCATGTCCATTATGGGAAATACCTAAATTCTCTATAAAAGTATTAATTCGATTTCTGAGTAAATTTAAATCAATTTTTAATATTCCTATTGAAAATGAGTCATTAATAAAAAAAAGCGGTATAGATATATCAAAGACAATATTTATTTCTGATGAAGTACTATATATTAGAGAATGCTACAATCAGACTAATTTAAACGGGTTATGTTTAATTCCTTTTACTTTTAGAACATTTGCAGATGTAAAGATAAAATACTTAAAAGATTTTGTATGTTTCATATCAGAGAATAATGGGACATTCATTGCTGTATCGATATTTAAAGATGAGTTATTAAGAAAGAAAAATGAATTATATTCAAGTACAGGTAAAGTAATAATATGGGAGTTTATAAAAAAGAAAAATAAGATCACTGGTAAAACGGTTTTATCACGTATTATTATTGCAAATGCAGGCATCAATAAAATTAATGAAATAAAAAGTATGAAAATATATCAAGAAATATTATATAGAATTGTAGCTGAAAACGATGATTAGAATAATAAAAAAAATATTTTTGTTTTTGAGAAGAAAGATTTTTGTAAATAAATACAAAAGAAGTTTTAAGAAAAAAATAAAAATAGCACCAGAAGGTTGTGATTTAAGTGAAAATGTTCTTGCTTTTAGATATCTATGTCATCATTTGGATAAAGCAATAAAAAACAAATATGATATTATGAATATAAGAGGTTTTGAAAAATACAAAAAAGCAATTAAAATATTACATTACTTAGAAAATACAAAATGGATTGAGTCTCCAGATATAGAATGGAGTAGGGGAATTATTCGATCTTATGAATTATGGAAAGACGGAAATTATAAAAATAAAATTTCTGATATTAAAAAAGAAAAACAACTTTCACAAGACTTAAAGGATATCATCTATCGAAGAAGAAGTATTAGATTCTGGAAAAATGTTTCAATTCCTAAACAAAAGATATTTAATATCCTTGAAATGGGGATGATGGCTCCTTCATCATGTAATAGACAACCTTACAAATTTGTAGTTGTAAAGAATATTAACAAAACGCCTTTAACTGAAGGGACTGGTAGCAAGGCACTAATTTCCAAAGCTCCATATATAATATATATCACAATTGACCGAAGATTACATCCTGAAAAATATGCACCAGCAATAGATGCAGGTATGGCTGCTCAAAATATATTATTAGCGATAGAATACTTTGGTTATGGTGCATGCCCTATGTATCATTGTGAGCCTATTAATCAGAAGAAATTAAGAAATATTCTTGAGTTAGAAAAACACGACTATATTTACTTAGCTATTCCATTCGGAATACCAGCAGAGAAACCAAATGTGCCAAGTAGAGTTCCAGTGGATAAAGTAACTAAAATTATTAAAATTGATTCTACAATAATTTCTCATAAAATGTAATTTTATGAAAGCACTAATAATATCTCTCAACGATCCAATTTATTATAGCGCTAGAACAATTCAGTTTGCGAAAGTAGTAGATGCTATTAAATCTGCTGGAATTACTACTTATGTAATTGTTAATATTAGAACCAAACAATATATTGATAAATATAATTCAGATCAAACCATATATATTTCGACTAAATTGAGAAGTTCGTTCAAGGGACTAGGAAAGATTAAAAATAGGGTAAATGTAAAATACTATAAATTTTTTCCTTATCAAAATAAGTCATTGAACGAATATATGAAAAAAGCATTATCTATTATCGAAATAAATCAACCTGATTGCATCATTACCAGTTCAAATCCGGTTGAGTCACATTTTGTTGGACTTTTGATAAAAGAAAAAACGAATTTACCTTGGATTGCATCTTTTAGTGATCCCCGTCCCAATTCTATACTTCCAGCACCATATAAAAAAACGAAAGGCATTCAATCATATTTTGAAAAGTACTGGATAAAAAAGGTTTTAAAAATTAGTGATGCCATTCATATGCCTAGTAAATATGGGGTTGATTTAACCAAAAAAGCTTTCAGAATGACTTTTAAAGATAAGTTTTATATAATACCTCATATTGGGTCGTATTCACATAAAAAAATGGATAATAAGTATAAAGGATGGCTTGTACATGCTGGAAGAATAATAAAAAGTAGAATATCAACTCAATTTTTACTTGCGATTCGTGAAGTTCATAAACAAATTCCGGATTATTTTAAAGGTCTTCTTTGTATTGGTATAGTTAGTTCTGAGTTTAAATCAAAAGTGAAAGAATTAAATATGGAAAAAATAGTGAAAATAATTGGACAAGTATCATATGATGAATCTAATACAATTATTGCAAATGCAACTGCTGCACTACTTCTAGAAGCTAATATGGAAATGAGTCCATTTTTACCAAGTAAATTTGTAGATTACGTCTACAATAAAAAACCAGTACTAGCTGTTACACCACCTATAAGCGCAATTCGTGATTATATAAATAAATTTGGAGGAGGAATAGCAGTTAATAATAATAAGATTGAAATTATAAAGGGATTGATCACACTTTTTTTAAACGATGATGATATTAATAATAAATTTGAGAAATTCTTAAATAAACTTGCACAAGAGTTCAGTTATAAGAAAGTATCGAATATGTATTACAAAATGATATCCGAGATTATACTATAAGTATTCACTACTATGATATCTTTAATAATTTTTCTTACAATTATAGGCATAAATATTTTTACTCTAAGAAATAAACCCGGTGTAACATTAGCGTATATCCTTTTCTTTCAATCATTAAATAAGATGGTATTTGATGGAGTGGGATTAGTTCAATTTAGATATCTTACAACAATAGTGTTTATTCCTTTTATTTTATATTTTCATTGTAGGAAAGGACAATATAAGTATAATTTAAAAAATCTATTTAAGAGTAATATTGCTTGGGGATTTTTCTTATTGAGTGTGTATATGAGCATTTACGCTTTTCATATTGGACAACAATATGAAATACAATTTCTTAATATGTTTTTGTTTCCGGGTTTTATTTTATTTATTATTGGTGCTACTTTCTTTTTTAAAGACAGTATGTATAAAGATTTTTTCTATGGGATATTATTTTTTTCGATTCTTACAATGTTAACTCTAATTATATTTAGTGGTATCGAAGCTTTATCTGATAGAACATTTTTCGGAAAAGGACCAAATATTAGCGCAATTACTCAAGGACAAATGAGTGGTCTGGTTACGTTTTTTTCTCTTCTGATTATATTAAATGAAAAAGGAGTAATACAAAAATTAGGGATTCCTTTTGCAATATTAGGAATTATTTGGCTTTCTCTTACTGGTACGAGAGGAGCCCTTGTGTCAATATTAACGGTACTGCTATTTTACTTATTTTTTATAAGTCGAAAGGGAAGAGCAATAAAATATTTAATTTTTTATAGTTTAATTATCTTTTTTACGTTGATTTATTATGGGATAACAGAAAGTTTATTATTTTATAGAGCAAGTGAATTGTTAGAGCCCGGTGCTATTTTAGCAACAAAAAGGTTCTATAGATGGATACTCTTTTTTGATTTTCTGCCCGATAACTTTGTTTTCGGTCTTGGACCTGGTGGATGGGGAAAGTATGTTATGATAGGAGAGTATCGTTATCCTCATAATATCATTATTGAATTTATACTGATGTATGGTATTGCAGGAATTGTTTCATTTTTTCTGATTTTTTTTACAGGTATAAAGGCATCAGTAGTGATAACCAAAGATACAACCAAAAATTTATATTTTAAAGCAATAGCATTAGCTTGGATATTTTATTTAATAAGTGCTATGTTTAGTGGAAGCTTTATTCAAGGTACTGGTTACTTTTTCACTTATTCATCTATATTGATAAGCACAAATGTTAATAAAGAGGATTCAAAATTTGAAAACAAAGGAATTAAGTTATGAAAGCATTAATCTTAGCAGCAGGAATGGGTAAAAGAATAAGCCATTATTCAAATGACAAACCTAAATGTCTCTTAGATATAAATGGGAAGTCTATATTAGAGCATCAACTAAATAAGTTAGAAAAAGTGGGAATTAAAAAGAAAGATATTATAATTGTTACCGGATATAAAGCAGAATATATAAAAAAAATTGCAGGTAATGAGATTAAATATATACATAATTTTGACTACGCTTCAACTAACAGTTTATATTCAATGTGGTTAGCCAGAAAAGAAAATTTTAATGATGGTATGTTATTATTGAATGCAGATATTATTTTCCATAAAGATATATTAGTAAAATTGGTAGAAAGAAAAGATAATACTCTAGCAGTTGATTTTAATAAGAAACTAATCGATGGAGAAATGAATGTTATTGTTAAAAATGAAAAAATTATTCAAATCGATAAAGGTATCAAAGCAAACAATGCTAATGGAGAGAGTGTCCAAATTGTAAAATTCAACCATAAAAGCGTTAAGATACTATATAAGGAATGCGATAACTTAATTAAACAAGGGATTAGAGACAAATTTCCTGCATATGTTTTTATGCATATTATAAAAAAACAAAGTTTATTTGCAGTAGATATTGAAAGTCTACCTTGGATTGAAATTGATTACCCTGAAGATTATGAAAAAGCAAAACAAATAAATTGGGATTAGAAATAAATGGGAAATATATTATTATTATCAAAAGAAATCCTAAGACCACAAGATTACTTAAGTTGTTATGGAAGTAAATTATACAAAACTATTAATATTGATAGATTAGCAGAAAAAGGCACTGTTTTCAAAAATTATTATACTGCTGCACCTTCTTCTTCTTTAGGTTTTACATCCATGTTTTCTGGTTTGAATCCTTTTGAAACTAAAAGGAAAGTTTATAAAATGGTAAAAAAATTTACTCAATGTCCAACGATTTCAGACATACTTAATGAAAGGGGATATGAGATCCATGTAATATTTGGTAGTAAATGGTATAGAACTTCTCATAAAAGATCTCGGGTTTTTTGTTCAAATACAATTTACCATCCTTTAGAAAATATACATCAACAGATTGGTACACATTATAATAAAGGTGAAAAGGTTCGGTCTATAAAAGATGCTAAACCATTAGAAATTATTTACAATGAAGTTAAAAATATTTTTGATAATACGAAAAAACCAATTTTTATTTGGCTACATTGCCCTCATGTTTTTGCGGGCAGAACTGGATATGGTTCTGACATAGATTTATTTGATAAATTGCTTGGAATGTTATTTGAATATTTTAAATATGATGAAATTTATTTAACAGCAGACCATGGACATATGAATTGCGATAAAGGTATAACAATTTATGGTAACCATGTCTATGAGGGAGCAATTAAAATTCCACTGATTACGCCAAATCATTATGGAAAGAAGATAGTATCAGATTTAATATCTAACACACAACTTAAAAATATAATATTAAATAATAAATATGAAGTTCAAGAATTTATCTATTCTGATTCTCAATATTATCTCCAAGAAAATCGTAAATTAATGATTAGATCAGGGGATTTTAAATATATATATAACAAAAGAAATAAATCGGAAGAATTATATGATTTAAAATATGACCAAAATGAAAATGCTAATTTACTACTTGAGAGTATATATAATAGGAACAGACAAAAAAATTATTTTCTTGAAGAAGTATATTATTATCCAAGATGGGAAATAGCAAATGAGGCATATAAAAAACTCAAAAATGAGAAAAATAGAATTTGGAAAGAAGGTAAATTTTATGAAAGGGTGCTTTTTAAAATAAAAAGCATAAAATCTAAAAAATTTGCAAACGTTTATAAATACCTAATAAATAAGAGAAAAGTCAAAGGTCGATGGAATTCTATCGCACAACAATTATTCTATGAGAAGTAATTTTAAAGAAAAGAGGAATTATGGCATTCAGTTTTA
This sequence comes from uncultured Candidatus Cloacimonadota bacterium, assembly GCA_964457455.1. GTDB lineage: Bacteria > Cloacimonadota > Cloacimonadia > Cloacimonadales > TCS61 > JABMPU01. The sequence goes on from CAYWJN010000020.1 coordinate 32,108, forward strand.
ATCAAGATTACGAGATTAGTTCCGAATTGCTTGCGTTAAAAATTAATACGATTGTAAAAAAATACCTTAATCAAAACGAAGCAATTATCTTGACTGAATTATTAATAAGAGCTGAAAAAATGGGAGTATCAACTCATGGTCTACACTATTTTGTACATTCGGTGTATCCACATTTATTAAAAAATCGAGCATTTTTTAAAATTGTGAAAAAAGATAATATAATTTATTCTGAAGGAAAAGGTGGTATTGGAATTAATAATCTTTATCAATGTCTATCAATAGCTAGTGATCAATCTGAAAAATCTGGAATATGTTTAATATCAATAAAAAATCCTGGGAAAATTGGTGCTCTGAGAGTTTACTGCATAGATTTAATAAGAAAAGGAAAACTAATAATTCTATTTAAAAATACAGCTTCTACTCAAGGTTTTTCATTTGATAAACGACCATTAATAGGTACGAATCCAATTTGTATTGGTTTCCCTGATTCAAATTTTATTATTGATACTAGTACATCTACAGTTGCTACAAATGCTGTAAGACTAATGGATAAACAGAATAATAAATTTCCTGTTAATATCGGATGGGATTCAAGTGGAAATGAAACAAATGATCCACAAAAATTACAAAAAGAAGGTTCTTGTCTGTCGACTTTTTCTAGCGGATCTTTTTGGTATAAAAGTTTCTTTTTGGGATTGGCTATTGAATGTATTGCAGCTTTAGCTGGTGGTAAAACTGGTCCTCGAGTTGGAGAAAAAAAAGGAACAAGACTTAATTCAGAAGAAGGAATGTTAGGGATTGTAATTGATAAATCTATTTTTCCATACTATGAAAGCTATAAAACTGAGATGGAATTACTGTTCAGTGAAGTACGAGAATCTGGTATTTACATTCCAGGAAATTATGATAGTGAAAAAAAAACAGTAATGGTTTCAAAAAAAGATTGGGATTTTATAAATAATATATGATATCATTTATTGTAATTGGCAGAAATGAAGGTTGGAAGCTAACGAAATGTTTCCAAAGCATTTTTAAAACTATTGAACATAATAAGCTAAAAGAGCATGAAATAATATATGTGGATTCATTATCTACTGATGACAGTATTGAAAGAGCAAAGAAATTCAACAAGGTTATAATTTTTCAGATAACTGGTAAGTATAACGCTGCAATTGGGAGAAATATTGGTGCGAATGAATCAAAAGGTGAAATTCTATTCTTTATAGATGGTGATATGGAGATAATTGCAGATTTTCTTCCCTTAGTATATGATGAAAAAAATGGATTAAAATATGATTTTGTATCAGGACAATTTGAAAATAATTATTATGACAATAATGGAAACTTCTTATATAAGGAAAACTATCATTCTTTAAAAAACGATAAATATCAATCAACAACAGGTGGATTGTTCATTATTAAGAAAAATTTATGGGAATTCGTAAAAGGTATGAGAACTAAATATAGAAGGAGTCAAGATTTAGACCTAGGGCTAAATCTATCTAAGATTGATGTAAAATTACTTAGGAAAAAGGAGCTATTAGCAAAGCACCATACAATTGCTTACAAAGATTCTATTAGGATGTGGAAAATGCTAGTAAAAGGGTTTGATTTATATCGAGTAGTATTGTATAGAGACCACTATAGGAGTTTTGCAATGCATAAAGATTATTTAAGAACCAATTACTCAAATCTATTTTTAATATTTTCGGTATTCATGTTGATTATGACTAGCTCTTATTTTTCATTTCTTTTATACTTTGCAATTATTATTGTGAGGTCTGGATTTAATATGAGAAAAGATATTATCAATTTTCCCAATCGGATTATATTT
>CAYWJN010000021.1:0-33160 GCA_964457455.1 uncultured Candidatus Cloacimonadota bacterium
CGATTCCAGAGTATTATAAAATTAAGAAAAAGATATTGGATGCAGGTGCTTTTGGATGTAATATCAGTGGTGGAGGTTCATCTGTTTTTGCTGTATGTGCTGAAAACAAAATTGATGAAATTTCTGAATTGATGGAAAATGAGTTTTCTCTTTTCCAAAATTTTATTCAGATAATCAAAACTAAAACAAGTAATATCGGAATCAGGGAGATTTAGTAAAGGGAACGAGCGGAAACCTTGAAAGGGTCTCTTTCAAGAAAAACTATAATGTTGACCCTTTCAAGGTTGTGATAAAACAAAAACGTGAATGTAACCCTGAAAGTGCTAAAGAGAAAGAAATTTTGAAAGAAGTCTTTTCAGGGTTCGCCAAGCTTTTGGAGAAGGAATGAAGAAATATTTATTTATTTTATTGATTGTAATCTTTTCATTATCATTAAACTCACTCGGTATTCTCCGAGTTGAATCCATCAAAGAACTACCGGCAACTCGCACAAATCTGGAAGTTCGAGATGCGGACGGAAAATGGGCTCCGGTGCTCATCGTGAAAACAGAACTGAGAGGTATTGGCATACAAAATATTGGCAGACCAACAAAGCATGCTCCTGAATACAGCTCTGGTGACCATCACTATAAGTTTTATATGAATGACAATCAACGTGTAGTTAAGATCACTCACTCCGATTACGAACCTTTGGAAGTGCGGATACTGGCAGATTTCAGCATTAATGTAAAAGCACAGCGTGTTTATGAAATGGTGCTGACAAATGTTCCTGAAAAGGAATTCATCATTGTAAATATTGTTTCCGATCCTGCAGATGCAGAGAAGATAATTGATGGTAAGAATATGGGAACAGGACAAAGCTTCGAACTTTTTATTGGCAGCCACAGCTTGAAGTTGCAAAAGAGCGGTTATAAAAGCATTACCAGAGATATTGAAGTATCCAAAAGCAAGACACTATTTAACAATCTGATTCTGCAGGAAGTGGAACCAGTGATGGTAACGATAAAATCCGAACCAACCGGAGCAAACATCTTCATCGATGATGTGGGAAAAGGTAAAACAAACTATCAACCCTTTCAATTTCCCGGAACATATAATTTGCGTCTCTCATTGAGTAAATACGAAACAATCGAGGAAACGATTACTGTTACTGAAACCGGAAACAATATTTTTGCTTACAATCTGGAAAAGCGAACTGTGATTTTAAAGATTAATACCACGCCTTCCAATTGTGATATTTACATAAACAATGAAAAACTTAATGGCAGCAGCAAAGAAGTAGCTGCAGGCAGATACCGCATAGAAGTAAGCAAAGACGGATACTTTAGCAACTCCAGGACGATAGATGTAGTGAAAGGAAAAAATGTTACAGAAAGCTTTACTCTGACACAAAAAACAGGAAAACTACAATTTGCAATACAACCCATGGAAGCAAAGGTTACCTTGAAAAAAGGCAACAGCACTGTACAGAGCTGGAGCGGTTCCAAATATCTTAGTAATCTTCCGATTGGCAATTACAAGATTACAGCCATTTGCTCCGGTTACAAAACTGACACAAAGCAATTGAAGATAGAACTGGATACTACTGCCCGATTGGATATGGCTTTGGAAAAAGGAACAAGCACAGCATCCTTCGACTCCACACAGAACGACGACATGATCTTCGTGCAAGGTGGAACCTTCCAAATGGGAAGCAACTCCGGTGATAGTGACGAAAAACCAATTCACACCGTAACAGTTAGTGGCTTTTATATAGGAAAGTATGAAGTGACCCAAAAAGAATGGAAAGAAGTGATGGGCAATAATCCGAGTAATTGGAAAGGTGATGACCTGCCCGTAGAAAAAGTAAGCTGGTATGATGCTGTGGAATTCTGTAATAAAAAAAGCAAAGCGGAAGGTCTTACTCCTTGCTATTCTGGAAGTGGAAAAAATATTAAATGCGACTTCTCTGCAAATGGTTACAGATTACCCACAGAAGCAGAATGGGAATATGCAGCGAGAGGAGGAAACAAATCCAATGGTTACAAATATTCCGGTTCCAATACAATCGGTAATGTAGCCTGGTATGATTCAAATTCAAATAAAAAAACACATACTGTGGGAAAAAAGCAATCCAATGAACTTGGTATTTATGATATGAGCGGCAATGTGTGGGAATGGTGTTGGGATTGGAAAGGAAGTTACGGTAGTAGCTCACAGAAAAACCCAAGAGGTGCATCATCGAGCTCGTACCGTGTGCGTCGTGGCGGTAGCTGGTTCTACTTTGCCAAGATTTGCCGTGTTGCTCATCGTTATTACTTCTATCCTGATAGCAGCAGCATCAATTTGGGCTTCCGCCTTGCCTATAGTTCGAGATAGCCATCTTTGTTTTGAGCTTAGAAATATATCTATGGAATGGAGAAAATAAATGAGGGACGAATTTATTTACGGAATGGAATGGATAGATTTCTTACGGAGTTTTTTTGAATATCTTCGGAATGTTCCCGATTCTTGTAAGCCTTTGGCGTTTATCGGGATCTTCCGAATGTTATTCATCTCAAACATTCCGAAGAGCTTACGCACATTCGGAAGTTGATTAAGGAGCAAAATGAGACGATTAATAATTACTATTTTTTTATTAATAATTCCAATATTATTATCTACCCAAAACGTGGATGGAATAAAACAACAAATCGCAACCATCCAATCTCAACCGGATGTGTACTATTTTGGTATTGCAGAAGGCAAGCAGCGCAAAGAAACCGACCAGAAAGCTTTGCAGGAACTGATGAGCAAAATCTATGTTGTGGTTTCTTCTGAAATTATCAATAGAACGGAAGATGGAGAAGACGTTTCTGAAGAACAAAAACTGGAGAAAGTCATGGGAGTTTATACCTATGGTCGCCTACCGGATGTAGAACAACTTTCTTATAAAACAGGACCGATATTTCATATATTCCGATACATCAAAAAAGAAGATTATAAAAAGATCTTCGAAAATAAAAAAATCGAGATCTGCGGATTCCTGCTGGAAGCCACAGAAAACCTGAAGTTGAACCAACTGGGTAAAGCATTTCGTAATTTATATCGAGCTGCTGTAGCTATAGAGGCTTTGCAGGAAGCCTGCATTCAGTTCGAGGGCAAAGTCTATACTCCTGAGATAATTTTCGATGAAATCCGTAGTATTGCCGGTGACATCAAAATCGAGTTAGTTTCCAATATCTATGAAGATGAAACCAGGAATATTGTTTTAGATTTTTCCTTAGACAGCAAACCGATACATGATCTCAATATCGAATATTATGATCTGCATGATTTCATTTCTCAAAAAACAAATTCCAATCTGATGCAATTGGTACTTTACGGCAAAGAGTATAAAAACATGGATCGGTTAGCCATCAAGATCGATCTGAAAGAAGATATGTACAACAGCTATAACGAGCAGACAAAGATCCTCAACCGTTTGTTTGAATGCGAAGAACTGGAAGAATACCGGGAAATCCCGCTCAAAAAGAAAAAAGTAGAAAAGATCAAACCTAAAAAGCGGATCATGCCTGAATTGAATATTGAGTTTGTGAATAATGCGAATTGTTCTGTATTAGATGCATTTGCGAATAATCTTTTTATCCTCTTTTCCATGCTTGATAATGAATACCTGGATAATGAATCCATTTTTACTGATGAAAAGATAATTAAGCGCATCGAGCAGGTTATCGATTGCAATCATACGAAACTGCTGGATTATCCGCAAAAAGTGCAGATAAATAAAACTGATTTTGGCTGGGAAGCCCGTCAGTTTGGAGTGTCTGTCAGCTGCGAAGGTTTTCCTACCCGTAATGAAACAGTAGTGATCGATTTTGATGAAACAGGAAAGATATATAATTTCGGTTACACGATCAATCCTGCTTTGCACGAACTTTTCGAAGCCCAGGGAACAGCAGCCGGAGACTGGGATTATCGACAGATTGCTATCAAGTTCTTAGAGAATTATAAAACTTCTTACACAACCAAAAACATCGAAGATGTGGAAACTCTTTACTCCGAAGATGCGATAATCATAACCGGGAAAGTTGTAAAACGAACCAAACTCGATAAAGAAATCGATACAGATTTTTCGGATGAAGAGATTATCTATTTCAAGAAAACCAAGCAGGAACACATTGCCAGTCAGAAGCAGGTATTTGCCAATAACAGATTTGTCTGGCTTCAATTCGATACATTCAATATAAGCATAGCACCAATTAATAAAATGTATGGTGTTTCCATGCAACAGAATTATTTCTCAACAACTTACAAAGATGAAGGTTATTTATTCTTGCTGATAGATTTCCGGGGAGAACAACCGCTCATCCACGTTCGTAACTGGCAGCCAGGTGAATGGGATCTTTCCAAACAGATGAAACTGGAGAATTTCAGGTTTTATTAAATAACGGCATGAACGCCGTGGTGTAGTGATTCGGTGTTTTATATTCCTACGCCTGAAGGCGCAGGTTATTTGTGGGTTTTGGTGCGCATTATTCCTATGCGTGAACGCATAGGTTATTGAGGATAACGTTTCAATAGCCCAGTCGTTTACGGCTGGGAAAAAATGAAACCAAAGAAATAGCCCAGTCCTTCAGGGCTGGGAAAAATGAAATACCCATCCGAAATAAGAACGCCGTTTACGGCATAAAAGAAGGATGAAAAACAATGAGTCAAACATATCATAAAATCTGGCTTCATATCGTTTGGAGCACAAAAGACAGATTTCCTTTTCTTTCTTCCGAAATCCGCAAAAAATTGTTTAATCATATTCACACTATCGCATCCGAAAAGGGTTATCATCTTTCCCTGATAAACGGAATTGAAGACCATGTTCATTGTTTGTTTTCCTTTAATCCAAAATATTCGATAAGCAAAATGATAAATGATATAAAAGGTGAATCATCACATTGGATTAATAATCAGAAATTATTGAAAGCAAAATTTAATTGGCAACGAGGATTTGGAGTGTTTTCGGTGAGTGAGTCGAGTGTAGATGGTGTTCGCAATTATATTAAAAATCAGGAAGAGCATCATCGGAAAATTTCCTTTGCGGAAGAATGGAATTTATTATTGAAGAAGCATAATGTGGTTATAGATCAATAATGGCGTGAACGCCGTGGTGGTGTGTGGTTGGGGTTCTATGTTCCTACGCCTAAAGGCGCAGGTTATTTTGGTGTGTGGTTTGCTTTTTTTTCCTATGCGTAAACGCATAGGTTATTGAGGGTAATGTTTCAATAGGGAATAAATGAAACACAAAAAATAGCCCAGTCCTTCAAGGCTGGGAAAAAATTCAATAATCAATAAGATAGTTCAGCCGTTCACGGCTGGGGCGGAATCCAAAAAATAGGAAAAAGATTGTTGACATAAAAATTATTATAAAAAACCTTAACAGGTAAAAGTTCAAAAATCAAGGAGTTGATTATGGCGAGAATGACAGTTGATCCCTTTTATTGCAAGGGATGTGGGTTATGCATTGAAGCTTGTCCAAAAAAGATTATTCGTCTTTCGGATAAGTTCAATGAAAAGGGTTATCATTACGCTGAATGTTTTGATCAGGAATCATGTATTGCGTGCAAGCTATGTTACACATTTTGCCCGGATGTGGCAATTACGGTCGAGAAGTGAGGGGGGAACAATGGCTGATAAAGTATTGATGAAAGGAAATGAAGCAATAGCAGAAGCAGCGCTTAGAGCGGGTTGCAGATTATACTTTGCTTACCCGATTACTCCTCAGAGCGAACTTATCGAATATATGTCTAAAATGATGCCGAAAGTGGGTGGAACATTTGTTCAATCGGAAAGTGAGATAGCTGCGATAAATATGGTTTACGGAGCATCCGGCTGTGGAAAAAGAGTGATGACCTCTTCATCATCTCCGGGAATTTCTTTGAAACAGGAAGGAATTTCATATATTTCCGGAGCAAGCCTGCCGGCAGTAGTTGTAAATGTAGTTCGTGGTGGTCCCGGTTTGGGAGATATTCAACCTGCTCAGGGAGATTATTATCAGGCAACCAGAGGTGGGGGACATGGGGATTATAGAAACATTGTATTAGCTCCAAGTACTGTTCAGGAATTTGCAGATATGGCTCCTCTTGCTTTTGATCTGGCAGATAAATATCGTATTGTAGTTCTAATTCTCTCGGATGGTTTGATCGGTCAGATGATGGAACCGGTCGAATTTCAACCTGCAAAGACAGAAGAAGAAATCGAAGAACTTGGCAGGCAGCATGAAAGCTGGTGTATGCATCCTAATGAAGATGAACCCAATCATCATCATCATATTATTAATTCATTAGAGTTAGATCCAAATGTTTTATCCGACCTTGTTCTGAACCTGGAAAAGAAATATATAGAGATTGAAAAAACTGAAATCAGATTTGAAGAATATAATGTCAATCCTGATAATGAAATTCTTTGTGTAGCTTACGGAACTGCAGCCAGAATTACAAAATCTGCAATCGATGAACTAAAAAAAGAAGGGAAAAGCATTGGATTGATCAGACCAATAACGCTTTGGCCATTCCCATCTGAAGCAATCAAACAAGCTATCAATAAAAACGTGAAAAAAGTTCTTACTTTAGAATTAAGTCTCGGTCAGATGATCGATGATGTGCGGCTTGCAATTGAAGGAAAAGTACCGGTTGATTTTATGGGGCGAGTTGGTGGATTAGTGTTTTCACCGGAAGAAGTGAAAACCAAAATTGAAGAGATTTTGTAGGAGGAGAAATGGAAATTATAGCAACAAGACCTAAATCTTTAACAAAAGCACAATTCACATATTGTCCCGGTTGTACACATGGGATTTCACATAGATTGATAGCAGAAGCAATGGATGAACTGGATATGAGAAATAAAATGATGGGAGTTTGTCCTGTTGGTTGCTCTGTTCTTGCTTACAATTTTTTTGATTGTGATATGGCAGAAGCTGCTCACGGAAGAGCTCCTGCTCTGGCTACAGGCATGAAGAGAGCAAGACCGGATATGCATGTTTTCACTTATCAGGGAGATGGAGATTTAATTGCAATAGGTACAGCTGAAATTGTTCACGCAGCCAATCGCGGAGAGCATATTTCGGTCTTCTTCGTCAATAATGCAATTTACGGAATGACTGGCGGGCAAATGGCTCCGACCACTCTTCCCGGAATGAAAACTACGACTTCACCTTATGGAAGGGATGAAAAAGATATTGGCTATCCCATCCGAGCCTGTGAACTTCTGGCTACATTGGAAGCTCCTTATTATATTGAGAGAGTTTCCCTGCTTTCTCCTCAGCATGTTATTAAAGCAAAAAAAGCGGTTTGTAAAGCTTTGAAATTCAATAAAGAGGAGAGAGGATTTACTTTTATCGAGTTTGTTTCCACCTGTCCTACAAACTGGGGATTTGAGCCTATGAAAGCTTTTGAATGGGCAAAAGAAAATATGCTTCCATTCTTCAAGCTCGGAGTTTTCAAAGATAAATCTATCGAGGAGGAAGGAAAATGAAAATCGAATTGATCTGTTCTGGTTTTGGTGGTCAAGGAGCTCTCACGATTGGAAAATTCTTATCATTAGCTGCTATGAAAGAAGGAAAAGATGTTTCCTGGCTTCCTTCTTATGGACCGGAGATGCGAGGTGGAACTGCTAATGTTGCTGTTGTTATAAGTGATAAGCAAATTGCATCTCCTTTAGTTTCTCATCCGGATTGGCTGGTTGCTTTGAATAAACCTTCGGTTGATAAATTTGGACCAATGATAAAATCCGGTGGGCTCATGATTGCAAATTCTGATATGTGTCCGGATAAGCTTGGTAGAGAAAATGTCGAGGAAATTTATGCTCCGATGTTATCCATAGCAAATGAAATCGGAAGTGCTAAAGTTTTGAATATGGTTTCATTAGGTGTTATTATCGGAAAAACCGGTATCGTGAAATTTGAAACTGTAGAAAAAGATTTGCGAGAAATATTGGGAAAGAAAAATCCTGCTCTTCTGGAAGCGAATTTAAAAGCAATTAATAAAGGAATTGAAATAGGGGAAAAAAGTTAGAATCGCAAAAAGAGCGAGCTGGAGAAAGAATTTAGAGGTGGTCTTAAGATCACCTTTTCTATTTATACGAAAGATATATGTTATTCAAATCAAGCTTTTAAAATTAACTTTTCAAAATATCTTTTTTTGATTGACAATTTAAATAGAAAATTTGCTTCTAAACAAAAAAATATTGGAGGAGATATGAAAAAAAACAAAGTTTTATTAATGGGAGTTATTTTCATTACAATTTTCATGATTGTAAGCTGCGGACCATCGACCCGAACAGTTACTCGAGTTTCTGTTGATGAAGTTCAAGATTTGAGTGGACGCTGGAATGATACGGATTCCAGGTTGGTAGCTGAACAGATGATTCGTGGATTGATCAGTCGTTCCTGGATCAATGATTTTGTAATGGATTATGATCGAAAACCTGTAGTGGTTGTAGGAGCAGTGCGAAATCTGAGTTCTGAACATATCCAAACAGGCACTTTTGTAAAAGACATTGAAAGAGAATTTATCAACAGTGGAAAAGTTAAATTCGTAGCAACAAGCGAAGAAAGAAAAGAAGTTAGAGAGGAAAGATTGGAACAGCAATCTTATGCTTCTGATGAAACAGCAAAAAGATTAGCTGCAGAAACAGGAGCAGATTTCATGCTCAAAGGAAGCATTAAAACTCATATTGATGCAATTGAGGGAAAACAGATCAAATTTTATCAGGTCGATATGGAACTTATCAATGTAGAGACCAATGAAAAAGTATGGATGGATTCAAAGAAAATCAAGAAATTTGTCAAACAAAAGAAAGCAAAATGGTAACGTAGCATAAGTTATTATTTTATGAAAAGAGCAACTTACTAATGGATACATATTACACTCGATACTACTTACTCCTTCCGAAGCTTCCGCTTCGGAAACTTATTGGATTTGAAGTGTTTGCTCCGGAATTGCAAGCTCTTACTTACATATTGAGAGAAGCAGAAGTTTCTGGAGTTGGCGGCTTCCGAACTGTCCCGAAAGCATTCGGGAGGAAGTAGAAAATCAATATGTCGAAATTTAATGTACTCGTTGCTAACAAGTTGTTCAATAAAAAGGAGATAAATCTTATGAAAAGAATATTTATTTTTTTAACTTGTTTTATTTTTCTTTTGGGAATAATTTCCGGCTGTGCCAGCATGAAAACTTCCAAAAAGCAATTTTCCGGAATTAATAAGAAACTGGAAATTAGAGATTTTGCCGGAGCAATTTCTCAGATTGAAAGTGCCAAAGGTAAATTCTATAAAGAAAAAGAAAGAGTTCTCTATTTTCTCGATATAGGAATGTTATATCATTATAATAAAGAATACAAAAAAAGTAATGAGTTTCTCGAAAAAGCTGAATTTGCTATCGAAGAACTTTATACAAAAAGCATCAGCAAAGCTGCAGTTTCCTTGCTTTTGAATGATAATGCAATGGATTATTCCGGTGAAGATTATGAGGATATTTACCTGAATGTTTTCAAAGCTCTCAATTATCTGGAACTCAATAAGTTTGATGAAGCATTCGTTGAAATTCGCAGAATAAATATCAAATTATCTGTTCTGGAAGATAAACATGTAAAAATGGCAGCTCAATTCAATCTCTCCAAAGACAGAAAAACTGAATTCAAAACTGGAAAGAGTAAATTTCATAATTCTGCTTTGGGAAGATATTTGAGTCTTCTCTTATATCGTGCAGAAGGAAATATGGATGATGCCAGGATCGATTTGAATAAAATCCGGGATTCGTGGGAACTGCAAAAACATATCTGTGATTTTGAAATTCCGGAAATGGACAATTATCTGAATAGAACTGATAAAGCCAGAATTGATATTCTCAGTTTTGTGGGAAAATCACCGGATAAAAAAGCAAAAACGCTTTATATTCATACAGAAAAGAATATGATAATCATTGCTACAACCAAAGAAGCTCCGGATGGTAGCAAAAAATCTTTAGGCGGAACTGGTGAATTGGTGGATGCAACAAAAGGATTTGTGGATTCAGTGAATGAAATCGTTCCCTTCAAATCAAAGAAAAAAAAGAAAGAAGAAGCTAAGGTTGAAGCAACTCTGGATATTATAAATTGGTCAGGTATTCAAAAGGGTTATCATTTCAAATTTCAGCTTCCTTATATGGATATAAGAAAATCGCAGGTTGCCAAAATCAAAGTTTTTGTTGATGACAAACTGGAATTGGAATTGGAACCGATCGAAAGCGTGGAAAATGTTGCTTTGGAAACTTATAAAGTGAAAGAACCTCTTATTTATCTGAAAACAATTACACGCTCGGTTGTGAAAGGTCTATTATCGGAAAAAGCAAAAGCCAAGCTTGAACAGCAAACCGGTGGAGGTTATTTGGGTCTCGCATCTCGTTTGGCAACAGATGTTGCAGTGGATGCCACGGAAAATGCAGACCTTAGAATTTCTCGTTTTTTCCCTGCTAAAGCTTTGATTGGTGAAATCGAAGTTGAATCGGGAATTCATAACATAAAAGTTGAGTATTATTCCCAAAATGGTACTTTACTTTTTATTGATAATATTGGTGAAAAAGAGATCAGAAAATCCGGTTTGAATTTGATCGAATCCTTTTATTTGGATTGATTAAAAAAATAGTGTTAATTCTAAGTTATGAATAAAAAGAGAAAAAAGAGAAATTTGTAAGACTATGCCATTAAAGGATATAAGATTATTAACAGAATTTTAAAATAGGGGATTAAAAAAAATGGAGCTTCTAACAAAGTTTTTCTTTTAAAGAACTGTATAAAACTAGACTTTTTCATTAAACTCATCCTGCTGTCCTTCTCTTTTTGATGAGAATATGAAAGATATTCCAAAGAGAAGGAACATAAGAAAAGCAAGAAGAAATAGAAGAAAAAAATGTTTTTTTTCTTTAGTTCCCTCTCTTTCCAAGAGAGGGTTAGGGTGAGTTATATGTGTTGAAAAATTCAACTTGTAAATGTCAGGAATTAAAATAATAAATCCAAAAAAAAATAAAATTGTAGTCTGATATTAGACTAAACAAAAAAAAATAGATCGAGGTAAAAATGAAAAAGATTTTATTAGTTGTTTTGCTATTATTAATCCTGTTTACATTGCAGGCAAAAAAGAAAAAGGATAAAAAACCTGATTGGTTGGAAAATCCTAAAGACGTGTATCCGGAAAGCATTTATTTAACTGCTATCGGAGATGGTGATTCCAGGAGTGAAGCTGAAAATTATGCTGCTGGAAATCTTTCTAAAATTTTCGAATCCAAGATAAAAGCTGACCAGACTGTTCGTGAAAGATACCAGGAACTGATTACTGATCAGGGCAGCACTTTCGAAGAGAGTTCGGATATCACAAAACAGGTGAACATCCAATCTGAACAGACGCTGATCAACATTCAATTTGCAGAAAGTTACACTGATAAGATGGGCAGAGTTTTTGTGATTGCTTATCTGGATAGGATGAAAACTGCTGATATTTATACTGAGAAGATTAATAAAAATTCAGTTAAAATTAAGTTTTTTATTTCACAGGGGAATGATGCAACAAATCCAATTTCCAAATATGCCAATCTCAATGCAGCTTCTGCAATAAGTTTGAACAATGAAATTCTGCTGGATCAGCTTGGAATTATTTCTCCTAATTCCAAAGCTTCCTTAGAAGTTGGTTATAATTACAATGAATTGAATAAAGAAGCTGCAGAATCTGCCAAATTGATCAGTTTCAGCGTTGATATTAAAAATGATTTGGAAAATAAAGTTACGATTCTGGTTGAGGAATTGATGACGGATCTTGGTTTTGTTCTTGCTGATGATGCAATCCTGCATGCCGTTGGTAGTGTTGCTTTTGAGGAAACCGATATTAAACGTGAGAACCTGGTTTTTGTTCGATATGATTTGCAATTGAAGATAAATGACAACTCAGGAACAACTTTTATTACGATTTCTGATAAAGGTCGAGAAGGTCATGTTTCATTTACGGAAGCTACTGCCAGAGCGATTCGAACTGTTGAGAAAAAGATCAAGAAGGAACTGAAAAAGAAGTTAGTTTCTTATTTTGATGGATTGGTGATTAAAAAATAGCTCACGGATGACACCCCGTTAAATACAGCTTCGCTGTTCCTGCTTTGCAGGATTTCACGGGGTAAACAGATGGAACGGATTTTCACCGATAAAATGAATTTGTAATTTGATATTTGAATTTTATTTGTAATTTGCTATTTGTTATTTGGATTTTTATTAGTAATTCTTGGATAAAAGTCAGTGTTAGTCAGTGGCAAAAAAGAATTAGACGCAGATAAACGCAGATAGATTATGATAAATTATGAAAAGAATATTTTTTGAATAAAAAATTGCTGTAAATTATATGAATAAAATCATATTAAATCATAGAAAATCAGCGTAAATCAGCGTCAAAAAAACAGAGTCAAAAAAAGGAAGAACAGATGAAATCATACAAAAAAGAACTTTGGTTCAATACAACCTCAAGAAGGCAATTGATTAATATTACTCCTGAGATTGATGAATGTCTGTTAGAAAGTGGGATCACAGAAGGACTGTGTCTTGTAAATGCCATGCACATCACATCCAGTGTTTTCATCAATGATGATGAAAGAGGATTGCACAACGATTATGAGAAATGGCTAGAAAAATTAGCACCAGAAAAACCTTATTCTCAATACCAGCATAATGGCTTCGAAGATAATGCAGATGCACATCTTAAAAGAACGATTATGGGTAGAGAAGTAGTTGTAGCAATTACAGATGGCAGATTGGATTTCGGACCATGGGAACAAATCTTCTATGGAGAATTTGATGGCAAACGTAGAAAAAGAGTGCTCGTTAAAATAATTGGTGAATAGGAGTTTATTCAAAATTATTTTTTGTCTTCCTGAGGAATTCATCTTGCTTTTCTAATGAAGTTTTTCATTTTAAAAGACAGTATAAAACTGATCATTATTTTTAAACTCATCCTGCTGTCCTTCTCTTTTTGATGAGAATATGAAAGATATTCCAAAGAGAAGGAACATAAGAAAAGCACGAAGAAATAAAAAGAAAAAAATAACAAGAAGTCATCCCTCTCTTGTGATAAAGAGAGGTACCGAGGGTGAGTTAGAGAATACTTAAAAAATAAAATAACAGGAAAGAATCAAAATAATAAATCTAAACAAAAATATAAAAAAGGGATGTAAAAAAATGAAAAAAAGGATTTTATTATTTCTTTTAGTATTTATGGTTTCGTGTCTTTTTTCCGACACAGTTTTGATAACCATAACACCGGAAGGAGTGGAAACAGTAACAGAAAACACAGAACTGATTTTATCTGACCCGTTTGTGGTAGAAATTATTACCAGCACCACAGAACCGGAAGAAGAAAAAGAAGATTCTGAAGAAGCTGAAACCGGTAAATTAACTGGTTTCGAAGCTGGAATGGAAATGACTGTTACAGGACCTACAAAGGCGATTTCTTTGCCATTAGGTTATACTTTCAAAAAAATCAATTTTGGTCTTACAGTTCCTTACATCCTGAAAAGAGAAATGAAGTATTTGCTAAAAACAAAAACTGCATCAGGTATTGGAGATATTTCGTTTAAAGTGGGAACCAGCAGATGGATGAAAGACATTAATTTTGGTTTGAATATTCAGGCAAAACTTCCTACAGGTGATTCGGATAATATGGAAGGTGGTTATCTAGTTCCGCTTGGTACAGGCTCTACGGATTTTGTATTGGATTTATCTGCTTTTAAATATTTTCAGAAATATTCTTTTTCCGGAAATTTAACTTTCAAAGTAAATGGTACAAGTGAAAAAACTGCAGAATTAATTTACGATATTGAAAATCCTTCAGTTCCTGATTCTATCGAAACAGTTAAATATGATATTCATAATGGAAATATGTTCATTTTCAAAGGTAATTTTGATTATTATCTAAATAAATGGACTGTGGGTGGTTTGCTCGTTTTCGCTACTACAGCAGAAGGTTCGAAAGACTTAACACGTACAAATAACTGGGGTGGACCAACCGTGAAAGAGAATGATATTTCCAATCTGCAGGATATGACTTTGCTGGATATTATCCCGATGGTTTCTTATCGGTTGTTACGAACGGATATAACTTTATTGGCAAAAATTCCCATCTTAACCAAAAGAAATGAAGCTAATGATGAGGATGAAAGAAAATTAGTTGTATCCTTCAAAGTCGGCAGGGAATTTTAGGTAAAGGAGATGATCATGAAAAGAATATATATAATATTAATCATAACATTTTTATTGGTTGTTGGATGTGAAAAAAACCAGGTTCTTCAATAGCAGGTTTCCGGTGGAATTCAAATGAAATTTGTGAACACTCAAGCTCAGCGTGAAGAATGGCCCGATGAATTTACAGTAAATGTGTTTATGAGTTATAGTTACTGGACTATGGAAGAAGAAGAAATAACCGTTGAAATCGAAAAAGACCTTTTAATTCAGAGATTTACAGATTCCCTTTCAATCTATTATCAAGCAGTGGAGAATTTTGAGATACCGGAAATCACTCAAGAGATCTGGCCAAGGATCGATGTCTCAGCAAATATTAATGGAGTGGAATGGACAGGATTTGCTGATGTTCAGCTTTATCCCGGGCAAACTGTAAGCGTTGAAATCGAATTGTTTCCTGAACTAACATCTCAAAATATCGTAATAAATGAAGTATTATACGATCCTTCGGGAGCTGATACAGGCTATGAATGGATTGAGCTTTATAATGCAGGAGAACAAGCTGTAAATCTAAATGGATGGATAATCCAGAAAGCAGGAACCAGCTTTGATGATGTTTTCACTTTCCCATCAATAATAATAGAACCCGATAGTTTCTTTCTGGTTGGTGAAGAATTCGTTCCAAATGCAAATATAACAACGAGCTTAGCCTTCCAAAATAGCGGAACTTCAACCGATGGGATCAGGATAGTATCTGCTGATGCAATTTATACTGATACAGTTTTATATGATTCTCCAAATTACAATAATCTTCCTGATGATATTTCTTCTCCGGGTCAATATTTTGCTCCGGATGTGGATGAAGGAAATTCTCTCGCTCGAAAATATAATGGAGAGGATTCTAATAACTGTGAGCTTGATTTTTTTGAATGTGAAAATCCAACTCCCGGAGAACCGAATTTCTATCCTATAGATCTGGCTTTATATGGGACACAATTGAATTGAAAACTCTTTTTCAAAATTATTATAGATTCCCGCTTTCGAGAGAATGACACTTCATAAGGAGTTTCTTGGTAAAAAGTCGTAGGTTATTTTGGTATGTGTTTCGTTTTTTCACTATGCGTAAACGCATATGCTATTGATGGATAAAATATTTTCAATAGCCCAGTCCTTCAGGGCTGGGAATGAAAGTTAAAGACGATAATTTTTCTATTTTTTGATAAAGTAAAAAAAGTAAACAACTTGCGGGAGTAATAAGAAAAAAGCGAAAATAAATAATAACCAATTTTGAATATATCCATATACCAAAATAAACAAAATTATACAGTTAATAAAAATACTGACTTTTCCAAGCAGATTTACCTTTATGCCTTTTTTCTTGAAGATTGGCAGAATTACCAAAA
Source organism: uncultured Candidatus Cloacimonadota bacterium (assembly GCA_964457455.1). GTDB lineage: Bacteria > Cloacimonadota > Cloacimonadia > Cloacimonadales > TCS61 > JABMPU01. Next base: position 15,603 of record CAYWJN010000021.1, read on the forward strand.
AAATAATGATAAAAAGACTCCAGAATATTCCAAAGAAAATCAGCCAATTTGTCAGGTTATTTTTTATGCAAATTCCTACAAATACAAAGGTGAATAAAAGCTTATCTGCGATTGGATCCATGTAAGAACCAAGTTTTGAAATCTGATTTAATTTTCTGGCGATAAAACCATCAAAAAGATCAGTGGTAACAGCAATACCCAAAACGATTAAACTTGCATCTCTGTAACCATTAATTATCAGCCACATAATAACTGGAGCTGACAAAATCCTGATAAAATCTAAAATATTGGGTATTGTAAAAATCCTCTTATTCATTTTGCTATTCCATTAACCACTAAGACACAAAGTTTTATTTCTTATTCTCATTTTCAGTTCTTAAACTTCAACCATTGCGAAGGTTAATTTGAAAGGATTCCTCAGTTCGTAACCATTCGCAAGGTCTTTCCCTTTTCCCACTTTTTACTTTTTACTTTTATTTGGCAAGGATAAAGTAATTCTTTCAAATATTTCAGAAGGAATCCATCCACCTAATCCGTTGGGAAGTTTTATCAGACTCCAATCGTTTTCCTGTTTTTCTATTTCGAATATCATTCCTTCATGAATTGTGAAAACGCGGGTGAATTCTTCATTTGGTCCACTGTAACCTATCGCAGTGGTCGATATTAAAACTGCCTGGTTTTCTTGGTGATAAGAATTAAATTTTAGAAAGCTTAAAACTCCAAAAATAATTAATAAAATAATTAAAATCGATATTATGAAAATCGGAACGGTTTTTTCGCGATTCCTGAATTTTATGATGATGATATTAATCATGAAAATAATTGCAAAAAGAAAAATGAGAGAAATTACACACAGAAAATTGAGAGAGACGAAGGAGAATATTTTTTCTTTGAATGACGAAAGAAAATCAGTTTCATCATCTGCTTGTTTATCTTTTGTGAAAGTAAGAACATATTTCAGGTTTCTTTTGGCAGCATTATGAAGGGAATCAACTTTCAGAGCTTTCTTATAATATAAAATTGTCTTTCCTATTTGATTGAGCCTGAAATAACAATTTCCAATATTATAATAAAGGTCAGCATTGATGATACCTTCATTTTCAATGCTGAGGAATTGCTGAAGAGATTGAAAGAAATCTTTGTTTTCATAAGATTCCGAAGCTGTTTGGAATACTTCATCGATTTTAGTTGTAGCAACAAGATTAATGCTGATCAGCAGCAAAAGGAGTATGATTTTTTTCATTAAAATCCTCTAAATTTTCCGCTTCGAAATTTCACTTACGATTTCCTGTAATTCTCTGAAATCATTTTGAATATTTTCTTCTGAAAAGCCACCGGGCATAAATCTGGCTTGATTGCATTTTTCAAAAATATTCTCAATTTTCAGAATTAGTTCTTCTGAGATTTTTTTTGCTTTCATTTCTGAAATAATATTTTCAGAAGAGCTTCCACGTGGAATTTTTAATTTATCAGATAAAAAACTGCTCAATCCGATTTGAGTGGAAGTGTAAAAAACAATATCATTATTTTTAGCTGATTCAGATGATTTTTTTAGATATTTCTTTAGAATCCTATTTGCCATTTTTTGACGTAAATAATCGATATTTCCTGAAAGCTTTTCCTGTTCTTTTGCATAGATCATAGATGCCGGAATGGTGAGCAAGAATAGGAAAATGATAAGCCAATAAGCAAAAGAATTTAGAAAAATAATATTTGTTTTTAGTTTTGTGTTGCCAATTATAAAAGCAATATCAGAGCCTTCGATCTCAACCAGAGATTGAGCTGTACTACTTGGAATAAAAAGCGAAGTTCCTTCCTGAACATTAATATCATAGGATTTAGTTCTTTTTGTGAGATATTGTTTTTTCTCAGGATTAAAAAATGAGAAGTCAATTGATGGAATCCAAAAAGTTCCTTTTTCCTGAGCTATCACTAAATATTTTATTGTTTTTGAACCGGTGATTTTATTTGAGCTGATCTGTGTAGTAATTTCAGGTTCGATAAAACGCAGATGTTTGATTTCCGGAAGCTGAGGAAGGTCAAAATGGTTTAAATTTCCTGAACCTGTTATTTCCAAAGTAAAAGTGAAAGAGTCTCCAACTTTCATTTCTTTGGCACTTATTTTTGAAGAAACCTGGAAATTTCCTACTGCTCCGGAATAATTCGAGGGACGATTTTCTTTTGGCAATTCTTTCACATTTACTGTGATCGGTTTGCTGTTGATCGAGTAGCTTTTTGTTGAGCCAAAATCAAAGAAGCTTCTCGATTGAGTCCTAATATCAACATTCATTTTTATAGCTGGAATCTGGATTTTACCGGTTTGAGTAGGGAAAAGAGCTACTTTGCGAAGATTCATTACATTGAAAATAATTCCATTGCGATTAACTCGATTAAAGTTAACATTATTTGCTATGAAAATATCTTCTTTCCAGAATCCGTTAAAATTCGGTTCACCTTCGAAAGATAGATTGGCAATGTCGTAGCGTGTAAAAAGTTTATATTCAATTGTAATTGGCTCGTCTTTATAAACTGTTTTTTTTGATGTTTCAGCAGTTAAAAATAAATTATCTGATAACTTATCTGATAGTTGTTCGTCCCTTTTTTGAAATTTTCTTGAAGTTGGAGGTGCCGGTTCTGTGCTGCCTTTTACGACTGTGATGGAAATTGGTTTGGTTGCTATTTTCTGCTTTTTATATTTTATAATTATGGGAGGAATTACAAATTTCCCGGTCTTTTGCGGTTTGAGAGTGTAAATATAACTTTTAGTAATTTCAGATTGCATCTTTCCATTTATGATGGAATACGAGGAAGATGATGAAGTGGAACTGCCAAAATTGCGGAAATATTTTATATTCGACACATTAGGTTCGCTCACTTTATCCGCTTTCTCACCGGAAATCTCGATTGTGAGTTTGAGATAATCCTGCAAACCGATTTCAGTTTTATCTACGTAAGATTGGATTTCTATTTCGGATGAGAATAATTTCTGAAAACTTATTAGAATAAGAATTGAAAAAACAATTTTTATGATTTTAGACATTTATTTTCCAAACAACTTCCCAAATTTTTTAAAGTTGGCAAATTTAATTATCCTACCAATATTTACCCTTCTTTGCTTTGTCAACATTCATTTTCATTTTTTCTTTTTTCATCTCTTCTTTTTCTTTGGCTAGAAGTGCATTCAGCATTTTTTCAGCATCTTCTTTTTTTTGGTCTTTTTTCATTTGCTGTTGTTTTTTCTGTTTCTGGTTTTCTTTCTGTTCTTCCTTTTGTTCTTGTTTTTTATCCTGTTGTTCCTGCTTTTCTTTTTGATCCTGCTGCTGATTTTGTTGTTCTTCGTTTTTCTCCTGATTTTGCTGGTCTTGCTGATTTTGTTGTTGTTGCTGTTGTTGCTGCTGTTGACGTTCCAGCATTCGTGCTGTAAGTTCGTAATTATGACGAGCATCGCTATTTTCAGGATTTTCAATCAAGGAATTTCTATAATAATTTATAGCGTTTTTATAATCCTGTTGCTGAAATTTCACATTTCCCAGGTTATGATAGATAGATGATTTCTCAGTAAAATCTTTGTCTTTAAGAGCCAGAATATAATCGTTTTCAGCGTCCTCTAATTTGTCGTTTTTATAGTGTGAATTGCCCAGATTAAAATGGAGTCTTCCGTCTCTGGGATGGTTAATAGAGTTTTTACTAAATTCTTTTTCAGATTCTGTAAAATTCTCTTTTTCGAATTCTTTGATACCTTTAAGATTTGTAATAACCTTATCATAATTTAATACTTCAGCAAATAAACTGAACGAGATAAATATAATTGAAATTATGAAAATTATTTTCATTTTTCCTCAAAACTTTTTCAACTAATTCAATAGTCCACGAAACACACTAAAATACACGAAATTATTTTTCTTCTTTTATGCTCAATTTAACCAATTCAACTGATTCAACCATCAAATCACTCTCTTAAATTTAGTTTTCTTTTTATAGATTATGAGAGATTCTATAAAAAGCAAAATTAATGCAATTACAACAAAATACTTATACTGCTCTTTATACCGGATGAATTCTCTGCTATCGAATTTCTTTTTTTCAATTGAATTTATATTTTTTAAGATTTCAAAAATTTCAGCCTGCTGAGGTGTGATTGGAAAGAATCTTCCTTTTCCTTTTTTAGCGATTTGAGAAAGTGTGTTTATATCCAACCGAGTGAAAATTATATCGTCTTTATCATCTTTTGCATAAACAATATTCCCGGAAGAATCTTTAATTGGAATTGTGCTTCCTTCTGGCGAACCGATTCCCATTGTATAGATAATGGCACCTTTTTTTGATGACTCTTCTGCTACTGAGATAGAGTTGTTTTCCAAATCTTCACCATCGCTCACCATGACAATTACTTTGTGTTTCTCTTTTCCTTTGAATAGATCAAGAGCCATATTAAGAGCTCCGCCAATGTCTGTTCCATAACTGGCAACAGTTTCGGTATCTAACAGATTCAAGAATAGTTTTGCTGCTCCGTAATCATCAGTTAAAGGACATTGCACAAAACTTTTTCCTGCAAAAGCAATAATTGCAATTCTGTCTCCTTTTAGTTGATCGATGAAAAGTGAAATCTGGTCTTTTGCTCGTTCGATGCGGCTTGGTTTGATGTCCTGTGCATCCATACTTTTGGAAACATCAATGCATACCACAATATCGATTCCCTCTTTTTTTATAATTTGTACTTCTTTATTCCATCTCGGTCTGGCAAGTGCAATGATAAGAAAGAAAATGGCAATTGTAAAAATAACATTTTTTAATGACCAGTGAAAGGCAGAAAATTCCTGTAAAAAGAAATCATAAAATTTGGGTTCTGCAAATTTACTAAAGTTTTTCTTTCTACGAACTTTTGAGATTCCAATAAAAGTAATAAATGCAGGAATCAAAATTAACAATATTAATAAATATGGATTACCGAATTTCATGAAACCTCAAACATTTTTATCTTGTCATTCCCGATTTAATCGGGAATCTACACTCTTTTTTTTGACGCTGATTTTCACAGATTTCTTATGATTTGATATGATTTTCATTAAATTCTCCACAAAGACAAAAAGCTAATTTTTTTCTGTGCTAATCCGTAAAATCCGTGTCATCTGTGTGCTATTTTTTCATCTGCGTCAAATTTATCACGGGATTTCTCTTCGTAAAATCACAGTAAAAGTGAATTCAAGGAGAGCAAATATGAACGCTGAAAAAAGAAATCTGGGGAACAATTCATCATACTCGAAATAATTAAATTCTTTGATTTCAGATTTTTCCATTTGATCTATAAGCCTGATGATAGCTTGTAATTCTTCAGTATTAGTAGCTCGCCGTGCTCTTTCTGTGCCTGTCATTTCTGCAATTTTGTTTAGCGATTCCATATCCATTTCAATCTTAACTTTTTGGTATCTGATTCCAAAAGCAGATTGCATTGGATAATCTACCATCCCTTTGCTTCCAACTCCAATGGGATAAACTTTAATTCCAAAAGTAGCAGCTAAATCCGCCGCAGTAAACGGATCGATCTCTCCTGTATTGTTTCGTCCGTCAGTTATTAAGATTATAACTTTAGATTTTGCTTCGGAATCTTTTAAGCGTGCCACAGAAGTTGCCAGACCCATGCCGATTGCAGTCCCATTTGCCTGTTCGTTTATTTCCACTTTTTCCATGATTTGCATCAGAATATTATAATCTAAAGTAAGCGGACATTGAGTGAATGCGTTTTCCGCAAAGATGATTAATCCGATGCGGTCGTTTCTTCTTTTTTCAATGAAATCGATAGCAACTTTTTTGGATGCTTCCAAACGGTTAACAGGTTTGAAATCAACTGCTTTCATACTTCCGCTAACATCGATAGCTAAAATAATATCGATTCCTTTTCCAATAATTTCTTTGCGTTTATGAGATAATCGTGGTCTGGCTAAAGCCAAAATTAAAAGTATGATAATGATACATCTTAAAATCAATGAAAAATATCTTAACCAGCTGCTTCGTTTGGCAATTTCTCTTATCAGATCGATTCTGCTGTGAACAAGATAAACCTGTTTTTTTTGTTTATAAAAAAGATGATAAGCAATTATTGGAATTAAAATCAATAATCCCCAAAACCAGTTAGGATAGACGAACTCAAGCATTTTTTAAAATCCTATTTAGCAACGAACAATTACGAACAAAATTACTGATCATTTAGGAAACCTTTTCTGTTCGTCTTGTTTGTTGCTAATACTTTCAAACGACTTCAAATAATTTTCCAGCAAATTAAAAGAATTTCCAGCTTCCTTCAAAGTTGGGATGAATTTCGCAAACTTCACTTTATCTGCAAAATTCAGAAAGGTCATTATTGTTGATTTTTCTTTGAAATCTTCGATTTGCAGGTTTTCTCTAATTTCGCTGAATGTCATTTCCACTGCATTTATTTGATAATATCTTTCAATGAAAAAACGCATAATATAAGAAAGATGAAAATAGAAAATCAGGAATTCACCGGTTTTAATAAGTTCACGTTTTTTTAGATTATCCAGCATTTCGAGAGCAATTACATAAACGGGTCTTGGATCAAGATATTCCTGTTCCGTTAGCTGTTCCGGTTTTTTTCGCAATATTTTTCGGAGATAAATGATAATAACAATCAAAATAAAAATTATAAGAATCGGTATAAAAAAATCAAAAAACCCGAGATTTACTGGAACTGGTTTGGCTATGTCTTTTATTGTTTGAGTTGTATCAGAAATAACTGATTTTACATTCAAAACGAATTCTGAAGTTCTTAGAAAAGAAAGACTATCATTGGATTTAACTGCAAATTCTATTTCTGGAAAAGTAAATTCTCCTGTATCAAATGTTTGAAAAGTGAAATCAAGATTCGTGATTTTTTTATCATCAGACATTGTCTCATCAGAGATAACATTTTTCAAAATAAATACATCAAGAGTATCTATTTCAGGTGCAAAAAGGCTGTCTTCAGGATTTGATGCAATCTCGACTAAAATATGAAAAGGTGTGCCAATAAAAAGATTATTAGGTTTATCGAGTTTGTATTCCAGATTCTGCGAGAATGATAATATCGGAATTAGAATCAAGAAAATAAATATATTTTTTTTCATTTGTAACTCATAGCTCCTGCTTTGAGATCTTTTTTTCACAAACCAGAGGTTTATGTTACATTGCAAACAAGAATGTTTGCGTTACATTACCTTTTCATTTTTATTCTAAGTTTAAAGAACTTCATCAATTCAGGTGCGTACGGTTTATCTGTTCTCAGAGTTATCAAATCGATTTTCATTTTTCTGAATCTAACAGACATCTCATTTTCTAGTTTTAGAACAGCATTTTTGTACTTTTCTCTAAAATTTTTATTCGAAGAATTTACAGTTAATATCTCATCTGATTCAGGATCTCTGAGAAGAAGCAAACCTGCATCAGGCATTTCGATTTCGGATTTATCGATTATCCGAAGTGCAATTACATCATGCTTTTTTGCCAGTAGTTTTAAGCTGTCATCATAATCTTTATCCAGAAAATCTGAAATCACAAAAATTATACTTCTCTTCTTAATCAAACGGTAAATATATTCAACTGCGAGCTTGATATTTGTTTTTTTATTCTTTGGTTCAAAATATAGAATATCACGCAAAATTCTTAAGGCATGCTTTTTCCCTTTTCTAGGAGGGATGTATTTTTCGACTTCATCTGTGAACAAAAGGCATCCGACTTTATCGTTATTGGAAATTGCGGAAAAAGAAAGCACTGCTGTGATTTCCGTGGTGAATTCTGATTTCAGGAAACTTTTTGTTCCAAATAGGGTAGAGGCACTGCAATCAACAAGGAACATCACATTCAGCTCGCGTGTTTCCTCGAATTTTTTGATAAAAGGATATCCATGTCTCGCTGTTACATTCCAGTCAATCTGGCGAAAACTGTCTCCGTCCTGATAGGCACGAACTTCGGAGAATTCCAATCCTTGTCCTTTGAAAAGACTGTGATATTCTCCCGAAAATAGTTCGTTCACAAGATTTCGAGTTGTGATTTCGATTTTGCGAATTCTTTTAATTATATCTGCTGTTTCCATTTCTTTACCGCAAATTTATTCGAAAGATGAGAATATAGTTTCATTCATTTTTCTACTCATTATTTTTCAATATTCAATATTAAATATTAAATTTTCTTACGGTACTTCAATCTCATCAAAAAGTCTATTTACAATATCTTCCTGAGTTATTTGTTCAGCTTCAGCTTCGTACGTAAGAATGATGCGATGTCGTAGAATATCTTTACCGATTGCTTTTATATCATCCGGAGTTACATATCCGCGATGTTCCAGAAAAGCATGAGCTTTTGCAGCCTGAGCCAGATATATTGATGCTCTTGGAGAAGCACCATAATCGATCAAATCTGAAAGCTCTTTTAAATTCTTGAATTTTTCCGGTTCTCTGGTGGCAAAAACAAGATCCAAAATATAATCTTTAATTTTTGATTCCATATGAATATCTTTTACAGTTTTTCTAATCTCCAAAATATCTTTTGGATTCATAACAGCTTGTACAGGGATTTCATCGTTTGGAACCATCCTTTCCATTACCTGCAGTTCTTCTTCTCGCGAGGGATAATCAATCAGCAGTTTCAGCATGAAACGGTCAACTTGTGCTTCTGGAAGCGGATAGGTTCCCTCCTGTTCGATTGGATTCTGAGTAGCCATTACCAGAAAAGGTTTAGGAAGTGGATAGGTTGTATCACTAATAGTTACCTGCCTCTCCTGCATCGATTCCAAAAGTGCAGATTGAACTTTTGCTGGTGCTCTGTTGATTTCATCTGCTAGGATAAAATTTGCAAAAATCGGTCCTTTCTTAGGCACAAATTCAGTAGTCTTCTGGTTATAAATCAAGGTACCAATCAAATCTGCTGGAAGCAGGTCCGGAGTAAATTGCAGTCTTTTAAAGCTGGCTTTGATGGTTTTGGAAACTGTACTCACAGCAAGAGTTTTTGCCAAACCTGGAACTCCTTCCAATAAAATGTGTCCATCTGCTATTAAACCTATCAAAATCCTTTTGATCATATATTTTTGACCGACAATCACTTTACTTATTTCAGCATTGATTTTATCAATTATCTCGCTTTTTTCCATGACCTTTTGATTGATTTCTTCAATCGTCATTGTTCCTCCAAAATTAATTTAATTACGATTTATTTTTTCTGAATGAAAAATAGAGCCATCAAAGTATTTGAAAAAGATTTTAACCTGAGATGGTGTTATATTCATTACCACATACGAAGCTTTTCTATTCTTTTCGATTTTTTCTTTAAGATGCCCCGGATTTAGAAAATGGAAATTATTTCTCTTTTCAAAATTATGCTGATGAGTGTGACCATAAAGAATGAAATCAGTTAAATCGGGAATGTCATTCAAATCTTCGATGTTATGAACAAGCAGGAAATTCCAACCTGAAATGTTTGCAGATTGAATTGCTGGAAGAGATTTATCCAAATATTTTGGATGGAAAATACCGGGAATTTTCACAATTTCCTTTTTTTCTGTAAGATCAAAGTTGTTATCCAGATCTTCGTAGAAATCTCCTAAATGAAAAATATAAGTGAGATTTTCTTCGTTTGCGAGAGCTTTCCTCAATAGGATTTGATTCTTATGAGTATCTGATAATATGATTAATTTTTTCATATTTTTTTATCTCTGTCTTTTTATAAAGTTTTCAATTTCAGAAATTAATAACGGAAAATACAATTACATCTTATCAGGAGCAGAAATTCCCATTAAATTCAGAGAAATTGAAATTACATTTTTTATAGCAGTTATTAGATACAATCGGCTTTGGCTCAACTCTATTGTGTTCTCATTAATTATTTTGTATTTTGAATAATATTTATGGAACAAACCTGCAAGTTCTTGAACATATCCTGATAAACGATGAGGTTCAAAGCTATCTGCCGCAGAAATCAAAATTGAAGGCAGTTCCAAAAGTTTCTTGATGATTGCGAGTTCTTCCTCTTTATTCAGTTTTTTCAGGTTTTTCACATCAAATGTTTTAAGAATTATTTTTTGTTTTCTGGCTTTTTTGAGGATACTGCAAATTCTTGCATGAGCATACTGACAATAAAAAACAGGATTTTCATTTGATTTCTTCTTGGCAAGTTCCATGTCGAAATCCAAATGAGCTGTAGGTTTCCTGTTTATAAAGAAAAAACGAGCAGCATCTTTACCTACTTCATCTATCAAATCGTCCATTGTTATGATTTTACCGGCACGTTTCGACATTTTAATTTTATCACCGTGAGAATAAAGTGTGATATGCTGCAAATAAACAACCTTGAGTTTTTCAATGTCATAATCGAGAGCCAGCATTGCAGCTCGAAGTTTGGCAACGTGAGCATGATGGTCTGGCCCGAAAACATCGATCATAATGCTGAATCCACGCTGGTATTTTGTAATATGATAGGCAATATCCGGCACAAGATAAGTAGGATGACCATCGGATTTGATAAGTACACGATCTTTTTCATCACCAAATTTAGTCGATGAAAACCAGACAGCATCGTCGCTTTCGTAAGTGCAATTTGCTTCGGCAAGATAACTTAGAGCTTCTTCTAGAATTCCTTCCTGCCGCAATTTTTTTTCGGACATCCAATTTTCAAAGTTTACTCCAAATCGTTCTAAACTTTCTAATTGGGATTGATGAATATCTTCAAGAGCAAAATTTTTCATTCTTTCCAGTCTGTCTTTTTCTGCCAGATAGAAGAGGTTTTTACCTTCCGAAGTGTATAATCTTGCAGCCAGATCTTTGATGTATTCCCCATGATATGCTTCAGTAGGAAATTCTTCGATTTTATCTCCAAGAATTTCTCGATATCTTATTTCAATCGATTCTGCTAAAATATCAACCTGGTTGCCCGCATCATTTATATAAAATTCTCTAAATGCCTGGAATCCTACAAAATTCATAATTCTATACAGTGAATCACCATAAGCAGCAGCACGCGCACTAACAATATTCAATGGACCAGTGGGATTTGCACTCACAAATTCCAATAATATCTTTCTCTTTTTTCCATATTTTGAAGAACCAAACTTATTCTTTTTGGTTATTATTTGAATTAATCCTTTATGATAAACATTATTTGCTAATTTAAAATTGATAAAACCGGGTCCGGCAACTTCAACAGATTTATAGTCCCTTTTCAGAATTAAATAATCTGCGATTTTCTGTGCCATATCGCGTGGTTTCATTTTGTTTTTTTTGGCATTCAAAAGAGCTATATTCGAGGAAAAATCGCCATGTTCAATAATATTTGGAACCTCGATTGAAAAATTATCCTCAAATTTGAAATCGAGTTTCACCATGCATTTTTTTAAATCTTTCAGAATCTTAGCTTTTAACATAATCTGCTTCTACATCCTTTTTGTTATGATGGTTAACATTCCACAACTCTTCTAACTTGTAATAATCTCTGGTATCTTCATCAAAAATGTGTACAATAATATCAATAAAATCTATTAAAATCCAGGTTGCATTTCCCAAACCTTCTGTAGCGAAAATATGAATCTTCTGTTCTTTAGATTTCTGAATTACATTTTCTGCAATTGCTTTTGTATGCAATTCACCGGTTCCATGACAGATAATCATAGAATCAGTCAGATCGGATTTTTCTTTTACATCAAAATGAAGAATATTTTCAGCCTTCTTTTCTTTTAACCAATCAATAATTTTTATTATTATTTCTTTATGAGATAATTCCATTATTCTCCTATTTTTTAAAATATCTTTTAAAGTCCTTTCCCAAAATTATTTGAAAGTCTTCTATTGTATTTTCATCGAGAGCAAAGATTCTTCTGTCGAGTCCTGTCATTTTCTGAAAATATAACAGTTTGCCTTTATCATACTTTTTTATTACTATGATGGATTTTTCATAGATGAACATATTTCTTTCAACATTTCTCCAGGCAATAACATCGAAATTTTTATCGACTAAGATATCTTTCACTTCTTTGGCAATTCCAGGATATCCACAACCATTTAATAAAGCCAGCTTTATGGATGGGATCGAGACCTTTACAACATCGCTTTTTTCTCTTTTGAAATTAAAGAACAAATAAAAAATAAACGCTGCGATAATTAGCAATAAAACCAGATATAATGCTGATTTAGGCTTATTTTTATTGCGTGCCAAATTATTTTTGAGCCCTTTCGTTGTCAAATTGTTCTTTGAGTTGCTTAAAGGCGGTTTCAAAATTTTCCGGAATTACTCTAGTTCCTCCGATAGAGGTCATAAAATTAACATCACCTGCCCATCGGGGAACAATATGAACATGTAAATGTTCATCGATTCCTGCACCTGCAGATTTGCCCAGATTTAATCCGATATTAAATCCATCCGGATTGTATTTTCTCTGAAGTACTTTCTCACAAAGTTGAACTGTCTCAAAAAGATCATTGAGTTCTTCTTTTGATAATTTATTCAAGAAGGGAACATGATTGTTTGGCACCACCATGAGATGACCGTTATTATAAGGATACAGGTTCATTATTACAAAGCTTAATTTACTTCTGAAAAGGATGAGATGATCATCGTCTTTTTCAGATGGTTTCAAGCATAAAATACATTTTTCATCTTTGTTTGATAAAATATATTTCAATCTCCAGGGTGAGTATAAAATATCACTCATAGTATCTCCCGTGACTTCTTATTTTTTTTATTTTCTTGTTCCAGCAGATATTTCAATTCTTGCTCCAGCAGATGTTTATCCGGGAGATATAATTGATATTTAGACACAAAAAGCTGGTTAGAGATAGAACCGGTTGCATATTCTACAAGTATTTTATCTTTATCAGCAGCAAGTATAATTCCAATTGGTTCGTTATCATCAGTTTCATTTTCTTCATTTTTAAAATAATTCAGGTAAAGATTCATCTGCCCGATATCCTGATGGTTTGCTTTTCCAAGTTTCAAATCGATCAGGACGAAGCATTTCAAAATTCTATGATAAAATACAATATCCACATGATAATGTGTATTATTCAAAGCTATTCTTTGAAAAAGTCCGGAATTTCTTTGTCGTTTTAATTCCCTCACAGACCAGTTTTCACTAATGCATTGTTTTTCGTAAAATGAGCGAGCCAGTTCATCTGAAATTGATAGAATTTCAACGTAATGAGACCAGCTCAATTTTCCAGACACTGTCTGGATTTTTTCATATTTCAAATAAAACAATCGCATCAAATAGATATTGGTCTTACTAAATCCTTTCCCATAACGCTCTTTCAAATCATTTGACAATCTTTTTAACAACTCACTGCCATAATCTGCTTTTTCATTTCCGCCTTGTTCAAATTCTACAATTCGCTTCCCGATATTCCAGTAGGTTTGCACAAGAATATTATTAATTTTTTGGATGGCAGCTTTACGTGATTCTTCAAGAAGCTTACCTATATTACTAAGCAATTCAGAATATTTGTTATTATCTGGAATTTTATTCATTCAATCACCTTTACATTTCATTGATTATTAAAGTATTCCTTTTCCAGGTTTTTTAGTTGTTCTTTGGAATTCACTCCGGAAGCTTCGATCATATCATGCAGAAGAACAGATGTTACAAGCTTATTATCATTATTGAGAATTTCTAATGTATCTGTTAAATAGTATTCGTTTTGTTGATTATCATTGGTTACTTTCTTTAAAGCAGAAAAAAGACTTATTGCATCAAAGCAGTAAATTCCTGTATTAATTTCTTTAATCGTTTTTTCCTTATCTGTTGCATCTTTGAATTCAATAATTTTAAGAACATTTCCGTTTTTTTTGCGAATGATTCTTCCATATTTTAAAGCATCCTTCATAATTGCAGTGAGGACAGTACAAGCAGCATTTGCTTCTTTGTGTTTTGTCAGCATTTTTTGCAGAGTTTCAGATCGAAGTAGAGGAACATCTCCACAGAGAATGAAAATATTTCCAGCGAAATCTTTAAAAACGTTTTCAGTTACCATCACAGCATGACCGGTTCCGTGCTGTTCTTTTTGTTCTATGAATTTGATTTTTTCTGTTTTTGGAATGATATCAATAATCATATCTTTTTTATAGCCAACAACAATTGCGATAATGTCGCTTTTAATTTTTTGTGCTGTTTCCACAACTCTGTTTATCATGGGTTTGCCAGCGAATTCAAAAACGACTTTTGGTTTATCAGATTTCATTCTTACACCTTTTCCAGCAGCAAGAATTATGGTTGCGAGTTTTTTCATTTACACTCCAATATTATTTGAGATATTTTCTTATTCAAAACCGGATGCACAAAATCAGGACAAATTTCCTTTAATGATTTGAGGATAAATTTTCTTTTCTGAATTTCAGGGTGGGGAATGGTCAATTCATCAGATTGAAATGTTTCATTTCCATAAAACAGGATATCAATATCAATGGTTCGTGATGCCCATTTCTGCGATCTTTTTCTTCCCAGTTTGATTTCGATTTCTGTGCAGATTTCCAGGAGCTTTACTGGATTCAGTTCAGTTTCAATTTTTGAAACACAGTTTAGAAAATCAGGTTGATTCACATTTCCATAAGGTATAGTTTCGATGATTTCTGAATTCTTGATAATTTTCACTTTCAAGGAAAGTTCAGTAAGAGCTTTTAGGATGTATTCTTTGCGGTTTCCCAGATTTGAACCAAGACCCAAATAGCAGATCATTTCTGAAATCTATCCATCTCCACTTCCACTGAACCGAGTGATCCTCTAATTGGCACAGATGGTTTTCTAATTTTTACATTAGCATGAATAATCTTAGGGAAAGTTTCCAGAACAGTTACTAAAATCGTGTCTGCACAATTTTCCAGAAGTAAAAATTCTTCCTTTTCCAACACATGTTTAATAATCGAGAAAACTTTTGTGTAATCGATCGTATCATCGATATGTTCCATCGCCTGATCCCGTTTTGGGTCTGTTTCATAACTGAAATTTACTATAAACCTTTGACCGAGTTTTCGCTCTTCAGGATGGACTCCGTGATGACCATAAAAAACCATTTCGTTTAAATGCATTTTCATTTTTCAATCCTCCCAATAATCTTAAAACTAATTTTTTTTTCGTATTTTTTATCAATATAATAAATAAAAATTCCACTGAAAAGCAAACCGAAAATAGAAAAAATAATTGAAAAATCTTCATTAAATCGGAAGAGATATTTCCCAAAAATATAAAAAATGAACATAACAAGAATTGGAAAAATAAAGAGAATAAAGGATGAGAAAATTTTTGTACCTGCTGAAATATGAATTTTGACCAGATCTCCAATTTTCAGTTTCAAATCGGTATGGATTTGATGCTGAATGTTTTTATCTCCAGCACCGCAAATTCCACTTATTGCACATTGTTCACAAGCTCCGGTTCTTTGAATTTCAACTGTAACTTTGTTGTTTTCAATTTTTCTTACAATTGCAGTATCTTCCTGAAAATCCATTAAACATCCTCTTTCAAAGATGAAATTTTATTCAAAATATTAGTCGTTGAAAATCCTTGTTTATAAGATAAACTGATAATTTTTCCACCTTTTTCTTTCACAATTTCCGAACCAATTATCTCATTTTCTTTCCAATCTCCACCTTTAACCAGAATATCAGGTTTGATGAGATTTATCAAATTGAAGGGAGTGTCCTCTTCAAAGATAACAATATAATCTACAAATTCTAAAGCACCAAGAACAATTGCCCGATCCAGTTCTGTGTTTAAAGGTCGATTTTTTCCTTTTATGAGTTTAGTGGATTTATCACTGTTTAATCCGATTATCAGGATGTCTCCAAGATTTTTTGCTTCTCTCAGATATTGGATGTGTCCCGCATGTAGAATATCGAAACAACCATTTGTGAAAACGATTTTCTTATCAGATTTTCTTAGCTCTTCAGCTATTTGCGAAATCTCATTCCAATTTTTTAATTTCATCTTTTGTTCCTGAAAACTTGAGTTAAGTTATCCGGCAACTGCTGGATGACTTGACTTAAGTTTTGTGTCAATTTTAATCAAAACTGTTCCGAAGGTTTTCAACCCTTCGAAAGGTTTTTTGAATTTCATTTCACCGGATAATTCCCATCAAAACACGCATAACAGAAATTCTTCGGTTCTTTCACAGTTTTTCTTAGCTGCTCGATTGTAAAATATTTCAAAGAATCAGCTCCAATGAAATCTCTAATTTCTTCGATTTTTTTATTGTTTGCGATCAATTCTTTTCGGGTTGGAGTATCGATTCCATAAAAACAAGAATTTTTAACAGGCGGAGAACCTATTCTGAGATGAACTTCCTTTGCTCCTGCATGTTTTATCAATTTTGTTAATTTCCGCAGAGTTGTTCCCCTCACAATAGAATCATCAATTAGAATAATGATTTTTCCATCAAAAAAATTCGGTAAAGGATTGAATTTCTGAAAAACACTTTCATCGCGAATTGTCTGTTCAGGTTGAATAAAAGTTCTTCCAACATAATGATTTCTGATCAAACCGAATTCAAAAGGAATGTTCCTATTACGGGCATAACCAAGAGCAATAATATTTGATGAATCCGGTACTGGCACCACAACATCAGCGTTGATATCATCATCTTCTGCTATTAGATTCCCGATTTTTTGACGAACCTGATAAACATTTTCTTTAAAAATAAAACTATCAGGTCTGGAAAAATAAATATGTTCAAAAATACAGTGCTTTTCCGTGGAAGTTGAACGAAAATCATTAGGATTATTTTCAATAGATTCAATTCCATTTTTAGTTACGATTATTATTTCAGCTGGTTTAATTTCCTGCTTCCAATCCATGTACAAAATATCGAGAGCACAACTTTCCGAAGCAACAACAACTGAACCTTCTTTGGTTTTGCCATAAGTCATCGGACGGAAAGCATAAGGATCGCGGAACATATAAAGAGCCTTTTTTGTTGCCAGGATTGTTGAAAAAGCACCCTTGATATTTTTCATCATTTTTTTTATTGCATCTATGATGGAATATCCTTCTTTTTCCACATAAAATACGATATATTTTAGAATGAGTTCACCATCATTTTTACTGGAGAAATAAACTCCCTTTGCTTCCAGTTCCTGACGGATTTCTTTGTAATTGATGATATCACCATTACTTGTTAAAGCATACGATGGACCGGACAGAGTTTCTACAATAAAGGGTTGTGAATCATAAATAGAGGAAGTTCCGCGAGTAGGATAACGAACATGCCCGATGGCGATTTTTCCTTGCAGGATTTTCAATTTTTCAGGAGTAAAAACATCTTTAACCAAACCCATCTTTTTTCGCAGTTTGATGATTTTGCCATTATTGACCGCCATGCCACAACTTTCCTGTCCTCTGTGTTGTTCTGCAAAAAGACCGAGAGCTGCTAATTCAGCAGCTTTATCACTATTATAAATTCCAATTATTCCACACATAAATCCTCAATTTTAACAATCTTAAAAAAGGTACAAAAGACAAATAAAATACTGATAGTACCAAGTCAAGATTACATCGCTCCCTATTCCCTTGAAGCATACTATCGTTCCCAATCCCC
>CAYWJN010000022.1:0-3167 GCA_964457455.1 uncultured Candidatus Cloacimonadota bacterium
AGCAGGTTAAATTTAGTTTTGGGATGAACTTCGATATATTTTGCTTTTGTTATGTTGATTATTTTCTGAATCAGTTTTTTGCCCCAATTAACTTTTTCTTCGTCTTTTGCTGCCGGATTGATAATGATGAAGCCGAGTTTTTCATCACGAATTTTTTCCGATGCAGATAAAACCAATTTATAAGAAGGTTCTTCTAACAAATCTTTATGTCCTCCTTCCAAAGGTTCAGGAAAACAATCCGAGATCAAGATCAGCAGATTTTTCATTCCGGGAAATTTATATTGTTCTTTGGAAAAAACTTGCAAAGCAAGATTCAATCCTTCTCCCAGCGGAGTTTTTCCTTTTGCTTCCATTTCATTGATCGTTCCGATAACCTGCTTTACATTTAAGGTCGGATAATGATAAATTTGAGCCAGATCGTTATTGAAAGTGATCAAACCCAATTTATCTCTAGCATTTGAAATATTGGAAGTAATGCAAGAAATGAATTTTTCAATATGAGGAATTACCCAGGAAATCGATTTGCTTGTATCGAGCACGAGCATAATATTATAGATCACATTTTCTTCATATTTTGGATAAAGGAAATTTTTCGCCTGAATATTGAATTTCCTTTCTTTTAAGGAATAATTTCTGTTTTGGATGGCATTTAATATCGTTGGAGTGATCGAGATATTCCCGGATCGCTCTTTGGAAAACCTGATAATTCTACCTTTATCGAGAGAAAGATTATTCTTTCCTCTAACCAAATGTTTTGTTTTCTCTCTTTTTGCAAAATTTATCCGTACTTTCTGCAAATCTTTTGCATCGATAAAAAATTTTGTTTTCTCTTCTTGTTTGAACAATTTGTTTTTAATAATTGTTCTGTATTTGGGTAGATTTTTAGCAGGAGTTTTTATATTACCGTAATTTCTTACCATTCCAATTACAAGTTTCATTATTTGCTTGATCGACATTCTTTCTTCAAACATAAATAATGATTTTCCAATACCTCTTTTTGATAATGGAATCATAATTTCTGAATCAGGATTTGATAAGAGATGAAGAATTCCTTTCAGGTATTGTAAACTCATTTTGGAATCGTGATACCTACTGAACATCTTGATCATTTCTTTCAAGAGAATAATTTGTCTTCGGATAAATCGGTTTCCTCAGCAAATCTAACCGGAAGTTTGGGAATATCGGACTCTAAATTTTCAGGACTTTGGGATTCGAGCCAGTTTACAACATCACTCAAAGCCCTGATCATTTTTTTTCCTGTTGGATCAAACCTCCTTCTGAAAATAGATTGATATCCTTGTTTATATCTCCATTTTTCTTTTCTGTTTTTTTAGGAAATTCCTCCTCTTTAAGATTATCGAAAAATTCATCTATCTCTGCTTTCGTCAAAGGTTTAGAAAGTCCGCCTTCCCGCGTTCGATGTCCGAGAACGAATTTTGCTGCTTGTTTGAGATGACGCAGTTCAACCTGTTTTTTCATCTCAAAAGCAACGTGAGTTCTGGCAGTTTTGATAATCCCAATATCTGCTCGATGTCCATCGACTTTATTATCTGCACATAATTTTACGACAATATCATAAAATTCCGGTTTCACTTCGATCTCATCAAGAAGTGTTCTGCCGATCTTAATGAAATTTTTCAGATTTTCCGTTTCTTGTTGGAATTGCTCCCTGAATTTTGCTGGATCCTTTTCATAAGCGAGATTACGGTTGATGATTTCCTTTCTGAAAGCTTTGTTAGTTACGGTAGCAACTTCTACGGACAGCGGAAATCTATCCAGAATTTGCGGTCGTAATTCCCCTTCTTCCGGGTTCATCGTTCCGATCAAAAGAAATTCTGATGGGTGAGAAATGGAAAATCCTTCTCGTTCGATGCGATTCCAACCCATTGCCGAAACATCGAGAATATCATCGACAATATGATTCGGAAGCAGATTCACTTCATCTATATAAAGAATTTGACGATGTGCTTTTGCCAGAATTCCGGGAATAAAGCGATGTTTTGCTTCCTTTAAAAGCAGTTCGACATCGACATTTCCCAGAAGTCTGTCTTCCGTAATGCTCAACGGAACCGGAACATTCACGACTTCTTTGGATATAATTTCCTTTTTTTCTTCAGAATATTTTTCCCGGCAATCTTCACACCAATATTCCAGTTTTTGCGGATGGCAATTGAACTGACAGCCATCCAGAACCTTGATTTCCGGGATAATATCTGTCATCGAATAAACTGCTGTGCTTTTCCCCGAACCTTTGACACCTTTGATCAGCAATCCGCCCAGCTTGGGATTGATGATATTCAAAATTATTCCGAGAAGCAATTCTTCCTGCCCGACTATTGCGGTAAATGGATAATGAATTTTTTTCATAAATACCTCTTTTTATCAACTTCCGAATGTCCGAAGGTCTTCGGAATGTTGAGATTCGTTCCAATTAAATTCAACTCTAAAAACAATCGGAAGACCAAAAACAATCGGAAGACCAAAAACAATCGGAAGACCAAAAACAATCGGAAGACCTTCGGACATTCCGATGTTTCTCAAATTCCAAGTTATTTACCAAATAGATAATCTTCAATCTTTTCATTATCTACTGATTTCTTGTATTCTTCAAATTGCTCTAAATAATGGGCGATTCCACCAAAAAACTCATTATAAAAGTTCAGATTTATAAAAGTATCTTTTTCAAGATAGTTTAGAGAAGAATATTTCTTTAATAAATCTGAAGTTGGATTATTATGGATATAATGAGTAATGTTTCCTAAATAATCAAGTTTATCAATAAATTTAACTTTTACTTTGCTTTCGAACAGAGTTCCCTTTCGATCATATTTTATATTATATATTTTTACATATCTGTTAAATACATATTTTATCCAATTAGTAACAGGTTTAGAGGAAATCTGTTTAACAAAAAAATGATAGTGATTTGGCATAAAAGAAAACGCATATATATCTAAATATTCATTAATTTTTGATTCCTTAATAATTTGGATCAACTTTTGATAATCAGTTTCTTTTTGAAAAATCAATTCTTTATTACAACCTCTGTTGTAGAGATGATAATAACAACCTTCTTCATAAATCATATTATCCTCATTTCAACTTCCGAATGTGCGAAGCTCTTCGGAATGTTGAAGTTCGGAAGCTCTTCGGAATGTTGAAGTTCG
>CAYWJN010000022.1:3267-32255 GCA_964457455.1 uncultured Candidatus Cloacimonadota bacterium
GAAGCTCTTCGGAATGTTGAAGTTCGGAAGCTCTTCGGAATGTTGAAGTTCGTTTCAATCCAATCTTCCAAAACAATCGGAAGACCTTCGGACATTCCGATGTTTTAGACAAACTCCGAAAATATCTCGTTTGAGATAAAATACGCTTTCGGAGTTAATTTCATAAATTCACTTTCAATTTCAAGAAAATTATTTTCCAAATATTTATCAACAGTTTTACGATATTTCTTTAAAAAATCCTTTCGGAATTTGTTTTCAAACTCTTTCAAATTCATTCCTTTGGTTTTTCTCAAAGATAGAAATATGAATTCTTTCTCTTGATCAGATTCTGTCAAATTTACGAAATTTCTTAAAACTTCCGAATGTTTCGACTTGGTCGAATCTTCTGAATGTTGGGTTTCTTTCTCTCCCAAACAATCGGAAGACCTTCGGACATTCCGATGTTTCTCGACTTCGGAAATTTTCACGATGTTAAAATACTCATCCAAATCCGCAGGATGCGTATATCTGGAATTTTTGAAATATCCTGCTGCGCATGGACCAAAACCCAGATAATACTTATCACTCCAATAACACAAATTGTGTTTGGATTCAAATCCTTTTTTAGCGAAATTTGATATTTCATATTGTTCAAAACCGGAAGATATTAACCTGGTTCTTATCAAATTATAAAAACCCGAAATAACATCATCTTCCGGAATCAGATGTTTCTTCGAATAAAGCGGAACATTTTCCTCCAAACTCAAACAATAAATTGAAACATGTTCCGGATTAAGTTCTATGATTCTATCCAAAGAAAATAGAACATCCTGCATTTTTTGATTTGGAAGTCCATAAATAAGGTCCAAAGAAATATTCTCAAATCTCTGGTTTCTTAAAAGTTCAAATGCTCTGCTTATTTGCTGCGAATTATGAAGTCTTCCTAATAAATCCAATTCGGAATCAATGAAAGATTGAGCTCCCAAGCTTATGCGATTAATCGGTGTTTCAGAAAGATCAATCACGAATTCCGGTGTGATATTTATCGGGTTTAGTTCGAGGGTTATTTCAATGTTCCCATCCGGCAGTTGCCTGATGGGAACCAGGGTAGAAGCCAAATCAAACTGAGAAATGATTTGTTGAATATCACTCACATCCAACAATGAAGGAGTCCCGCCACCAAAATAGATGGTTAAAGGTTTTATCTCGAATCTTTCTTTGAAAAGGGAGATTTCTTTTATCAGGAAAGAGACAAATCTGTTTTTAAGTTCAGATGTAAATTTTTCTGAATAGAATGAGCAATAATTACATTTTTGTAAACAAAACGGAATGTGAATATAAACGTATTGAATTAATTTATCTATTTGAGAATCCTGATAATCTATTTTATAAATTTACAAATTCGATTCCAGCGAAACTCAGATTTTACCCTTCGATTCCGATTATAATAGTATGTTTTTATATTCTTAATCGGTGGCTTTCCTAATGAGAAACAAATCAAAACCGGTGAACCGGTAATATATCTCCGATCCAGAAATCCCCAATATCTGCTGTCACCGCTCACATCGCGATTATCTCCCATCACGAAATAACTATTTTCAGACACAACAACAGGACCGAAATTATCTTTGCTGCCCATAAATTCATCTTCCCAAGTAATCCGTCCTGCATTTCTGGGAACTATCCTGGAATCGATATATTGTTCGTAATCTAGCTGGAATAATTCTCCATTAATATAGACCTTTTTATTCTTCAGTTCAATTGTATCACCCGGCATTCCGATGACTCTTTTCACAATGTTCTTCTTCTCATGCCATTTGAATTTCCATTTGGTTTTGTCCCAAAAGAGCGGACCGATAAGTTTGAAATAATTTTCTCTGGGTTCAGGTTCAACCGGATCTGTCGGATGTTTGAATGTAACAATATCTTCGCGCTGCGGGTCGGTAAAGAAATACTTCAATTTATTGGCGATTAAGTAATCTCCAATAAGTAGAGTTTGCTCCATTGATGAAGACGGAATATTGAAATTCTGAAATGTATAATTTTTGATTGGCATCACGATTACAAAGGCAAATAATAATGCCTCAAGCCAACCTTGAGGAGAAGGCTTCTTACGAACAATTGCTTTTTTCTTTTTCTTAAACATATCTTTCCTATAAAAAAAACTTAATAAATTCTAAAACACTTAGTTTGGAAACCGGTTTCCAGTGTCAAGAAAAACTCTGACGCCTTCTTGCTTACCGGCGGAAGTTTGGAAACGAGATGCGGGATGTAAACAAACTTATTCAATCACTTCCGTGTAAAGTGATATCCCGCTAACTGCACCGAAATAACCGAACCCATTTTGTATTCCGCCGTGAGTATAACCCTCTGTCATATACAAATAATTAAAATAATTTTGAGAGATCGAATATACGGAAATTTCGTAATCACCATAAAATACGATTGCTCCACTGTATGCACTTTCAGTAACAAAATATTGTCCTGTCTCCGGATCTAGGACCGGAAGGTATGAGGTATAGAAATCTACTCTTCTGGGAAAACCATTCATATCCTCATATTCTTCTTCATCTTCAGGGGTTTCATGGTCACCAAAAGTGGCAATATATTGTGGTTCATCCTCAAACTCTAACAGGCAATAAAATTCAAACATAAGATTTACTACTTCGTCATCGATGGTTTGAATTACCAAAGGATGTTCTGAATCTGCAGTTTCATATTCAAGTTGAGGAAAGACAGTTGTTGAATCTGTTGTAAATGCTTCATCCGGAAGAACATAAATTGAAACCGGAACTTCTGTTTCAGCCCATACAAGTTCCTCTTCTATTTGAGCTTCTATCCTGTAAATATAATTTGAAGAGATAATTTTAGTTTGTAAAGGATCGATGTAAACACCAATTCCTTCCTCTAATGGAAAATAAACAAGCTGAACCGAATCCACTAAAGTATCTCCATTAAACTCTTTTATAAAAACCTCTGCATCAGGAATATTCATATCAGTAAAATCATCATCAAATGGAGAAAAAGTTTTTCCGATAAATATCGGTTGGATTGGATATCCTTCATACAAAAGACCTGTAATTACATAATAATCTTCATCATATCTTTCTGAGGATGTGAAATCATCACAACCAAAAAAGAATGCCATTAGTATTAAAAGTATTATAATTCTCATAATTTATTCCTGTTTACCATTCGATATTAAACCCGATAAAAGGTATTCTCGGGAACATTGAAGTATCGTGCCCTTTCATTATCATATCTCCTTCATCATCTTCTTCATATGTATATTCTCGTGACCAGACATTATCGTAGTTAAAGAGATTTATGATTTGTATATATGGTTCTAAACTCCATTTTGAATATTGCCATTTGAATTTGAGACTTAAATCGAACCTGGAATACAATGGCAATCTTATTCTGTCTTTGTAACTGTATAGGAAATGAATTCCCTGCTCATCGTAGAAAGCCTTTTCCGGTTTGAGATAAGGTTGTCCGCTTCCATACGAATAAGTTGTTCCAATTTTGAAATCAGATCCTAAAATTTTGATTCCGGCATTTTCTGTTAAATTGTAGGTTTGAACAATATTTATTTGATGGATTCGTTCATATCTTGGATGATAAGGTTCTTCTTCACCTGTATCTGGATTAATATTTGTGCTGTTAATTTTGCGTTGTGTGATGCCGAAGCTGTAACCGAAGAATCCTTCCAGACCCTTCCATTCAGTGCGGAAAAGTACATCTGTTCCATAAGAATATCCATCACCCATATTATAAACATCAGATAGAGTTCCGGTTTGATTGTTCCATTCATAATCTGTTTCAGGACGGAATTCCACCAGGTTGTCATAAGATTTGTAATATGTTTCTACATCAAAGGCAAAATTATTCCCGATCTGGGTTTTGTAGCCGAGAATGAAATGGTCTGAAACTCCGGGTTCCACGCTTCCATCCAATGGAAACCACAAATCCATCGGAGTGCTCATTCCTGGATTCATAGAAGTTAGGTATTGATTATATCTACCATAATTAAAATACACATTGCTCAACTCAGTTAATTTGCGTCGGATAGAAAATCTGGGTGAAATGCGAAAATAATCTCCAACCGGAGAAGCAGGAAGATTGTGAGATTTGCTGTAACAAAATGTTAATCTTAATCCAGGTTGAATAGTCCAAAAATCGTTTAAATTCCAGCTATCCTGGAAGAATGCAGAAAATATTCCTGAATCCACTTCCACATCTGGCAAACTTTCCGGGTCTATATCGGAGTTTTCCACTTCATAAATGAATGTGATATTATTGTATTTTATTTCAAACCCAAAATCCATCATGTGCCGGTCGTTTGGAGTGTAACTCAATAAATTTTTGAAGGTTGCATCATAGATATCATTCGAGCGGAATCAAATTCTGATCCGGACTTCCACCACGAATGTAAAGACCGCTGGAAAAATCTGATAATGCGGAAACTCCTGGTAGAACCTGAATAGCTCTGAAAACATCAGAGTCTGCAATTTGAGGAATTGCCTGCAGGTCTTCGGTTGTTCGCAGCACATTGCTAACAATGATTTCCCTGCTGTTAATCTTCTCTTTATACTTTTGAGCTGTAACTGAAATTCCTTCCATTTTTATGGTAAATTTCTCAAGTTCAACATTTAAGAACTTATTATCCAGTTCATCTTTCACCATCTCAGTAATAATCAATTGTTTGAATGCGATATTGGAAAAAGCAATTTCAATTTTTCCTGTGGGAACGGAATTGATGATAAAATATCCCTCTTTATTTGTAAAAACTCCCAGATTAGTTCCTCGAATTACCACAGAAATATAAGGAATCCGTTCGCCATTTTCAGCATTAGAAACGAATCCGCTTATAGTTACTGCTTTTAATGACGACATAAATAATATCATTAAAAGAAAAATCACTAGTTTCGTTTTAAATATTTTTTTCATTTACACCTCAATGTTTATCATTCTCGGTAATTAGAGTTAATCCGTAAAGTAACACGACCAGCCTGGTCGTGAACTTTCATAGTTTATAGTTTGTCTAATACCAGCAAGTTATAAAATAAAGTATCGAGCAGGCTGCTCGATTTACGGAGATTACTCAGCATAAGAATCAGTATTTTTCTGCTCATTTATCAATTGCTTTATTCCTTCTTTTGCCAGATCGATCAGCTCAGTCAATTCTTTATCAGAAAAGGGATTGGATTCGGCAGTTCCCTGAATTTCCACAAATTTCCCGCTTTCCGTCATCACAATGTTCATATCTACATCAGCTTTAGAATCCTGCTCGTAATCCAAATCTAAAACCGGTTTTCCATTCACAATTCCCACACTGATTGCTGCGACAAATTCTTTCAAAGGATTTTCATTTATCAGTTCATTATTCTGCATTTTTTGAAAGGCATCATTAAGAGCCACGCAAGCGCCTGTAATTGATGCAGTTCTGGTTCCACCATCTGCTTGGATTACGTCACAATCTATCAAAATCGTATAACCTGGAAAAAGATTCATATCCACAACAGCTCTCAGGGAACGACCGATCAATCTTTGAATTTCCACAGTTCTACCAGCCAATTTTCCCCGAACCGATTCTCTGGAAAAACGCTTATCCGGAGCTCCTGGCAGCATGCTGTATTCTGCAGTGATCCAGCCTTGATCTTTATCCAGAAGAAATGGTGGAACTCCTTCCTGAACAGTTGCGGTGCAAATAACTTTTGTATTGCCGGTTTGGATGAGAACCGAGCCGGCAGGATGGAGTAAATAATTTCTGGCGATTATGGTTTTACGTTTTTTCATATTTTCCTTTTTTTAGCCACCAGCCTTCGTTAAAACTATGGCATGGCAGGCGAATTTACACGAAAATGCTTGAAGGACGATTTTTTCCAATTCTATTGTGACCTTTGAATATTTTGGTAATGATTTTGATATTCTTTTCTTCTCGGAGTTACTAAATCTATACATAATTAAAACTCATCTTGCACAAACAAAGTGCATTCTAATATTGAACTGCACAAGAATTGTGCAGACTAAACACCTTTTCTCCCAACTCTTCATTTCTACCTCCAGTTACATAACAGTTACATAAGCAACCTACCATATAACATCAAGTTAGCCTCCCTGTTTCTGCCTAGACCGGTCTGCAGTTACATAAGCTGCTTATGTTTTTTTCAATCTCTTTTCACATCATCAATCCATACTCTTCCAAAATCTCTTTTGCCATCGCTTCTGCTTCGTTACAGCTATGAAGTTTCTGTTGGGTGTTTGCTTCTAATTACTATTATCCTACACAATTTCAGTTGTCTTAAAATGTGAGAAAGTTATTTATTCGGTTTCAAACTGATAACTAAAAAAAAGAGAATAACATAAAATATTACAAAAAACGGTCCCTGTTGTCGGCATATTTGAAATATACTTATGACACCTTTGGCATCACGATACAACAGGATTTACCCACGCATAAATTAATAATATTTTTTCATTTTGTTAGAAGTAATAATTAATCACTCCAATTCATTAAATTTATTTAAAAATTTGGCCCATTTACCAAAATTCTTACTGCTGAAATGTTGTCTGTCTTGATCTTTTAAAAAAGAAGTTCCTTTTAAAGAATTCCCCATTGTTGTTTTAAAATCCAAAACAGACATTACTAAAAAATTTGGTTTATCTCTATTATCTACCAAACACCAAATAAAAAAATGATATCCATCTTCAATTAAATCTTTTGGCTTCATATCAACGGCGTATGTGTTTTTTGATTTACCATTTTTATATTCAATTCGAGAACTTTTTACTTGTATTGTTCTAAATTTTGTTTCGTAATTTATGCTTCCGCATTCGCATTTGTGAATTTTCATTTCAACTTCACCACCACATTTATCACAAGTAGGTCGATTGGTTAAAGTGCCTTCACATTTTTCACACTTAACCTTGTTTCCAATCATTTCATGTTTACAGTTATCACATATCTTTTTTGGTATAATTTTAGATTTTTGAGATTTTGAAAAATCCTTTCCGCATTGTTTACAAACTAAAGCTGGTGTTAAATTCCAATTACTTCCGCAATCCTTACAAACATGTTTATGAGCAATTAAGTCAATATATTCATCATAAATTGGTGTGTAAACATTCCAACCATATTTTGATAATTCGAAAGATACTAAAAATTCCCCGTATCTTGAAAAATGCTTTGTATTCAAATCCGTAGTCTTTATCTTTTTACTCATTTAATCCCTCATAATCTAATTCTGAAATATTTAATTCTTTTTGATGAAATAAATCCGGTTGTAATTGTTTTTTTAAGTTTTTTAAACTTGAATCACGAAACAATTTTTTGTTTACTTCAATCCCAATTCCAATTCTATCTAATTTTTTTGCTACAATTACAGAAGTGAAACTACCTCCAAATGGATCCAGCACTTTCTCACCTTTATAGGAAAACATCCTAATAGCAAATTCCGGAATATCTTCAGGAAATGGTGCTGTATGTCCAAGAGTATTTTCACCCTTACTGTTAATTTTAAAAACTGGATTAAATTTTACAATATCTTTTCTCCATTTTCTAATAAAAGACTTTGGAATTTCGTGGTTCTTTGTTTGATGAGATTGAGTCATAATCGTTTTTAAAGAAAAGCGTTTACCTCTATTGCTCTTACTTCTTTGAAAACAATCAAAATTTTTGCATTCCCAGCTCATTAATCCAATTTCTGATTGTGTGTTGCCATTAACCTTAAGTGTTCCACAAACCGAGCAAGGATATCGAGTTTTATCTAATCTATGTTTATGAAAAATCAATAAATGTTCATAACAATTTGCAGGATATTGGTAAAAAGGATAAGGTCTATTCCCGCTTTTTTGCCTTTCGCTTTGGACTTCACCTTTATCCCAAATAATATCGTCAACAAATGTAAATCCTTCTTCTTCAAAAATTTTAATAAAATACGCACCAAGCGGTAATCTTCTCTTTCCCCATACGGATCTTGTTGTCAAATTATCATTATCAAAAATATCCCCGACATTAAATACAAAAACCCGATGATTATCTAAAACTCTATATGACTCTCTAATTATTTTTCTCATGTCCTTCAAGTATTCATTGAGATTTTTCCAATTAGAGTAATCTCTTGCATTATAATATGGAGGTGAAGTAACCATAACATTTATAGATTCTGATTTAATCCCCTGCAAAACCTTTAAACAATCACCCCAAATTATTTTTATTCCACCATCTTCTTTTTCTAAAAACTCATTTAATTTTCTATCAGCATATTTATATTGTGATTGAAAATTTTCTTTAACAAATCTTATGAATATTTTTGTGAATTGTTTTACAATTTCATCTTTTTCAATATGTTTATTTATTTTTAATACTTCTTCTTTAAACTCTTTTAATCTTGTAAAAGAAAATGTTTTTTTTAAATATGGATCGCTTATTTTAATTATTTTTTCTAAATAATTATCCATTTTTTCCTCTGAAAACAAATGTGTTTTTTCTTTTTTCACTGTCAAATAAAATAAATTTATTCCGCATCTCAATACAACAGAACAATCTTATTCCCCGGTATTTTCCATCTTATGATTTTATCGAGAAAATATTAAATTCTTTGGGAAACGAAACTAAAAGCTTTTCTATAGCTTCATATTCAACTTCTATTCTTGTTTTATAATCAACCATAAAGAAGAACTCCTTCTTTTTGAATCATTTTTACAAATTTAGAAGTACCTGAAAGATCAATAAGGTCGACAGGTTTGGTCAAGGCAGTTATGAGATCACCGTAAAAACTAAAAAAATATTTATGCTTAATTCCTTCTACAGCAATATCAATGTCTCTACTTTCTTTTTCTGAAGATAAGCTTGAACCAAACAATAAAACACGTTTTGCATTATATTTTTTGGCTATTACCTGTATTGTTTTTTTGTCATCTTTTGAAATCATAATTTATTTTTCCTGTTTATTTTAACACTTTTTTTAAAAACACTAATACAAAATTAAACCACTTTTTGGCTGTCAAATTATTTTTTCACATCTTCAATTCTTACTTTTTATGCCAAAATTCTCATCGAAATTATTTAGAAATATTTATCCGTGATAATCTGTGAAAATCCGTGAGCAAAAAGCTATCTCAGTATAACGGCACAATCTTATTCCCGGGCATTTTCTTAACAATATTTTTCAGTTCAAGTGAAAGCAGAACAGTGGAAAGTTCACCTACAGAATATCCTGTTTTCAGCATCAAAGAATCAAATTCTATTTCAGGTTTATTTTGCAGCAAAATCTGGTAGATTTTTTCTTCGTTGGATGTTAATTTTGGAAAAGGTTTCTCAGCATTTTCCAGGATAAGGTCATATTCTTCCAGAATATCATTTGCACAACTTACAATCTTAGCACCCAGTTTTATCAGATAATTCGGTCCTTCTGCTTGTGGTTTATCAATATCTCCGGGTAGAGCAAATATATCCCGATTCTGATCTAAAGCAAATTTAGCTGTGAGTAGAGCACCACTTTTTTTAGTTCCTTCAATAATCAGGCTTCCAAGAGAAATTCCGCTGATTATTCTATTCCTAGTGGGAAAATTCCAGCGTTCAGCTTTTCTACCAGGAATAAACTCGGAAATTAAAGCTCCATTTTCTATGATTCTATCTGCCAGTTCTCTGTTTCCGGGAGGATAAATCTGCTCGCATCCTGTTCCCAAAATTGCTAAAGTTCTTCCTCCGCGATCCAGAGCGGAAAGATGTGCAATTGTATCGATTCCAAAAGCGAGTCCACTCACAATAGTAAAACCTGCGGAAGTTAGTTTTTCTCCAATTTTCTTGGTCATCAGCTTACCATAATTACTGGCTTTGCGAGTTCCCACGATTGCCAGAGTTCTTCTGAAATCATTTTTTTGGAGGG
Source organism: uncultured Candidatus Cloacimonadota bacterium (assembly GCA_964457455.1). Lineage (GTDB taxonomy): Bacteria > Cloacimonadota > Cloacimonadia > Cloacimonadales > TCS61 > JABMPU01. Next base: position 13,140 of record CAYWJN010000022.1, read on the forward strand.
TACCGCGATAAAACAGAAAGGGCGGTGGATTAAAAATCGATCTCAGAATAGAGGGATAATCATCATCTAAAATGGAAATGAATTTGATGTTGAATTTTTCGAGGAGAATGGCGATTCTATTCCAATCTTTGGGAAAAACATTGCTTGCAAGATTCCTTTTTGTTACCTCAGAAATAAAATCAATATCTTGAAGTTTATCTGCTGAAGAACCAATAAAATTTATGGGTTCACCCAGATTTTCAGTTAATTTTATTGCTTTTGCAATGCCGATCTCAGGAGTTTCAAGCAGCTTAATCCAGGCTTTAATTTTCTTCATCATATTTTTTTAGAATATTAAAAAGCTTCTTTTTCATTTCGTTTATATTCTCTCCAGAAACTGAAGAAATCGGAAAAATCTGTTCATGAAGTTTTTCTTCAAATTCATCTTTCATAATTCGTACCAAATCCGCCTTTTCATTTTCCAGAACAGTATCGATTTTGCTGAGCACGATAACATGCGGCTTTTTATCCAGATAAGGATCATAAAGATGAAGTTCCTTCTTTAAAACCTGGTAATCATCAAAAGGATCGATGGAATTCACATCGATCATAAAAAGCAGAATCTTGGTTCGCTGAATGTGTTTTAAAAACTGGACTCCTAACCCTTTACCATCGTGAGCTCCTTCGATCAAACCGGGAATATCTGCCATCACGAAAGTTTCAAAATCTCCAATATGAACAACTCCTAAAGTAGGTTTTAAAGTTGTAAATTTATAGTCTGCAATTTTGGGATGAGCTTCGGAAACCACGCTTAACAATGTTGATTTTCCGGCATTTGGGAAACCTACTAAACCGACATCAGCCATTAATTTCAAGTTCAATTCCAATTCAAAATATTCGCTGTTTCCACCGGGCTTGGCAAAACGTGGAGCTTTGTTTGTTGCACTCTTGAATCGTGTGTTTCCTCTACCGCCATTCCCACCTTTGACAATCACGATTTTCTCGTTATGATGGGTAATTTCAGCAATTTTATTTTTCTCTCCATGTGTAATATTATAGATTTCAGTTCCTAAAGGAAACCTAAGTATGATGTCTTCACCGCCGGCTCCGGTTTTGTTGTTACCCATTCCGTTCTTACCATTCTTTGCTTTGTAAAAATGATTGTAACGATATGCCAATAAGGTGTTTACATTCTCATCACCGTATGCAATTACATTTCCACCTTTTCCACCATCACCACCATCAGGACCACCTTTTGCTACAAATTTTTCGCGCCGGAAGCTGACGCAACCGTTTCCGCCTTTACCGGATTCAACTCTGATTTTTGCGTAATCTATAAACATATTTAGCTCTTAGTTTTAGCACTTAGCCTTTTAGCCTTTAGCATTTAGCTGTTTTTTGCATATGAGGGATAATTTCTTCATCCAAAGTTAAATACTGTTTCATCAAATTTGCAGTTAAACAGGCATGAACTGGTAAAACTCCGATGATATCTCCAATATGAATTTTATCAAACTCTTCATCTGTAGTTTGGATGATTCCGTGTTCCTGAGAAAGAGAAGTTAAAAAAGTATTTTTAAGAGGGATTTCCCAGCCATCTTTTCTCAAGCGAACAATGTATCCAAAACACTTTGAACCATTCTGCAGAATATATTCTTTGGAAAGATGAACTGCTCCTCCATAAATTATGATTTCGTTTCGTTTCCGATTTTTATCTACCACAGGGCAGGCAAGAGCAACTGCAATCTGCCCGATTGAACAGGAGCCCAAATTATATTGCATTACATCGTAGAACACAAAATTCCCTGGTCGAATCTCATCAATCCCGGTAAAATCATTCATCAGGCTGCAGCAAGGTGTATCTCCGATGGAGAGCTCCAATTCGGGAAATTGAGATAAATATCTGGATTTCAATTCTTTCATTTTTTGGAGTGATTCATGATGGATTTGTGAAATTTCTTTTTTGGATTTTGCTTGATACGAATGTCCTGAATGAGTTAGAAAACCTTTAAAATCCAGGAATGGAAAATCTTTAGATTGATTTAAAATTGAATCAATTTCATTAATATTTTCAGAAAGAATCCCTGAACGGTGATAACCTGAATCAATTTCGATGTAAAATCCTATTTTGTTCTTTAAATTTTTCCTTAAAAATTCTATCGATTCCGAAGAAATCAGAAGGATATTTAAGTTAATTTGTTGAGCTGATTTATTAATTTCATCGATTTCTAATTGATTGAAAGGAAAGGCAATTGTAATATCATTCCATCCATTACTGGAAAAATATACTGCCATTTCAACAGAAGATACAGCGATAGAATTTACTTCAAAATCTTTAAACCATTTACCAATCTCGACAGATTGATGAGTCTTGAAATGCGGACGGAATTTCAGATTATGTTTTTTGGCTTTTAGAGCCATTTCCTGAATATTTTTCCGACATTTCTCTTTATCTAAAAGCAAAGTTGGTCGAGTGATTTTCATAAAATAGATGGAAAGATTTTGAGAAATTTTTGCTATTCTTCTTTTTCCTCTTCTTTCTTTTCCTTGCATTCACCTTTTTTAGTTTCATAAACGTCTTTGGCACCTTCGTAAATTCCTGTGAAAGCTTCTTTAGCAAAGTGTGCAACTTTGGGAGCAGAAAACTTAATCGCTTCAATAATAGCTTTACCGGCTTTCGGTGCAAATTCTTTACTTTCAGATTGGACTGCTTATGCTCCCTGTTTTGCTCCTTCCAATGCCTCTTTTGCCAGAGTTTGAACTTTTCCTTTGGTTGTAAGTTCTTCATCTTTTGCTGTTCTAACAATTTCTTTTGTGATGCTGCCAACAGCATGAACAATGTCTTCACCTATATCATAGGCTTTGATTACACCTTCTCTAACAGTTTTTGTAACTTTGCTTTCGCTCTTTTCCATAATTTCCTCCTGGTTTATTAATAATACTCTGAATTATTTTTAAGAAAATATCCTACTAATTGTGCAGAAGCAGCAATCGCTGCAGTTTCCGCTCGCACAATATGATTTCCCAAACTGAATGTTTGGATTTTCTTATTCTTGAACATCTCAATTTCTTCAAATGTAAAACCACCTTCCGGACCGATAATCAAACAAATATTTTCCTCATTTAATGAACTTAAAACTTCCCAAAGCTGTCTGTTTTCTCCCGCTTCCAAAGCAACGACAGGCTGATAATTTTCTCTTATATTTTCTAAAAATTCTGTCAAGTTGGTTGTGATATTAACTTTTGGCAAAAATGCATTATCGCACTGTTTTATTGCAGCAACAGCAGTTTTCTTAAATTTTATGGTTGTGTTTTTTGATGGTTTTCGTACAGTCCTATCTGTAAAGATAGGAAAAAATTCTTTGATACCCAGTTCAGTAAGTTTTTCAATAACCAAAAAATCATGTTTATTTTTTAAGATAGAGAAGGCAACTGCGATTTTGGGTTGAGATTGCTTTTCCTTATCGATCACAATAATTGAAACAGTTAAATTCTTTTTTCTTATTGATATGATTTTTGCTTTTGCTAATAATCCTTTTCCATTGGTCAGCAGAATTTCAGCTTCAATTGGTTTTCTGAAAACATCGATAATATGATGATATTCTTCACCTGAGATCATAATTTCTGAATTTTGTTCTTTTAGTTCCGGAGTGTAGAAACAGGGCATTGGAACTCCTTATATCCAATTTTAAATAAACTTTTATTACTTTCACTTTTTATTGTAAACAACTTTTTTTCTGAATTTAAATAACTGATCGCCAGCTTTTCTGTATTACTTTCCTGAGTTGCATGTAAGATCAAGATCGCATCCGCAATTTCAGCAAATAAGAGAATGTTTTTATAATTCCTGACATTCCTTCCAGCGAAAGCAATTCACCAAATGATCATTCACAAGACCAGTTGCCTGCAAGTGAGAATAAATGGTAATGGAACCCAGAAACTTGAATCCACGCTTTTTTATATCTTTGCTGATACGATCGGAAAATTCGGTTTTGGCTGGAATTTGAGAAACTTCAGTCCAATGATTGATAATCGGTTTGCCATCCACAAAACCCCAAAGATATTTGCAGAAACTACCGAATTCTTTTTGGATTTCCAGGAATATCCTGGCATTATTTATAGAAGCTTCTATCTTTTTGCAATTGCGGATAATTCCAGCATTCTGCATTAATTCTTCGATTTTTTCTTCATCATATTTAGCTACTTTCACAGGATCGAAACCATCGTAAGCTTTGCGATAGTTCTCGCGTTTTTTCAATATTGTATGCCAGCTTAATCCTGCTTGTGCAGATTCTAATACTAAAAATTCAAATTGCTTTCTATCGTCATAAACAGGAACTCCCCATTCCTCATCGTGATAACGAATGTATAATTCATCAGCAGTTCCCCAGGGACATCGATTCATATTTGGCTCCTAAATGTTATAAAAATATTAGTTTATTCTTTGAATATTTTATTATAATAGTTCATATTTTATTTCTTACAATTCTAATGGGAAAGTTGAAGTTTTATTCAATATTATAAGCAAAATCTTTCACTATTCTCCTGAATCTCTCTTATTCTTTTCTTGGATTCACATTTTAAACTTACATAAAATATGAGTATTTTGAGTCAACTTTTTTCCAAAACCCAACATATATTATTTAATATTCAACCTTTAAATTAAATCTTAAGCAGTATGATTTGTTTCTACTGTAACTGCTTATTGGTGTATCAGTTTTGATATTTATTAATTTTCTTAAATGTGCTCTCAACCTGCTTATTCTATCTTTCAATTTATGGGGATTAGTTCTTAGAGAATTAGAATATTTTGAAATCTCTAATTTATTGTCATAGAAATCTATTAACAGTTGCCATAATTTACCGGGTTTACCTCTGCACTCAAAACCAAAAGTTTTGGCAGATTGTTTACCGGTCTTTACATTTCTGGCTGCAAACTCGATTTTGATTTTTTCATAGTAGTAGATATTCATGGTAATTTCTTTCCATTTAAGATCTTTGAGGTTTGAAAATTCTTCTATCGGTTTTACAAGATTTTTATCTTCTTTATTTTCAAAATCAGGAGGAATTTGCAGGGGAAAATATGGCAATACAACCACCTTGCCATCAATACTTCCCATAAATCTTTTCGCTTTCTCAACCTCATTTTCATCATGGCTTGTACTTTCCATCAGGACATCGGGTTTAATTTTCTTTAAATTTGGCAGCGGCGAATATGTGTCTTGCGGTATAACAATATCCGGATAAATTAACGCAGAAGCTAACTCAAATCTTTCATCAAAAGAAAGTATTGGTTTTGGTTTTTGCTCCATCACAGCTTCATCTGTTAAGATTCCAACAATTAATTTTCCATCTTTTCCAGCCATGGCTTTTGCGCTTCTCATCATATTTAAGAGTCCTTTATGAACAATATCCAGCACAAAATAGGAATAGATTAATTTCATTTTTTTATTTGATTTTTTATATTAGATGATGATTGTGAAGGAAAATACGGTATTACAATTACTTCTCCACCGATGCTTTCCATTACTTTTTGTGCTTCTTCAATAGCTTTCTCATCATGGCTGGAACTTTCCATTAAAATATCAGGTTTGATTTTTTTTACATTTGGAAGTGGAGAATATGTTTCTTGTGCTACCACCAAATCTACATATTTAAGAGCGTTTGCCAGATCGAATCTTTCATCAAATGAAAGTATTGGTCTCGATTTTTTTTCCATAACAGCTTCATCCGTTAAGATTCCTACAATAAGTTTACCATCTTTTCCGGCAATTGCTTTGGCATTTTCCATCATTTTCAGATGCCCTCTGTGGACAATATCTAATACATAATACGAATATACGATTCTCATTTTTTCCTCTTTTTTTAATATTCTGAACCTGTGTCGAGATTATAAGATTTGATATTTTATCAAGTCTTTTAATATTTTAGAAGTTTAAGTTCAAACTCAATCCAACATTTTTCCGGATAACTGCAGGTGTTAAGTGCAACTTATTAAATTCTGTTTTATCTATTGCATCCGAAGAAATATAAGCGATCCACCATCCCAAAACAATCTGCGAAATAAAATGTTTATTATCATTGATCCTGGTTAAACCTGTTAAAGTTGATGCCAAATAAAAACAACTTTTCAGATAAATATTTTCAGTCATCTTAGCAGCAGAAAGAAATGGTACAGCACCAATAAAACAATGTCCGCTCAAAGCATTATCATCATTGTACAAATGCCAATAAGAACCGAATCTGTATGGTCTGGAGCTACCAAGAACTCTTTGAAATGTGAGCAATACAGGAACTCCAACCAAATAGCTTCTTAATGTTCGCTTTCCCCATTTATTAATAATTGAACCAAAATATGTTTCTTTGGCAAATTCACTACCAAAAGTAACTGCTATATAAATCGGAAGTGTGATCTTGCCGTTGCCGGAATCTCGAATTAATTTAGAAAAATCATCTGTACTCTTTGCCCGAATATTTTCCTGATAATAATCCTGGAAATTTCCATCTAAAGAAGTATTAGCAAAAACACCTGCAACCCCAATCACTGCTGCTAACCTGAATATGTTATCTTTTGAATAAAAATTTCGGTAGTCGTTCAGAATATCGCTTGTGGTATTAATGGTTAAATCTTTTATATTGAATTCAGCATTCAAAGAAAGTGCTGAAATTAATATAATAAAAATTATGATTTTTTTTAATATTTTCATATTTGTAATTTACAATTTTATGAAAAAGGCAAGAATTTTCATTTCTCGCCTTTTCCTCTAGTTAAAAAAAAATATTACAATTTAAAATTCCACATCGATAGAAAAAACAATAAGTTCATTATCCTCAAAGGAAAGTGTGGTTATTACATTTTCCGTTGTCTTAAATCTGAGTCCAGCCTGAAAAACAAAAGGATCTTCATTCTCATTTTGAAAGTCTTCATCAAAAATGTAATTCAGTTCAATAATTGCACTTAATCTATCTTTTAATTGACTGTATAAAAAGTAGTTATTCACACCAATTGCAGCTTTGGTTGCATCTCCATAAAAAGAAGCATCCGTGAAATGAAGATTGGGAAGTGTAATATTTCCGGATAAAAATGGTGAATATTTCTGTTCTGCTTTAAAAAAATTATTATCCAGCAAACCGTAAAAATATCCAACAGCACCAAAAGAAACTGAGATCTTATAAAATTCACCTGCATTCGGAAAAATCTGGTATTTTAAGATTAAATCCTGGCTGATAAACTTACTTTCATAGAAGTTCGAACGAGCAGTAAATTGTAATAACCAATATTTATAGGAGAAGTTTATCGCTTCAAAGGTAAGAGGTGCAATTCCGACTTTTGCGCCAATCTCCATTTTTTGGGGAATAAGTTCACCATTCTGAAAACTGATTACATTAAATGGTGGAGGAGAACTGAAAAATTCAGCATGTTTTTTCTTCAGATAATCCATAAGTTGCTTTTTTACTTTATCTTTAGATTTCTTGATCTTTGCTTTTTCTTTATCTTTTCGTATTTTTTCTCTCTGCTTCTCTTCTTTTAATTTACTTTCCTCTTTCTTTTTCTCGAATTCCATCCATTTCCGTTCAATATCACGCTGAATTTCTTCTTTTAAAATCCTGTTAAATTCTTCTCTTTCATATTGGATAAGACTGTAATAAATTCCATCTTCTTCAAATCTGTTGGTAACGGCAATTCCCTTTAAACCAATATCCGAACTGATCTCTACAGATTGAGATGTAAATTCAGATACTTTTCCACTTTTTTCCTGCAACTGGTTTTTGATTTCACTTCTAACCTTTGTTTCGATGTTTCTACCAAATTCTTGTAACGCTTCATTATCAGCATCTTTTTTGGTTTTCTCCGATACACCGATACCAAAATAATAATTGGTATAATCCTTAATCGCCTGACCTTGCTTGTATCTTTGCACCCACTCGGGAGCAACCTTTGGTTCAGCAAAGATAACGATTGAACTTAATAATAATACAAAAAAAAGAATAATTTTCAAGCTTTTTGTTTTCATTTTTTTCATCCTTATAATATTTATTTTATTAACTATATCCACCTCATCCCAACCTTCTCCTATCGAGGAGAAGGAGTACAAAATACTTCCTCTCCTTTTAGGTATGAGTCGGCTTGCGAAGCAAACGATCTCAAGAGGATTGAGGTGAGGTACAAAACACTCTATTTTTCGGAATTCGTTTATTTTACTCAAATCAAAACTACTCTATGATATTTTTTGTCGATATTTTTCTAAAAAAACATTATTTTCTTTTTCACTTTTTTATCTACGAAATATCAAGATTATTAACAACTTATATTTTTTTTATAGCACGATCGTCTTTTTTGAAATTCCATTTCTTAATAGGAATTTCCGGTTCCGAATTTTAACGATTCGCACTTCACCCTTTTTAAAAGGTTCGACATCAAATTTATATTTTTTCACTCGCACAATATAACCACAGAGGAATATCTTCAATAAAATGGAAAGCAGCTTTTTCTTTTATTACACTGGGGGTGGATATTGGATATTATTTTTAACCTACCTACTCAATTCTTAAAAGAACCAAATTATTCTTAATTTGTTTAAGATATGATGGATTAATCATCTATCTGGAATTGCAAATTATAAAGCGTTTTATATTTATTGCAGGTTTGCAGAAGTTCTTTATGTTTACCGATTCCTACTATTTTACTTTTATCCAAAACCACAATTTTATCTGAAGAGAGAATCGTGGAAAGCCTGTGAGCAATGATGATTACGGTTCGATTTTTCGTAGCCTGCTCGATGCCTTTCTGAACCTTCTTTTCTGCTTCCGTATCGAGAGCACTGGTTGCCTCATCAAAAATCAAAATGGGAGGATCCCCCACAATTGAGCGAGCAATGCACAATCTCTGCTTTTGTCCTCCGGAAAGATTGGAAGCTCTGGTGTGGAGTTGTTCATCATATTTGTTTGGCAGGTTTTCAATGAACTCATCAGCATTTGCGATTTTTGCAGATTTTTCAATTGCTTCATCAGCAATTTCTTTCAATGAACCATACCGGATATTATTCGCAATTGTATCGCTGAACAATATTGATTCCTGAGTAACAGTACCAAAAAGTTTTCTTAAATCTTTTAATTTGATCTTCTCGTTCGGAATTCCATCAATTCGTATCTCACCCGAAGTGACATCATACATCCGCGTTAAAAGATTAACCAGGGTCGTTTTCCCGGTTCCACTGCCACCCACAAGTGCTACTTTTTCACCTTTTTTCACTTCCAGAGAAATATCCTTCAAAACCTCAATCTCATTTTCATAGGAAAAGGAAACATTCTTAAACTCAATCTTATTTTCAAAGTTCGATTTTTCAATCTGGTCAGCAGACTCGTGAATTTCGGATTTTCTATTTAAAATCACTGAAATTCTATCTAAAGAAACAAGTGCTTTTTTAATATCCGTATATGCTTTAGTTAATTTTTTCATAGGATGCAGCATCGAAAAAATCGCAAATAAAAAGGCCGTGAAACTGCCAAATGTAAAAGTGCTGTCTGCTGCTAAAACCTGTCTCCCTCCAATAATAAGAACGATTATTCCGGTGACGGTTCCATTGATTTCGGAAAGGGGAACATTTATAGCGGAATAAACAATGGATTTCCGCCAGTATTTAAAATATTTTTCATTGATATTCTTAAATTTTTTTAATTCAAAATTCTCACGAGAAAAAGCCTTCACGATTTTCATGCTGCTCAATGTTTCTTCAACATTGGAGAACATATCGGATGATTGAGCTTGAATCCGTTTGGCATATTTCTTAATCTTTTTTCCCAGATAACCCAAAATCAAACTAAATATCGGCAGCAAAATAAGACTGATCAGGAAAAGTTTTGCGTTCAGAAAAAGCGCAATCCTGGCATAAACCAGAAGCAAAATAATATCCTGTAACGCCCTGAATAATGAACCAATAAAAAGGTTACTCACGATTTTTACATCTGAAACCATTCTGACCAGGGAATCTCCAACTTTATTCTTACCGAAAAAAGCTAAAGACTGGTAGAGATATTTCTTAAACATCCGGTCACGAACTTCACGGATCGTTTTTCCGCGAAGATTGGCAAACATCAACCTGTTGCCATAGAAAAACAGGTTTTTAATCAGGACCAGTGCAATCAACAGAACGCTGATGAATCCTAATAAAAACAGCGAATCTGTAACAGATAGAATTTCTTTCAGACTATCTAAAAGTGGTTTATAATCTGATGTTTTTGTTAACGTGAAAATATTTCCGTTTTGAGTAAAGAATTCAAAGATTGCTGTTTGAACAGCATTCCAAAAATCCGGAAAATTTGAATATAAAATTTGAGGTTTTGAATCTACAAAAACATAATCAAACAAAGGAACAGCCATGGTGATACTGACTCCGCTGAAGATGGCGAATCCGAACATGAAGAAAAGCCCGGCTAACAAATATCCCCAGTGCCGAATCATTATTTTATAGATTCTAATTAGATTTTTCATCAATCTCCTTTTGCAGAAATAGGATAAAATTTTCGTTATATTTAATGTCAATAATAATTTGTCGGAATATTGCTTTTCAAGCCTGTTGTTGGTTTTAAGTATGGGAAAAAATCCTTTACAAAGAAAAGCAGGATTTATGATTTGTCCAAATTTTAGAAAGGAGGAGTTCATGGCACTGAACCCGGAAGCCAAGAAGGCGATCATGGTAGAGTTTAAACTCCATGATTCTGATACTGGATCACCAGAGGTCCAAGTTGCACTGCTTACACAAAGAATCAAAGACATTACCGAACATCTCAAGATTCACAAAAAAGATTTTCACTCAAGAAGAGGTCTACTGAAGCTGATTGGTCAAAGACGAAGATTGCTTGATTACATTCAGCGAAAAGACATCAAGCGTTACAGGAAGTTGATTAAAGAACTTGGATTGAGAAAATAGATTATATTGCGAGGGCTGCCTTCGCAATATTTTTCGTTTTGGATGGGATCTTGAGCAATATGCTAAACTCAATTCAACCTGGTTTTAGTCTATTGCTTTTTATTCCCGCCAAAATTATCCTAAAAGTAAAAGAATTAACATTTATTGATGCTTAACAAATTATTTTAAAAAGGGGAAAAAATGCACAATTTTGACATTAAGAAAAAAGCAATTGAAGTTGCCGGAAGACAGCTAACAATCGAAACCGGCAGAATGGCTAAACAGGCAAATGGTGCGGTTTTTGCAACTTATGGCGAAACAAGTATGCTGGTTACTGCAACTGTAGCTAAAGAGCCGAGGGAAGGGACTGATTTCTTTCCATTAACCGTAGATTTTATAGAAAAGATGTATGCTTCCGGTAAAATCCCGGGTGGATTTTTCAAACGAGAAGCAAGACCAACAACAGATGCCACGTTGAATGCTCGTCTGATCGACCGAACCCTCCGACCACTTTTTCCAAAAGGATTCAGAAATTCTGTTCATGTGGTAATTACAGTTTTATCTTATGATGGTGAAAATCCTCCGGGGAACCTGGGTATTTTGGCAGCTTCGGTTGCTCTATCAATTTCCGATATTCCATTTAGCGGACCTATTGCCGGAGTTAAAGTTGGAATTATCAATGATGAAATCGTGATAAATCCTGATACCGAACAGCTAAAACAAACTCAACTCGATTTGGATGTTGCCGGAACAGAAAGCTCCATTGTTATGATCGAAGCAGGAGCAAACGAAGTTACTGAAGAAAGAGTGATGGAAGCAATCTATCGGGGACATGAGACAATCCAAAAAATCGTGGAATTCCAAAAAGAACTCATTTCCGAAGCTGGAAAAGAAAAGATGGAAGTAACTCTCGATATCATCCCCGAAGATATTTTATCTAAGATCGAAAATGAATATGGAAAATCAATTGAACAAGCTGCAAATATTCGGGGAAAACTTGAACGTTATGAAGCAGTTGAAAAGCTCAAAGAAGAAATCCTGACAAAGTTTTCGGAAGAAATTGGAGAAGAAGCTTTTGAAGAATTAGAAAGGTCTTATAAAAACGCTTTTGAAGAAGTTTTCACGAAATTTGTGCGTCAGGCAATTCTTTTCAATAATCATCGCGTGGATGGCAGGGGAATGGATGACATTCGAGAAATTACCTGTGAAATCGATGTTCTTCCTCGAGTGCACGGTTCAGCACTTTTCACACGTGGAGAAACACAATCTCTGGGAACAGTAACTTTGGGTACAGGCAGAGATGAACAGATTATCGATGGCTTGGAAGAAGAGTATAAAAAACCATATTTTCTTCATTATAATTTTCCTCCGTTCAGCGTGGGGGAAGCTGGTTTCATGCGAGGTCCCGGTCGTCGTGAACTTGGTCATGGAGCACTTGCAGAACGCGCTCTACTGCCGATGATACCTTCTAAAGATGATTTCCCGTATACTGTTCGTATCGTATCTGAAATCCTGGAATCCAATGGTTCTTCTTCGATGGCTACGGTTTGCAGCGGTACACTTGCTATGATGGCTGGGGGCATTCCCATCAAAAAACCAGTTGCTGGAATCGCTAATGGTCTAATCATGGAAGGTGATAAATTCGTTGTTCTCTCAGATATTATGGGATTGGAAGATCATCTTGGTGATATGGATTTCAAAATTACCGGAACAAGAGATGGCATAACAGCAATGCAAATGGACATCAAAATTGAAGGCATTACAAAAGAAATAATGAAGATTGCTTTGGAAAAAGCAAAAACAGCACGTTTCTTTATTTTAGATAAAATCATCGAAGCAATTCCGGAACCCAGAAAAGAACTCGCTGAAACAGCTCCCAGAATTGAATCATTCAAAATAAATCCGAGTAAAATCGGTGAAGTTATAGGTCCCAGCGGAAAAATGATAAAACATATCATTGAAATTTCCGGAGCTGAAATCGAAATCAAGGATGATGGAACTATTTTCATCTCTTCACCCGATAAGCAATCCATAGAAAAAGCCAGAAAATTCATAAACGATATATGCGCAGAACCAGTAATGAATCAAATTTATGAAGGAACAGTAACACGCATCGAACCTTTTGGAGCTTTTGTAAAATTCATGAGCGGAACAAAAGACGGACTCGTTCATATTTCTCAGCTTCATGCTTCCAGGATCAATAAAGTTGAGGATATTGTGAAGATCGGAGATATTGTGAAGGTGAAATTTATTGGATTAGACCGTGGTAAGATCAAGGTTTCTATGAAAGGAGTGGATGGTAATCCTTCGCCAAAACCAGGTTCTACACAAACACAAAGTAGCTACAAAAAATATGATACTCGTGACAGAAGAGATAATCGTGATAACAGGTATGACAAAAAAAGATATTAAGAGGAAAAACAAATGAATCTCACCGAAAAAATCCAAAACAAAACAGCAGTTATCGGAGTTGTCGGTTTGGGATACGTTGGTCTGCCAATGGCTGTTACTGTTGCCAGAAAGGGTTACAAAGTAATTGGAGTGGATATCAGTGAATATGCTGTTACCCACGTAAATGCGGGTGATAATTACATTGGTGATGTAGATGATGATGAATTGAAAAAGCTGGTGACTGAAGAGATGTTAAAAGCTACTTTCGATTATGGAGAAATGAAAGATGCAGATGTTATTATGATTGCTGTTCCCACACCGTTAGATAAATATCAGCAACCGGATTCATCTTATGTGCGTGCATCTGTAAATTCTTTATCGGAAAACATCTCGGAAGATACACTTGTTATCCTGGAAAGTACAACTTATCCGGGAACTACAGAAGAAATTCTGGTGCCCGTTTTCGAAGAAAAAGGATTTGAAGTCGGAAAGGATATATTTATCGCTTTTTCTCCTGAGCGAGTTGACCCGGGAAATAAAGATTATCAGACGAATAATACTCCCAAAGTTGTTGGTGGTGTAACGGAAAATTGCAATAAGATTTCAAAAGTTTTCTATGAGAATATCTTAGATGCAGAAATTTATCTGGTTTCATCCCCGGCAATTGCAGAAATGGAAAAAATTTATGAGAACACTTTCCGAAATATCAATATCGCCCTGGCAAATGAGATGACCATTCTTTGTGAAAAAATGGGATTAGATATATGGGAAGTGATCGAAGCGGCGAAAACCAAACCATATGGATTTATGGCTTTTTATCCTGGACCCGGCATCGGTGGTCACTGCATTCCTTTGGACCCATTCTATCTAACCTGGAAGGCAAGAGAATATAACTATCACACACGGCTGATAGAACTTGCTGGCGAGATTAATAACTCGATGCCGGAATTCGTTGTAAACAAACTAAGCAAACTTCTTAATGAAAAAGGACTTGCCTTATCCAAATCGAAAATTTTGCTTCTGGGAGCAGCTTACAAAAAAGATATTGAAGATATGCGCGAATCTCCCATTCAAGATGTGATAGTCAACCTTGAAAAAAACGGAGTTAATTTCGACTATAATGATCCGCATATCCCGGAATTTCACAATAACCTGAACAGTAAAAATTATAAATCCGTTGGATTGGATAACATCGAAGATTATGATGCTGTCTTAATTATCACAAATCATACATTTTATGATTATGAAGATATCATCAAAAGAGCGAAATTGATTCTTGATACCAGATTTGCTACAAATGGGATAACTGCAGATAATATAGTTAGATTATGACCAATAATGGCAACGCATAAACCTGTTGAAGTTCAAGAATTATTTGGTGACCTCGATCCTGCTGAGGGAGAACAAAAATGGTTTGTTGTGCGTACAAAACCACGTCGTGAAAAAAAATTAGCTGAATATTCGCTGAGACATAAAATAAATTATTATCTTCCACAAAAGGATAGTGTTCGAATCTATAAATATCGAAAAGTAAAATTTACTAAACCACTTTTTTCCGGATACATTTTTATCAAGTGTACTCTCAAACAGCGAGACGTGTTAATCATCACAGGTAATACAGCTTATTTTCTCCATATTCCTGATGAGAATGAACTTTTAGAAGAATTAATGCAGATTCATTCCGGGAAACAAAAAGGCGCTGAATTCAAAGAAACCAAGTTTTTGGAAAAAGGAATTAGAGTGAAAATCATCTCCGGACCATTTCAGGACTTGACAGGAGTTGTGGAAAATCAAAATGATGTGAAGGAAGTAGTTTTGCAAGTAAATTTATTAAGGCAGGCAGTTTCTGTTTCTGTAAGTTCAGACCAGGTTAGAGTATTGAAATAGGGTTCTGGGTTTTGGGTTCTGGGTTCAAGGTTATGGGTTGGGATGAAACTAAAACCTGAATGAAACCTTGAAAGTGCTAACTAGAGACACTCTGAAAATGTCTCTTTCAATGGATACTTGCATTTGACACTTTCAGAGTAATAATTTAAAGAAACCTTGAAAGTGCTAAGCAGGAAGAAGTTTTTTGAAAGAAGCCTTTTCAAGGTTGGAATGAAAAAAAGTCTCTTTCAACTTTTTTCTAATTTGTTATTTGGAATTTGATATTTTGATTTTTATTTGTAATTTGTTATTTTGATTTTTATTTGTAATTTGTTATTTGTAATTTGTTATTTGTAATTTGACTATTTCAGGATTCAGAGGTTCGCGAATTCACGAGTTCACGAATTCATAAAATAGAGGGAAGCAAATGAAGATTTTAGTTACTGGTGGTGCTGGATTCATCGGCTCAAACGTGGTTGACGAATACATAAATCTGGGACATGAAGTGATTGTTGTAGATGATCTCAGTACCGGATTCAAACACAATGTAAATCCAAAAGCAAATTTTTATGAGATGGATATTCGTTCAAGTCAAATAGAAAAAGTTTTTGAAAAAGAAAAACCTGATATTGTGAATCATCATGCAGCTCAGATAAGCGTACCGGTCTCAGTTCAGAATCCGCAATTGGATGCGGAAGTAAATATTGTGGGATTTCTGAATCTCATGCAAAATTGCGTTCAGTTCAAAGTTAAGAAGGTAATTCTAATTTCATCTGGGGGAGCCATTTACGGAGAAGCAGAAGAATATCCAACCACAGAAAATTACAATCCAATCCCGCTTTCTCCTTATGCAATCAATAAATATGTTTGCGAAAAATACCTACATTTTTATTTCCATCAATATGGTTTGAATTATACTACTTTGCGCTATGCAAATGTTTTTGGACCACGTCAGATCCCTCATGGTGAAGCTGGAGTTGTATCGATTTTCATCACGAATTTTAAAGATAATAAAGAATCTTATCTTTATGCTTTTGAGGATGAGCCTGATGGAATGGTTCGTGATTATGTGTTTGTGAAAGATGTGGTGCAGGCAAATGTTACAGCCCTTAAAAAAGGTGATTTAGGTGCATTTAATATCGGAACCAGTTTGGAAACAACCACCAGTAAATTATATCGAGAAATATCAAAGCAAATGAATGTAAACGTCGAACCGATACGAGCTGAAGCTCGACCGGGAGATATCAGATTAAGTTGTTTGAACATCGAAAAAGCAAAGAATGAATTGGGCTGGGAACCAAAATATTCTTTGCAAAAAGGAATAAGAGAAACAATCGATTTTTTTATTAAGAAAAACAAGGAGTGATTATGGCTGGTTTCGAAGAAATCAAAATCGATCAGATGAAAATGCCAAAAGTTACAATGAAGAAATTCCTGACTTTTGTAATAATTCTGGCAGTTATCATTTTCATCTTAACAGGTTTATACACTATTGATCCGGAAGAAGTGGGAGTTATTCAACGATTTGGTAAATACATCAATACTACCGAACCCGGATTGCATTTCAAGATACCTTTCGGTGTGGACAGACTCACAAAAGTAAAGGTGAAACACGTGTATAAAGAAGAATTCGGATTTCGAACATTACAATCGGGCGTGCAGACCAAATATTCTGCTCGTAGTTATGATTATGAATCTATCATGTTAACAGGTGATTTGAATATCGCAGATGTGGAATGGATCGTTCAATATCGCATTAAAGATCCTGTAAAATATCTCTTCAACATTAGAAATGTTGTGGAAACGATACGCGACCTTTCCGAATCTGCTACCAGGCAGATAGTTGGAGACAGAAGCGGTGATGAGGTTATCGTTCTCAGTCGTAAAGAAATCGCTGATGAAATTCAGATTCTGTTACAACAGAAATTGGATGATTATGAAGCAGGAATCGGAATTTATACAATCAATCTCCAGAACGTGAATCCTCCGGAAAGAGTTAAACCGGCTTTCAATGACGTGAATTCTGCCAAACAGGAAAAAGAGAGAATCTTAAATGAAGCCTGGCAACAATACAACAAGATAATTCCGGAAGCAAAAGGTAAAGCAAAAAGAACTATCGAAGAAGCCGAAGGTTTCGCTGTTAATCGAGTTAATCGGGCAGAAGGTGATGCTGACCGTTTCATTAAAATGTATAATCAATACAAGAATGCAAAATCAATTACCAAGAAACGACTTTACCTGGAAACAATGCAGAAGATCCTTCCTAAAGTAGAAAAAGTCTTTATTATTGATGAAGATCAGGCTGGAATTTTGCCTCTTCTTAATTTAGATAAGGGAGGGAAATAATCATGAAACTGAATAAATCAATCCTGATAATAATTGTTATTGCAATTATCATAATTTCGAGTGCATTGTACATTGTGGGTGAAAGACAACAAGTTATCATCACTCAATTCGGTGATCCTATAGGCGGAGCGATCACAAACGCCGGTTTACATCTTAAAGTGCCTTTTATCCAGAAAGTTCACTACTTTGAAAAACGAATTTTAGAATGGGATGGTGAGCCCAAACAGATTCCAACTTCCGATAAAAGATACATCTGGATAGATACATTTTCTCGCTGGAAAATAGTTGATCCTCTTAAATTTTTTCAAACAACCAGAAACGAAACTTTTGCTCATAGCCGTTTAGATGATATTGTCAGTGGTACAACTCGTGATATTATCAGTTCAAATACACTGATCGAACTCGTACGAAATACCAATCGAAAAATGACCTTTTCCGAAGAATATGCAGATAATCTGATGGAAGGAGTTATGGAAGAACCCATTGATTTCGGAAGAAGTGAGATTGCTGAAAAAATCTTTGAAATTTCTGCACCTCTTATTGCTGAATATGGTATCCAGCTCATCGATGTGAAAATCAAACGTATAAATTATGTTCAGGAAGTTAGGGCAAAAGTCTATGAGAGAATGATTTCCGAACGTCAGAAAATTGCTGCAAAATATCGTTCCGAAGGTCAGGGGAATTCTGCTGAAATTCTTGGTAAAATGCAGCGGGAATTAGACCAGATTCAATCTGAAGCTTATAAAAAAGCACAGGAAATCAAAGGTAAAGCAGATGCAAGTGCAATTAAAATTTATGCAAATGCTTACAATAAAGATCCTGAATTTTATGAATTTCTCAAAACCCTGGAAACATATGAAAGTACAATTGACAAGAAAAATACGCTCATCATGTCTACTGACAGCGATTACTTCAAGTACTTTAAAAATATTGAACAAAAATAGTAAAATGTGTAAAAAATTCTCCAACGAATATTGGATGAATTTTGCATTGGAAGAAGCTCGATTGGCATTTCTGGAAAATGAAGTGCCAATCGGTGCTATATTAGTAAAAGATAACAAAATAATTGCTGCCGAACACAACAGAACCGGACAACTGAAAAGCGGACTTGCCCACGCAGAAAAACTTGTAATTGAAAAAATAATCTCTTCCGGAGAAAAATACCTTTATGATTACTCTCTTTTTGTAACACTTGAGCCTTGTTTGATGTGTGCCGGAATTATCATCTGGTCGCGAGTTGGAAAAGTAGTGTTTGGCTGTTACGATCCTAAAGCAGGAGCAGTTGGCTCTGTTTATAATGTTCTTTTGGATAAAAATTTTAATCATCATCCTGCTGTGATTTCCGGTGTAAAAGAAAAAGAATGTTCAGAACTTGTTTCACAATTTTTCAAAGAAAAAAGAAAATTGTGAATCGACATTTGAATATAGACAATTTTTAGATTGCTTCGGAAACTAAAAGAGAAGCAGAAGCTTCTGGAGTTTTCTCCTTCCGAACTGAAAAGTTCTGAAGGAGAAAATTATAAAATATATTTATTTGAATAGTCAATATTCAATAGTAAATTTTGAATTGTGGAGAGTTGCCGGAGCGGTTGAACGGGGCGGTCTCGAAAACCGTTGTTCCGAT
>CAYWJN010000023.1:0-31270 GCA_964457455.1 uncultured Candidatus Cloacimonadota bacterium
ATCTGAGTTATGTAATTTAGTCTACTAGTGAATACTACTTTTTCAGGTTCGACTACTTAGTGTTTCTTTTCTATACACAGTGTATAATTTGCAAGAAAGAGGTTTTGATGTCGAGGAAAAAATGTGGATTCACGCAGGGAGTAAATCCTACAATAAAAAAAACGGGCTTTCGCCCGTTTCAGCGGTATTTTCCTGTAAGATCAATCTGCTATAGTTTTTGTATTCTCTCCAGGTTTTCTTTAAATACATTCAAATTAGGATCATCTTCATCAGCTAATTCGCAGGCTTTCGCATAGTTCTTTTTTGCCAGTTCAAATTGTTCATTATTCTCATAAGCCTCACCCAGACTATCGTAAACATTAGCCGACTTTGGAAACCTCTTTATATTTTCCTGGAAAACTTCGATCGACTTCTCAAATTCTTTTTTAGTTAAATACTTATATCCTAAATAGTTGATAACATATTCCGGTGTTTGGATATCATAACTAAATTTTTCCGAAATAGTTTTATAATGATCATCGATAGCTGCCAATCCTTCTTCATATTTTTCCTGTGGTAAAACCCAGCCGGAATATAAGGTTTCAAGACCATGATAAATACTTAAATGAGGAATAGAACCATGAGTTTCTTCTTTCATATATACATAAGTGAATTCCAGTTTATCGGGAGATTTAGTTTCGATAAATGAAGTAAATTTTTCTATGGCAGGAATATATGGCGGTTCGTCTCCGAGGGTCATGTAAAAGAATTTATTCTTATCATAATTTGATGGTAAAACAGTTTCTGCCTGTGTTACCAGTAGTTGCTCATCCCAATGCAAATACGGACTAATGGCAATATATGAATCGAATGTATCAGGTTTTTCTAAGAAAGTATAAGTGGTAAACGTTCCACCGTACGAATGTCCTACCAGAATACGATAAGGCTGCGTTCTGTAATTATCTTCAATATATGGGATCAATTCATCTGTGATGAATGTAAGAAATTTTTCAGCTCCACCCGAAGTTGGAGCTTTTTCAACATAAGTAGGTAAAAAATCCCTGTTTCGGTCAACATTCTTGATGGCAACTACTATTGTCTGCGGCATTAATCCCTGAGAAGATAGAAATTGTACAATACCTGTAACATGATGAAAATGATATCCTCCATCCAAAAGAAACAGTACAGGATATTCAGTACTTGCACCTTCATACCCGGCTGGTAAATAAACAAGCATCTGTCGCTCTTCATCCAGAACTTCAGATTTGATAGTTATTGTTTCACCGATAGTGATCTTATTATCACTATCTTCTGCCCAAAGCAAATTGCTGGCCGATAAAGCAACTAAGAAAATAATAACTGCTGCTTTGAATAATTGAGATTTAACTCTTTGTAAATTCATTTTTCAGCTCCTCCTAAAATTTTTTTCTCCGTTTTCATGCTTTTCCCCTTTAAATTTAAATGACTGAATTTTAAGAAGCAACTTATATTCCAAGCAGGTAAATGTATGAAAATAAAAGAGTGATGAAAATACAGGAGAAATTATTATGTTCACTTGTGAACACATTGCGTGCGATAGCGTACAAAATGATTCTACTCATTCCCACTTTTACGCCACGGCGTATAAATCCAGTTGGGAATGTAATAACGGACGAAGTTTCTACTTCGCATTCTTAGCAGCAGATGCTGCTGAAGTTATTGTCTTACGAACTGGAAAGTTCGTAAGGAGTAAGAAAAAGGGGAGTAAAAAATCGGTTCTCGGAGATCGAACCTGACACCTGATTAACAAATCATTTTATATAAATTCTCAAAAAAAATAAAAAAATAATTTGACAAGAAAAGCTTTGTATAAAAAATAGTTTTGTAATACAAAGTACTTTAATTTAAATAAAAAAAGGAGGCAGTATGGAGCAATTAAGCAATGAACAGGCTTTAGAAGTAATTAAAGACATGATCGAAAGAACAAAAAGGAAACAAAATTACACAGGTTTCTATCATCTTTTGTGGGGTGTTCTTGTTTCTATTGCTATCGTAGTAATGTACATCTTAAACAAAGCTCAATTGTATCACCTGATTGGATATTCCTGGGCATTTTTTGGTTTTGGAGGAGCAATTGTCAGCATTATTTATTCAAAAAGAATTTATGAAAAACAGGGAAATATCCAATATCCTGACCTTGGTATAGGTTCTATATGGATTGGTTTAATGATAGCGTTGTTTTTTGCTGCATTTGTTTTTCCCATTCTAAAAGCTTATGAATGGTACGTTGTATATGCAATGGTAAGCTTATTATTGGGAGCTGCAAATTTTTCCACAGGAATTTTATTGAAGCAAAAAATGCCGATAATCAATGGAATACTTTGGTGGATTGGCAGTATATTCCTGCTTATTTTGGAGAATCAAGTTGCTTTTATGAGTGTATTTGTTTTGCTTCTAATAGTTAACAATATTATTCCTGGTATCTATTTATACGGTCTGGCTAGGAAACAAAATGGAAAGTAAATTTGCTGATCTGGACTTGGTCATTCATTCCCGGGTTCGTCTGGCTATCGTAATATTACTTCTTCAATCTGAGACGGCAGATTTTACATATCTGAAGAAAGAGATTGGAGTTTCTGATGGTAACTTAAGTACACACCTGAGGAAACTGGAACAAGCAAAATACATCAAAGTGCAAAAACGCTTTGAACACAGGAAACCTAAAACCACAATTTCTCTTACTGATAAAGGAAGAGATGCCCTGAATGAATACACAAAAAATCTTGAGGAATATCTCCGCTTAGCTTCTGAGGGTAAAAAATTGTAGGGTGTGATTTACAGGTACGCCTTCATTCTTCAGAATAGTAATGATACATTATTCATAATTTTCTATAAATCTATAAAGAAAGTTTATCATGAATCTTCTGGTTGTTTTTTCATTAACTCGATTTCAGACCAAAACTCCTTTTCAACTTTTCCTTGTCTTTTAGTTTTATATTTCGTGATACTACTTATAATCAAATTTCTTTTATCATCCTCTGACCATACTTTTAATCTTTCATTTAATCGATCAAAATCCATTTGGTAATCTGAATATTTAGGATTTATCTTTTCTATATGCTCTAAGGCAACTTGAATGGTATTCGAATTGTATTTTTGGTTCAATAAATCAAAAAGGAATAAAATATAATCTTCTTGTGTTGTTCTCTGAAGGATACTAAAATTCATGGTTAAAACTAAAATTGCATATCTATTTTCAGAAGTTACATTTTTTCCAGGAGCTCTTAGAAAATCTAGTATCTCTTTTAGCATCTCAATTTTTAACGCTCGTCCAATAAAATTTGATTCAATAAAAAAATTAAATCCAATTTCAGCAATTCTGCTATCATCAGTTTTGAGTAAATTTATCATTTGGGTTTTTGCTAATTCTTTTAAATCAGAGTTACTATTGATTTTTAATTTCTCATTAATGAAATTGTAAATTTCAACTCTATCAGGTGGATTTATCGTTTCAACTTTTTGTAATAGAGCTTTATATACTCCATTTTTATCAGGAATTGAATCCAAACTTCTAATAAATTCCAAACCAGATTTTGATCTCACAGTTATGATATGTTCAAGTAATTCTATCCTTATCTCTTTATTACCAGCTTCATAAATTACTTTCAATAATTCATTATCATCATCCGTATTCATTCTCGGTTTAAGAAGAATGAGATTATCTTTTATTAATTCAAAGATAATTTCATCTGATTCGTTCTCATTAAGAAAATTAAATAAATCATTAAAACCTTCATAACTTGAATCATGAAAAAAGCTATTTGTTTTCTGCTTAATGATAGAGATTTGACTTTCATCTGCTATTTCCTTTAACTTAATAATATTTATTAATGCAATATATCTTTTATCCCAAGCATTAATTCCATCGAATGAACGGGCTAATTTATTAAGAATATCATTAATCATTTCAGGTTTAATAACAAATATTTTATTTGCTATAATTATATCTTTAAATATTTTATATAAGTAGAACATAAGTGTTTTCTTCTCTTCACTATATTTTGGATTTGTATTATCCTCTTCAACCAAGTAACTAATTTCTTTTACTAACACTTCAGTAATTTCTTTTTCAATTATAAATTCTTTCATTTGAAATAATAAGGGTATTTTTTTGTTAATTTCATTTAATTTTATAGACGAAATGAAGTTATTTAATGATTGTAATGAAATAAATAAATTTTGTAGATCTTTTGTGTCAAATAATCTAATTATTTCAGAATCTTCGGAATATTTCTTTTCAATAATTGCAGATATTTTAGTAATATTATCATCATTAAGAAAATGTTTATTAAGAACTAAATATTCAATTATATTATGAAAGAATTTTTTATTCTTGTCTTCTTTGCTTTCTTCACTGTTTAAGGCTGATATATATCTGAAAATAATATTTTCCCTGATTTTATTAGATAGATTTTTGTTATTTATGTAAAATATGAAAATTATGGAAGATGGGATTTTCGTATAATATTCCCACAAATATTGATCAAATAACGCCATAGATTCATTATAATATCTTTTCGAATCAATAGCTAACTTATTTTTAAATACAATCATTAACTGCGTATAAAAAATATTCCATAAAATTTCTTTTTGATTTTTGTAATGTCCGAATATATCAGAAATAAAGGGTACAAAATTTTTTTCAATTTCGCTCTGATTATATTGATTAATTATTGTATTGGATTCATTAAAATTTGCTTGTATTAGATTATTATGAAGATCTTCAGAGTCCTTAAGATTTTTATAAACAACAGGTTTTTTGAAATACAAAAATGGTTCAGCATTTTTTGTAGAAATTCGACTTGTGTTGACCATGAATTTATTAAATTTTTCCTTCAATTTGTTTTCTTCAGCCTTTTTGTATACATCATGTATCTCTTCCGGTAGATACCATTTTTCCTTTAATTTGAAATAAGCTTCAGGAAATTTTTGTTTAAGTACTAATATTTTAGCTAAGTAACTTACATTTGTTTTGATGATACTCCAAACTTCGGAGTTATAAGTTATAACTATTGAAGATATTAAATTGACCTGCCCCCCAAAAACTGGACAGTTTAAAATGTTAGTCAAGAATTATACCAAAGGGGGCAAACAATGCAGAGGAAACGTTATAGTGTAACCCAGATCATCAAGATATTACGTGAAGGAGAAAGTGGTATTCGCATAATAGATCTGGTAAAGCGATATGGGATATCAGAGCAGACCTATTATCGTTGGAGAAATAAATACGGTAATATGAGTATATCGGAAGCAAAGCGATTAAAATCTATTGAGGAAGAAAACAGTCGCTTAAAACGTAAAGTAGCAGAGTTATTACTTGAGAATGATCTTCTGAAAGAGGTAAACTCAAAAAAGTGGTAACACCGTCGCAAAAGCGACGGGTAATTATTTTTCAAAAGCAAAAGAGAAGGTACAGTATAAGTATGGCATGTAGAGTATTAGAATTGTCGAGATCGAGTTTTTATTATAGCAGCACACAAGGAGATTTTGAGAAACGTTTGTTGAAACGAATTCGTGTATTAAGTGCCAAATACATCCGCTATGGATATCGACGTATTCACGCTTTATTACGACATGAAGGCTGGTCTGTGAATAAGAAAAGAATCCAGCGTCTCATGCGACAGGAAGGACTTAGAGTATTACAGAAAGGCAAGAAGCGTCGTCGTTTAGGCATATCCACATCAGAAAGGAAAAGAGCTGAATATCGTAATCATGTCTGGAGTTGGGATTTTGTTTTTGATAGATTGGAAGATGGTAGATCTCTTAAGACACTGACCATAGTAGATGAGTTTACCAGAGAATGTCTTTCGATAGCAGTAGATAAAAGCATTAAGTCATTGGATGTAATAGAAGAATTCAAGGGGTTGATCAGATATCAAGGTATTCCTACGTATATTCGCAGCGATAATGGTCCTGAGTTTATAGCAAAACAGTTAGAACGCTGGTTGAGGTTTTATCAGGTTGGTACAATGTACATTACACCCGGTAGTCCTTGGGAAAATCCATATATAGAAAGTTTTAACGGTAAATTTAGAGATGAATGTTTGAATATGGAAATATTTTCCAGTATAACAGAAGCGAGAATAATTATCGAAGATTGGCGTAGAGAATACAATGAAATAAGGCCTCACAGTTCATTGGGTTATATGACGCCATCTAATTTTGCGAAAATATCAAAGCCTTCAATCGCTACGCTCAATCAAGCTTTGATATTAAATGGATGATAAAACTAACTTTTAAACCTGTACAAAAATGGGGGTGCGGTCACAAATGTGT
Source organism: uncultured Candidatus Cloacimonadota bacterium (assembly GCA_964457455.1). Taxonomy (GTDB): domain Bacteria; phylum Cloacimonadota; class Cloacimonadia; order Cloacimonadales; family TCS61; genus JABMPU01. The sequence continues at coordinate 6,295 of CAYWJN010000023.1, forward strand.
GTAAACAATTATTATTTTTTAAAATATTTTTCAGAGCTGGTGCAAATTCTTTATGATAAAACTCTATAGATTTAATATTCTCTATATCTGGAGAATCTTTTAAAAAATTATACTTTAAATTTTTCATTATTACTCCTAAACCAATTTAATTGCTTTCATCACAACATCATTCCCAGCATTAGCGACCTCTTGGAAGGCTTTCTTTTTCATAATACTCTGAATTATTCTTTTTTCTTTCTTCTTTTTTTATATCGCTTGATCCAAAAATTCATCAGAAATATTCCTAATGCAATTGCTAACACACTAATTACTAGATTATATGCATAAGTCTTATTTTCATATATGGGACTAAAAATACTATGAATTCCTTCAACAATCCACAATGAACCAAAGAACATACACAACACGAAATAGATAATTTCAATTATAATTTCTTTTATTTTTTCCATTTTTTCCTTCCTTCACATCACAAATTGTGATATATTTAAGGTCGCAAATTGGCACCTTAAACTTGAAGTACCAAATTGGTACTTCAAGATTTCAATTTTATCTCAACTTGAGGTCACAAATTGTGACTTCAAGATCGTAATCCTTTGAAACCAATTTCTTTACGAGGTTTGTCCGGCGTCTCCATCAGTTGTTGTAAAACTTCAAAAACAATCTTGAATTGTTTGTCGTATTTGGCTTCCATTTCCTGCAGTTTCTGGTTCAGGTCTTTATTGGATAGCAGCAGTTCGCGCAGTTTAACAAAAGCTCGCATAATGGCAATATTTACTTTAATTGCTCTTTCGCTGTGCAGCACGGAAGAAAGCATGGCAATTCCCTGTTCTGTGAAAGCGAGTGGAGGATAGCGATGACCACCCATCTTGAGGTCACAAATTGTGACCTCAAGATTGTAAACTCTTTATTTGTAAGCTGATACATGAAATCTTCGGGGAATCTTTCGGGATTTCTTGCTACTGCCTGGTTCAAGACTTTTGTTTCCACACCATACAGCTCTGCCAGGTCGCTATCCAGCATTACTTTATGTCCACGTAGAAAAATAATTTTGTTTATCAAGTTTTTAATCGGTACAACATCATTCACAAGTACTCCTGTTAATCATAGTCCGGTTCTGAAATCCAAATGCAAAGTTAACTGTCTGGAAAATATATTCATATATTTATCTGTCAACCAATTAATTCTAAACAGAGAAGGTAATAATAAGACCGAAAGCCACTCGACACCACTTACTCATTCCGAAGCTTCCGCTCCGGAAACTAAAGAGAAGCAGAAGCTTCTGGAGTTAGTACCTTCCGAACTGAAAAGTTCGGAAGGAGAATATCAATATGTCAGAAATTTAATGCACTCATTAGTAATGCTGTGAAATTAATAGGTGAAAAGGTGTTGATCGAACCCTAAAATAAAACGGGTTTTCACCCGTTTTATTATTCGTCTTTTTCTTCTGCTTCTGGCTGTTTTTCCTTTTTGAATAGATGCTGCTCAACCAGGCGTGGTCTGTGGTGTTTCTTAATGTTGTAATGTGAGCTGAACAGTATCTTACATAAGATGATAAGCATAAATGCCTGCCAAAAGGTAATTGCTTGCACACTGAATATCTCGCTGATTGTTGCATTCCATAAAAGTTGTACTATCCAACCTCCCAGGAAGACGAGACCGATTCCACCAATTATGAACAGTGGAATATACTTTTTTAATTTACTTTTTTTTTCAAACATACTTTCCTCCATTTTTTTTAAAGGCTAATTCCAGAGATAAAAGAAAATTCACCGAAATCAATATCCCCAGGAACAAAACACTGAGCTTCAAACCAAGAATTGGAAACATTAAAACTCCCACTAATATTCCACCGGTCATTGCTCCCAGTGTATCCAGAAAGTAAAATGAACTCCCGCTCTTTATCTTCTCTTTTTCGAACTTGGATTGCAACAGCCTGGAAAGTATCGCACCTTCCAGAAAAGCAAAGCCAAAATTCAGAACAAAATAAAACCAATTATAGAAATCAGTTTCAAAGAAAAAATAAACGAACATAACTATAATTAGATTGAAAACAAAAAAAAGTTGCAGCGGGATTTTCGTCTTGCGACCAACCATAAATCCTAAAGTCAAACCGGACATGAAAATTGTAATAAAGAGGAATATCACCAGGTAAACATAACCAAAATGCATCTGGAAAAGGTTCAGGAGAACAAGCTGCATTACGAAATTTACCAGGCTTATTGCAAAGATATTGAAATCGGTTTTAAGTAGATGCGACCCACTGAGTTTACTGGCAAAAATACTGATAATGGCAATGATTATTAAAGTTATCAAGAAGACTATAACATTATTACTTTGAATAAAGGAAGTCGTTGTTTCTGTGGGTATTCCGAGGATTCTCGTCCATAACATAATCGTGTACAGATAGGCATTAGGATTTGTAATTTGATTTATTTTGGGTTCACTAGTTTTTATCGGATTCAAGATCTGGCTGACGCGTAGCTGGTTACATTTTTCGAAAATAACTGTTTCATTGAACCATGGTTTGGAAAAATTCGCTCTGCTGATCAGGTCCCGCACATTATTAGAAATATAATCATCTGAGCTTCCTATAAAAATATTTTTAATTGAAGGTATCAGGATAACTTTCTTAAAAACTGCAGAAAATGTAGCATAGATCGTGGCGTTCAATTTTGTTATCTCAGGAGTCATAAAGTTAGTTCCACTGGTCAGAGTAATGGCAATTACAGATGAATCTGAAATTGTTCTTGTTTTCAGCAGTTCAAAAAAATCGAGTGTATAAAACCTGTTCAAATTCAATGAGGAGGGATCTGGCAAATCAACAAAAATCAGGTCATATTTGTATATATGTTTTTTTAGAAAGTAGATAGCATCTGTTGTAATGAAATTGGCTTTGGGATATGCTTTTGCTTCTTTCAGAATATTTTTTTCCAGCTCAAGATAGTCTATCTTTTCTACTGTTTCATAATTTTCTATTTCCTCGATAAAACCATTCAGCAAACCACCGATAAGCAGAATTTTTCTTGGTTTTGGATGTTGGAGCATCACAAAGTTCACCATTTGCTGAGCATACATTTCATGAGAGGTATTTGCAAAAATCTCACCATTCCAATAATAGTTTTTCTGTTTTTTGTATTTTGTTATATCCAATCTTCCATATTGGGAATCTTTTGTTGAAATAAGTTCTTGTGGTGCATATTTTTTCTCGTAACGATCAATAAAAAATCTATTTGCAAAAGGGATAAAAATAATAAATAGGATCAAAGGTAAGAAATATAATTTATTCTTGGAAAGATAGAGAAGCAATAACACATTAAATCCACTCAGAATCATCAGGATAGTAAAATGTGGAAGAAATGGAATCAGAATCGCAAAAGAAATCCCTCCAGCAATTATGCCAACACATTCCAGAATATAACCTTTATGAACTGGTTGTTTTTCAGAATCTATAAGTTTGCATAAAATTGGGAAAAGAAACCCGATTAATATACATCCCAGAGCCAGAACCATCAAAGCATGAAAAAACAAATTTGGGATATTAATCATTTCTCCTGAGATAACAATAAGTTTTTCTATCAGGAAACGGATAGATAAGAATTGTAAAGGGATAATAACACTAAGAAGGAAGAAGGTGAAATGTATTATGGATTTGAGCTTTTTTTTATTCAGGAAATATCGAGCGAATAAACTACCGAGAGCTACTAAAAAAAGCCACAGAGAAAGATAAATGGCAAATACAATCTCGTTTCCTCTTACTTCTATCAACAATTCACGTAAGAGGATCGTTTGCCCGATGAGGGTGGTAATTCCAAGCAGGATAAACAGCAAATTGGTCTTTTTCATTTTCCCTTATTTGTTATATTACGAAAGAGGATAGGAAAGTTACTCAAACACCCCAAATATCTCTTTTCCACAATATTTGCATTTTCCATCTTTGATATGAATTTTGCCAACTGAATAACCAGAGCGATCAATGATTTTCTTTCCACAGTTCGGGCAGAAAGTATCTTCAGCTTTTTTGGATACATTTCCAATGTAAATATATTTCAGCCCTTCTTCTCTGGCTATATTATATGCCATTTCCAAAGTTTTAATTGGAGTTGGCGGTCTGTTTGTAAGTTTATAATTCGGGAAAAATCTGGAAAAATGCAGAGGATATTCATCACCTAAACTTTCTTTTATCCATTTGCACATTGCTCGAATTTCTTCTGAACTATCGTTTGCATCAGGAATAACCAGGTTGGTAATTTCAAAAAACATTCCTTCTTCTTTTGCAATCTTCAAAGTATTTAAAACAGGTTGTAACAATCCAGTTGTATAAGTGAAATAAAATTCATCTGAGAATCCTTTCAGGTCAATATTGGCAGCATCGATTACTTCAGCTAATTTCCGCAGAGGTTCTTCATTGATATAACCGCAGGTTACCCAGACAGTTTTTAAGTTGTTTTCTTTTGCTAATTTTGCAATATCATACATATATTCATAAAATATCGTGGGTTCAGTATAAGTAAAGGCAATGCTTTCACAATCGTATTCTTTAGCCAGTTTAATTATTTGTTGAGGAGTAATATCATAGGCTGAATCTCCTTCCGGTCTGGTTTGGGAGATGGTCCAGTTCTGACAGAAATTACATCTTAAATTACATCCCACTGTTGCCAGCGAAAGTATTTGAGAACCTGGATAAAAATGATATAAAGGTTTTTTCTCTATAGGATCGATATTTATGGAAACCGGGTGATTATAAACAAGAGTATATAGTTTTCCGCTGATGTTCTGTCTTACTCCGCAAATACCGGTTTGTTTATCTTTTAACACACATAAATTTGGACAAAGGTTACAACGAACATAATTACCTTTTAGCTGTTCATAGAATAAGGCTTCATGAAGAACTTCAGTACGGTCATTCCCGGAAAATGAAAATAAAACAAATGAAATTAAAATTAAAAGAATTAAATAAATAAATTTTTTCATAATATTATTTGAATTTAAGCGATTTGTTTGTCAATTAATTTTAAAAAGAGGTTTTTAAAATTTTTTTTCTTGAATGAAATTTGTTATTTATTTTATTTGCAGAAGAGAAAGAGAGGTACTTATGTTAAAAATTACAAATCTAATTTTACTTATAGTCTTTGTTTCTTTTTTATTCGCTCAGACGCGTCATCCGGCTGTTGCAGGTCAATTTTATCCCTCCAAAAAAGAAAAACTTCAAAAATTACTGGAGAACCTGTTTAAGCAAGTTGATATGAAAGAATCATTGGATTTGAATCCATTTGGGCTTATTTCACCACATGCAGGTTTAACGTGCTCCGGTGGGACTGCAGCCTATGGTTATTCTTTGTTGGAAGAAAAACATTATGACACTGTAATACTTTTGGGACCGAGTCATAATTTTTTTAAAGATGTTGTGAGTATTTATAATGGTAATTTCTGTGAAACCCCTCTAGGTTTTATTCCTATTGATAAAGAGATTTCTCATAAATTGATTTCCGCTAATAAAAGATTTGTGTTTGATGAACAAATTCATGAACCTGAACATAGCCTGGAAGTGCAATTACCATTTCTCCAACACACTTTAAAAGATTATAATGTTGTGCTTATTGTTATTTCCACGAATGATTTAGGCCTTCTGGAAAAATTAGCTGACACCCTCATTTCAATTACTGAAGAATCCGATAAAAAGCTGCTATTTATAAATAGCACAGATTTTTCTCATTATCATGATTATGAAGCTGCCAACAAAATGGATAATTATACAATTGACCTGATTCTGGGGAAAAAATGGGATAAACTCAATATGGAAATTCTCACACGAAAATGCGAGATGTGTGGTTATTTTGCTTTTTATCCGTTTATAAAAATCATGCAACACTTTGAACATGATGATGGAATTCTTTTGCAATACCTCAATTCCGGCGACGTCATTGGAAGTAAATGGAGAGTGGTTGGTTACGGTTCGATTGTTTTTCCTAATACACCCCAAAACAAAGAGAAACAAACTATGAATGAACTTGATAAGAAATATCTTTTGAATTTAGCTCGAAAGAGCATAGAATATTATTTTGAAAAGCATAAACCTTTTACCCCTGATAAGCCTGAAAATCCGGAATTATCAGAAGATAGAGCAGTATTTGTTACCTTGAATAAAAATGGAAAACTGCGGGGTTGTATAGGTCATATGCATGCTAAGATGCCGCTTTACAAAGCTGTTGTCGAAATGGCTGTATCTGCTGCTTTTCAAGATCATCGCTTTCCAAAGGTAGAAAAAGACGAACTCGAAGATATCACAATCGAAATTTCAATTCTATCTCCCATGCAGAGAATTTATGACCCGGAAAAAATCAGGATGGGAATCGATGGTGTATGGATTAAAAAAGGTTTCAAAAAAGGAGTATATCTTCCTCAGGTTGCAACTGATACCGGATGGGACAGGAAAACCTTCTTAGAGAGTTTATGCACTCATAAAGCAGGTTTATCTAAAGATGCTTATTTGGATCCTAAAACTGAAATTTATATCTATCAGGTGGAGAAATTCAGCGAAGGGGAATAAACCTTCCAAACGTTTTCGGACTTCTTGCTTTTCTTAATCTTCGGAAAGGTTTTGTTGATTAACGATTTACGATAAAAGATTCTAAAGATTTATGAATAGATTCCCTCTGAACTTAAGACAAGATTGGTTTAACCAGTTTAACTCAAGTTTCAGTTTCCAGTTACTATTTCAACAGCAAACATTTTCTCACATCTTCAGTTTCACCATTCACATTTAATTGATACAGATAAACTCCACTTCCCACTGGTTGATTATTATCATCTTTTCCATTCCAGATAAGCTCAAAATCTCCTGGTGAAGTATAGCAATCCATCAGGATTTTCACCTTTTGACCTTTAATATTGTAGATAATTAATTTCACTTTTCCTGATTCTATCAGGTTGAATTTGATTGTTGTCGTAGGATTAAATGGATTAGGGTAATTATATAGATTTGTTTCATTCAATTGAATTACTTCTTCATTTGAACCTACAGATGGAGCTCCGAACTCATAACAGCCCATATCTATAATTGCTGTTCCGTTACTATCTCCATCCCAGACTCGATAGTTATGCAGTAAATCCCAGGGTGGTAAATATAGACCGGTTGTATCCGGTGTTCCGGTATCAATACAGGGGGAAAGTTCTGTTAGCTGATAATAAAGCGGGTCATATTCATCTCCACCCAGAAATTGTGGAATATCATCTATGATTCCTTCTCCCCAGATAAATTCCACCCCATAAGGCTCCGGACCTGCTATGTGCAGGATGGAAGGATCTGTTCCACCCTGGATTAGACTGTGAGATACATTTACATAAGTAAGTTCATCACCGCGATGGGTTTGAAATTGATAGTTACTGTTACCGTAGATTATGCTGTTCTTTATATTAATCGTTCCACCTTCTCCTACTGAAATTGCTCCACCATTACTTGTATTATTGCATACAATATTATTGAAAAAATCCAAAGTATCGTTTTCAAGCAGGTATATATTTGCTTTTGGCCATGTATCATCATAAGCATGATTTTTTGCAAATAAGCAATTGGTTATAATGGCATATTGCATGTCTCCTATTCCAAGAGCACCACCACAAGAACCTCCATTAGGATTCAAAGGCTCATTACCAATAAAAGTTACATTATTCAATATTGCTGTATTATACATATTATTTGTATCGATAGATACAGATTTACTACCTCTGTTATTTAAAATTTGGATATCCTCTAAATTCATATTTATATAATTACTTACTATAGCAGAACGACCTTCACTTTCACAATTTTCTATTTTTATATCTGATAAATTAATACTTGAACAATTAGCAAAAGAAAGTGGAGAATAAGAAAGATTATCACTGACTCTATTTCTGAACGTACATTGCGATATAAAAAAATTATAATCATAAATAGCAAATATAAAAATAGAACCTCCAATAGGTTCTTCTATAATTGTAGCATCTATTCCTGCTCCGATCATATTCACATAAGCTCTCATATTTAATGGAAAAAGCTGGTCACTCATTGCTGGAGAATAAATACCTTCTGCCAGGTAAATATTTCGTGGATTCAAACTATCTGCTTTTATCTTGGTTAATGCCCATTGAATGGTTTTTAAAGGTTCATTTGCATAAAGTCCGCTGTTGTTATTATCTCCATTCGGACTAACGTAAAGATCGTGTTCCACCTGCTGCAACCAAGCGTGTTCAATATCCAGGTTAATATTAGGAAACTGGGAAACAAAATTCAGATCCGGTTCCATTACAGTTAATGTATCAACAATAATATCAATAACCGATGTATGATTCTCTGCAATATAAATCTCTGAGCAGTTACCTGCTGAATTATTATAAATATTACATTTATTTGTCGTACTGAATATAATGTTTGAATATAATGGATCAGGAGCTAATCGTAATATTTCAATACCTCCTGCGTGATAAAATGCATGGTTTTCTTTTATTGTTACTGCTTCAAGATAAGCATCTGATGAAGAAAATGAAATACCTCCACCCTTCTTAGCTTGATTATGTCTTATTAATAAATATTTCAAAGAAGGAGAAGAAAAATTTATAAAAATACCACCTCCTAAATTTGTATATATTGTTGTAGAAGTTCCCGAACCGTTCTGTATAGTAAAACCAATTAATCCTGCATCGTTTGTTTCATCATTTTCAAAAGTAACCACGCTTCCCTGCTGGTTACCATCTATAATCGTGCTATCGATGTAACTTTCATTTCCGGTAGTAAGAAGAAGGCTGGCAACTGTGATATCTTTTCCATTAAAGTTGATGTTTTCGAAATATGTACCAGGATAAACCAGAACAGTATCAGAATTAACAGAAACATCGATGCCTTCCTGGATGAAAGTGAAGTTGCCTGTGCCGTCTTGTTTCACTTCGATAGTTTCTGCAAGAAGAAGTGAAGTGAACAAAGTAAAAAGTAAAAAGCATAAAGTAAAAAGTTTTTTCATAATATCACCTTTTTCAAACCCCATCCCCAACCCTTCCCCTTTGCAAAAGAGGAAGGGAGAAAACCGTTGCGAAGGCTGACTAAAGCCAGCCGTTCGCAAGGTTAATAAATTCTCACAACGGCATCTTATGTTCCCTCTCTTTAAGTGAAACGGGAAAGAGAGGGACAGCAGGGTGAGTTCTTATTTCAAAAGCAGCATCTTCTTAACTGCTGTTTTTCCTGATGACCTTAGTTTATAGAAATACACACCGCTCGATACTGACCTACTATTTTCATCTTTACCATTCCAGGTTACATTGTAAACACCTGGTGGTTGTGTTCCTTTAACAAATGTTTTAACTTTCTGTCCTTTGATGTTATACACAATAAGTTCAACATTTCCATCCGACGGAATCGAATAACTGATAGTTGTACTTGGATTGAATGGATTGGGAAAGTTTCCCGAAAGTGTGAATATTGCAGGAGTTGGAGGATTGCCAAAGCAGATTGTGTAGAATTCATAAGGACGAAGCTTTAGTTTTGAATTAACATATTGACCTGTTTCTTTATTCAGAACTTTGTAATCTTGTGCAGGTTTGTAACTTCTTCCTCCATAATAGAAATCGAATGTTATATCTCCGGACCCCCTTGTAGTTTCAGGTAGAAATGCAAGAATTTGAAGAGGAAATTCTTCCACCTGGGTTGCTCCAATACATTCTCCATCCATGAAAACACCAACTTCCACAACAGTCGAATCACCCAGGCTTTCGATATTTATGGGTGAATATGTAGGAGCTTCCACATAGTAGAAACCTTCTGTCATTCCTCGTTCTTCAGGAGGAACAGGAGTGCCTTCCCCATATACAAAACTACAGGCTTCATCTACACGAACAATATACATTTTACCATAAATTAGAACACAGCGTGAAGAAGGGATACCCGGGCTTTCCCATGCCCAGTCTTCGCTGTAAATTGATTCTATGTGATCCCAGATATCTGCAAAAGCTTCATCTATGGTCATTGATTCTTTTACGAAATAGCCTACCCAGTTTTCTCCTGCAACCAGATCTACCTGTGTATTCTCTGCCAATGTTCGTCCTGATGTTGGTATCTCTACATCACTGTTTGTTTGAAGTTTATAACCTTCTACTGAATCAAGATAATTTAAATTACCATATTGATTCCAATCATCTTCAATCCATTCTTGAAAGTCATCATTAATATCAAAAATTTTAAAGTATTGGGTTTGTTCTTCTATAGGTGCACAGATATAAGTAGTTACAAAGCCTTGCTGCATATAATCTCTATCTATTACAGGGACGGAGCGGTAGCGATAGCGGTCATGTTCTGCAGTTGTCAGGTGAAAGTCGTGGGTAACAGCTCTTACTGCACCGATATCGCAAGGTGTATCGTCGGGATCGAGAGGTGAAGCGGGATTGCCTGAATCTATGCAGGGGGACATAGTTGTTGTATTCCAGATGGGTTGGTTGGTTTGAGAGTCAAGTTGGGGATCATCGATTAGACAATTATTTAGTGTTGTATTGGAAAGATCACCGCTGTTGTATATACAACAATAATTCAGAGTTTCATTTGTGAAAAAGTCATAATAATTATCTTTGAATATGCAATTATTAGTAGAAATATTCAAATATGGGTAAAATAATGGTGCATAATTATTGATAAATGTATTATTCCAACATTCATTGGTGTAATTGATTAACTGAAAAAAACCGGGCGCATGGTTTTTAAAAATGTTATCAGCCAGATTATCCACTCCGTACACTCCATACACTACTGATGGTGATTCTATAAATCCTCCATCTGAATACCCCCTGAAGTTTGCATCAAAAGTATTTCCAATAACATCACCAATCGGATTCGGATAGAAACTTCCATATAAAGCAGCTCCAAGATGTGGAGAAGAATTTAATGTAAACAAATTGTTTTTAATATTACCATCAGCTAGAGCTAAATAGATTGCTCCCCCTGTACCATTATTACCAGTACCAATGCTATTCCAGCAAGCATGATTATCTGTAAAAGTGTTATTCATTATCAGAAAATTACCTTCTTCAACAAAAATAGCTCCTCCATCAAAAGCAACACATTGTTCAAAAGTATTACCGATTATTTCCGATGTCATATTAACATTTTCATGTTCTATGAATATAGCTCCTCCTCTTGAATGCTCCCAAAAATTATTCATTTCATAATCAACTGTATAATCCCCAACACGACAGTTTATAAAAGTATTGTTTATGATTTTGATCATACCATCTTTCACTCGAATTGCACCACCTGGTTCATTATCTGTTTTTGCATTTAAAATTGTAAGCCCTTGTATGATGTCATTTTCGTTTCCATGGGGTATATTAAACATCCTTGCTTCCTCTTCGCAATCAATTACAGGATCGTTAATACCAATGATATGGATGTCTGTTGAATTTCCATTCCAAGATATATCTCTATTCTTATCTCCAGTATATATTCCCTGAGCAATAAAGATTTTACCTCCTCCACAATATTCAATGTAATTAACAGCAGATTGAATATCATCATAAGAAGGAACAGATTGGTCATGAGATACAACCACTACATTCCCTACTGGAACACATTCTCCAAGTACTTCTATCCTGAAGCGAGGAAAGTATTGATCATTGCTCACAATTTCTATAGTATCATTATATGTTTTGTATTTTATTGGTGTAAATTCAATAGTTAATTGTTCAGATGATAAAGGTTGTATGATATTTGGATAAGATAACACTTGAAAGTAATCAGCTATAGGTTCAGGAATATAAATCGATTCTATTGAAATCGTTTCAGTTTCAGAATTGTTTAGGATATCTATTGAAATTTGAGTTGGTTCGATGGGATTAGTTGTTCCAAAATCAAGAAAACTTTCATCAACATATATTCCGGGAGAGTATGATTCATAAGCACCCATATCGATAATATATCCTACCAATCTAGGATTGCCATAAGGATCGGATCCTGGAATGAGATAACTCGCATCGGTTAAAACCGCATTCAAAACTTCATCGTAAATACCTGCATTAATACATGGAGAAACTGTATTAGGAGGATCGAATGTGAGACGAAAATCTAAATTATCTGGATCAACAAAAAGTGGATTTAAGTTTATGTTATCTTCATTTGCTACTACATAACCAGATATTCCTCCCAAATATCCAGAACCACGAATATTATTATTATAAAAATATCCTTCACAGTTTTCCAATTTTACCTGATAAGAATCACCATATTGTAAATCGTCCCATATTATATTGTTTATAAAATAAATTGAGCTCGTAATAATCGCACTTTGGACTACAATACAATCATGGTCAGGATATCCATAATGATTAGCTGCGAAAGTATTATTAAGAAAAACAATTTCCGTATTCCTTATAAACGCATATATACAGCAATCAGAATCATAACAAGAAGACCAATTATCAAAGAAAGCATTATTGACTAATTTTACTTTTTTAGAAGTTTCATTCGTGTTATCTTCAATATAAATCCCTATACCTTTATTAGCAATATTATTATATATAACATTATTTCTTATAAGTGATTCTGAACGATATAAAAATATTGCACCTCCTTTGCTTTGACCTGATGCTCCATTAGAAAAAAATGTACAGTTTTCAATAGTAATTTCTGAATGAGTGCAGTAAATACCACCTCCGCGAGACGAATAATTATTAGAAAATGTACAACTGTCAAAAGCGATTTCTGAGGTACTGCTTGCATAAATACCACCTCCATAGCTACCATAATTATTACTATTATTTAAAAAGGAACAATTTTCAAATGAAAGCACTCCATAATTAACAATAGATATTCCACTTGCACCAGAAACGTTTTCAATTTTACAATATTTCATTTCAGAATTATTATTACCACCTTGACCACTAAATACGATACCTTTCCAAGTTTCCGGTGAAGCAGTAGTAAAAAATATTGAGTCTTGTTCTGTTCCATTAGCAAATAGAGCCCCTTCAATGATTAATTTCGCATCATTAGAAAAGTTAACCTGAACTCCTGGTTCAATAATCAAATAATGATATTCATCAACAGTAAAATTCTCTGTTATTTCTTTTGTTTCACTCCATATTATAGGTATACATGGATTAATATCCTCATCTCTTGAATATGTCTTTTTTTCGTGATAATGCCATCGTTTTTTGGCAGGATTATAATAAGAATCCCAAGAGATAAAAGGCCAATCATAAGAACTCGTAAAGAAATCCGGATATTCCTCTTGATAATCATAATAATATGATTTTTCCCAAATTTTAAGGTTATCATAATCCCTTTTGTATACTTCATCAGACCACCAACGTTTGTAATATTGATTCAAAATATTCCTTTTTTGTACTCTACTGTTTTTTTCAAAAGATTCAGGGCTCGAACGTATTATTCTACCAAGTCCTAGATTTGACCATGTCCAGTATTTACATCTGAACTTGTTATTTAATAAAATTTGTTCAGCTTGAAGTGAAAGATATCCGAGCCAAGTATCACCACCAAAAATCAATAACCCATACCTTGATGCTCTATTTCGTAAAAAAGTATTATCAGGTCCATTTTTTCCATGGAAACCATCAACCCAAATCCAGTTAACAATATTTCCTTCAAAAAGATTATTTATTGGACCATCATAAGTAGGAGAACCAGGTTTTCCATGGCAAACAATATCTCCTGAAAATTTATTGGGTAAAGAACTACTATTTGTTTGTTTAGGATCTTTGGAATAGTTATATCCAAAAACATTATATTCAGCTTCATCCTGAACTAACATAGAATGACGACATTTATTAAATATATTGTTTTCGATTAGACAATATTCAGAATCATTTTCTAATATAACTCCATATCCTTCACCTCCTTCACCAAATCTTTGAGGATGGTGTATATAACATCCTGTAACTTCGATATGCTCGCTACCATATATACCAATATGATGTTGAGCAGAATATTCACTCTCTACTCCAATTACCCAGCAATTATATGAATTAACAATGCTGATATTATTCCCGTCCCATTCAGAAGGACCTGAATATGTAGAACTGTACTCATTATCTTGAATAATCTTGAAATCTTCTAAACCTATATCAAAAGGAACATCTGATCCTTCACCTTTTATTTGAATACAATTGTAATAGCCCAAATCCTCACTTGTTTTGAATTTTAAAACAGTTTTGTCAGAACCATATCCTTTAAGTATCAGTCGGCTAGAATTTGCGTTTATAACAATGGGAGCTTCAAAAATATATTCTGCTACTTCTTCTCCTTCGGGAACGGGAAAAGAAATCATGTATAAATCATCAGAAGAAGTTGAGCCGATCGCTGAAAGAAAAGCTACATCATCAGGCAAATCATCATTTGGTATTCCCCCATGGTCTCTAATATCTATGCCTAATACCACATCAGAATAAATTGGCATTACACCTACATAACCAGCTTGACTCCAATGATCTACAGCTAAGTTTTCGATTTTAGTAACTGTGCTAAATGCACTTATTTTATATATCAAACAAATAAACATCAGTAAAACAAAAAAAATAACAACTTTTTTTCTTAACATCTTTCCTCCTTAAAAGTTAATGAATCTTTTAAAACATTATCATTAATCACCCTAAAAAACTTCACCATCAGTAAAAACAATTTTTTCGCTGTCCCATGAAAATTCGTGATAACCAGACGTGATAAACTCTTCTAATGTGATTACATCAGAACCATCAATATTCATAATCGTCAGATCTCCATATATAGTAAAAGCAATTTTCTCCCCATTTGGAGAAATAATTGGATTTCCTCCAGAACCAAGATTAATTAATCCTGTTCCATCTGAATTTAACAAAATTATATCATTATCAAATCTGAAAACAATTTTTGAACCGTCTTCAGAAATTGAAAACGTTTGAGAAAGAATATAACCTTCAAATAATTGAAAATTATCTGCTCCGTCGATATTTACCGAAAATATCCCATGTGAAGACTCTGAAGGAATATCCATGAATGCATAAATAATTTTTTCAGATCCAGACCATAAAGCTAAATCATATCTCATTCCATCTATTTCTTGAATAAATGAAACAATCTCATTTTCAAATGTTCCTTCAAGATCTCTGTAACATAACGAATATACTTTATTCTCCATATCAGTTCTGTCGACTTTGATATATAAAATGAAATTCCCGTCAGGTGAGAATTGGGGTTTGGTTTCTGCGATTAGTGTTGTATTGGTCAAATTCTGGATATTCGAACCATCAATATCCATTAGATATAAATCTGCATCGTAATAATCATTTGAAGAAAGTACCATTTTTTCACCATCAGGTCTAAAAGTAAGTTCACGACTATTTCCTAATGAATCATTTAAAACAACAAAATTTGATCCATCAATATTTATCGACCAAAGGTTATGTGAACTACCGCCTATAATTTTCGTGCCATCTGGAGTAAAGAAACCTTTAGTAACTTCGGTTGATAATTGAGTAAAACCTGTTCCATCTGCATTGATAATTGAAAGTGAATATACCCAATAACCTTCTTCATCTGCGTATGGATTTTCACAAGAAGTTAAAATCAGCCCAACTAAAATAACGAAAATGAATAGATATCTTAACATATAATTAACCATTATTTTTTCTCATAGCTTTTCAGGTCAAATTGTGCATTTTTCACCAAACCTTCCTCAATTTCTTGAAATGTTTCAGCAGAAATGAGTAGAGGTAAGGCAATTTGAAAAGGGATAAGCTTGGGAACATCCAGGCTGTAATATGATTTTATTTGTTGTTTCACATTTTCGAGTTCTTCAGATGGTATATTCTTTAATTGTTCATCTGTTAGTTCAGGTTCGATGTAATGGCAGTGAATCCTACCTGCATGAGAATCAATAAATTCATTGACTGGGGATTCATTCCAAATATCAGGAACGCCAGTAAATTTTATCATTCCAGTCATTTTAAGGATTGTTTCATTTAGCTTAGAATCTTGTAATAATTCCGGTTCATGACGATTACCATCTTCATCAAATCCATAAAATTCTAAAAGTTTTTCATTCTCAAGATCTACTAACATATGAACTGCAATTCCATCAAATTTCTCAACAATCCAGAGCCCTTGTTCTGTTTTTTCGGTCACTTCCAATTCATAATCAGTATCGGAAAAATCTTCGGATACTTTATAAACAACTTTATCACCTACTTTTAAATCTTTACCAAATCGATATTTCACCGAATACTGGTGGAAGGCAGCTAACTCTTCATCAGCTTCTTTTTTAAGTAACTCTTCATCTTCATATTCATCATCCAAATCTTGAGCTACTAAATTATTCATTGAAATAAAAATAAAGCAGATCATAAAAAAGAATAAGATTAAAGCTTTTTTCTTAAACATTTTTTCCTCCATATTTTTTTTTAAATTTTGTAATTTATACTCCTCACCTACTAAAATAAATCGATGAGGAAAGTCAAATAAAATTATTCTTTCCCAGAAAAAAGATATCTGTGTTCTTCATTAAATTCATATCCTGAATATCAACGTTAAAAAATAATTTATTCCATATCATAAATATAATGCTCCCATTATAGTATACGTAGAAAACCTCTTAAAGGGGACTAAATCTAACTTAATTTATAATATAATAATAAGTTACACAGCGAGTGAATTTTTTTATCTCTTAAGTGCTTGTATTGCTTTTAGTTACTAAATATTTCTAAAGAAAATATCGGATTATTAGTCAGATTCCGAAATCAGCGAAGAAAATTTATAGGTTTATACTCTTCCTACAACAATAACCACAACAATTAGCAAATTGTTCAAAAACGAAATA
Organism: uncultured Candidatus Cloacimonadota bacterium; assembly: GCA_964457455.1. Lineage (GTDB taxonomy): Bacteria > Cloacimonadota > Cloacimonadia > Cloacimonadales > TCS61 > JABMPU01. The sequence continues at coordinate 23,118 of CAYWJN010000023.1, forward strand.
GTTTTTTCTTAGAAAAGCTATCCAGATACAAACGATAACCATTGAAAATGTTTACCGCAGAGGAACTCTCTCAAGTAGACCTTTTCAATAGTTATTTTTCTCCTTCCGAACTTTTCAGTTCGGAAGGCACTAACTCCAGAAGCTTCTGCTTCTCTTTAGTGTCGAATGTAATATGTAAACATTAGTAAGATAAAAAACAAGCCCTGATTTTCAGGGCTTTTGGGAGCATGATTTGTTTCAGTTTTCAAAGGGGGAATTCGATAGCTGAAACGTTCTATATGTCTTTAGATTCGCTCGATTTGATAATATCGATTTTTATATCTTTCAATTTATCACCCAGTTTTTCCATCTGTTCCTTAAAATGTTCCATTTGTTCACCTTTAATAAACTGAAGTTCTTTGAGTTTCTCCAATTCTTTTAAATCACCAAGGTCTAATAAAAGCTCTTCATCTCCATCAATCATGATTCTCACATCTCCTTCATCAAAAGATACTTCCACCTTTTGGTCGGAATGTAGGTCATGTCTTTTACCAATTTTTGTTTTAATGATTTTCAGTTCTGTTCCTCTTTTAATGGCAATATCGATTTCATCATCAATTTCTTTGGATTGAATGAGTTTGATGATACCTTTGGTATTTTCCATTATTTGGTCGTTTATATGAGTAATGATATCACCGGCTAAAAGACCTGCATCTTCTGCAGGAGTATCCTCAAAAACCCTTTCGATGAGAACACCATTTTCAAGGTTGTATGTTTTCAGCAATTGCTCATTCAATTCTTTGGGTTGAATTCCAATCCATTTTCCATTTTTTTCATCATATCTATAAACAAAAATATTTTCCGGTATATCATGCAACAATTCAATTTCCGAATTTAAAAACCCAAATGACGAGATTTCTTTTTCTCCCAGAATCACATCGAATGTTTTGTATTCTTTATCCCGGAAAACCGTGATTTTTACATGTTGTTCCGGTTTAAGATAATTCAGCATTTTGGAAATCTGATCTGAAGTGTAAACTTTGTCTTCTCCAATTTTCAGGATGACATCATCATCCTGCATTCCAGCTTTTTGCACGGGACCGTCTTTTACAACTTTTTCGATGAAAACTCCATATTGATCTTCCAGACCAATTTTTTTGCGAAGTTTTTCGGAAAGATTTTGCATATATACACCCAGAAATGCTTTCTTTTTAACTTCTTTTTCTTTCTTCTTGCCTAAAGTTACCTTAATGTTTTTGGTTTTGTCATCGCGCAAAACTTTGATTTTCACAACCTGTTCCGGTTCAAAAATTGTGAGCATTTTAGTAATTTGCTCCACAGTGTAGATCTTATCTCCGGCAATTTGTAAGATAACATCTTGTGGTTGTAATCCGGCTTCTTGCGCAGGGCTTTCCTCCACAATGCTTTCAATGAAAACTCCATAGTTTTTTTTTAGACCCAGTTCTTCAAAGTCCTGAATGGAAAGATCGCTCAGAAAAACTCCGATATAAGCTTTTGGTTTTGCCAATAAAGGAGTTGCAGCTAAGATTAATACAACCAAGCTCAGGATTAGTGTTTTCGAAAAAATTCTTTTCATTTTTACCTCCGTTTTTTTAATATAAAAGGGCTCTGCATAATTCAATTTCTAACTCACCCTCATTCCCTCTCTTCAAAAAGAGGGATGACTTCGATTCCCCTTCTCTTTGCAAGAGAAGGGGTTAGGGGATGAGTTGAGTGATTTGGATTTTCTGATTTTTTCTCAATATTCTCAAAAACACCCAGTTTTACAGAATTCATTTTAGTATAATATTTTCTTTTTTGGAATTTTTGGTTTTTGTTTGAATTCGGATACGATCATCACAGAACCTTCGGTGCTGGAAGTGTATCTTCTTATCAAAAATGCTTTATCTTCAATATAATCTGCAGGATTTAATTTTCCCCGCAACTCCGGATTACGAATGGATGTATATGTCATATCACTTTCTGTGGGAAGGAGTTTTCTACCTATTAGTTCAAGATCGGAAAGCACATTTTTCTTAAATGCAAACCTGTTGATTTTATAAGCGATTTCGGGATTAAGAATTGTGGAACAACCGAATATCGCCAGCAGGCAGGCAAAACCAACAGCTAAACGAAGATTCCTTTTATATTTTTTTTCCGGAGCATAAAATTTTTGGATCAGGTCTCTCCATAATTTGTTTTCAAAAGGATCGTTTTCAATTGTTGGAATTTTCAGATCATTAAGTTTATCTTCAAAGTTTTTCACTTTCGACCTCCTTCTCAAGTATTGAGCGTAATTTGTTCATGGCTCTGTGAATTTGAACTTTTATTGCTCCCTCTTTTTTCTGGAAAATTTCAGCAATTTCTGCATTTTTCATTTTTTCAAAATATCTGAGTGCAATCAGGTTCTGTTCATCAAAAGAAAGATTTTTCATCTTTTCTTTTACCAGCTCATAATCCAGCTCTGAATTCGTTTGTGGGTTTACTTGAGACATTTCTGCAATTCTATTTTCACGCTTGAGATTCCTGTAATATTGATTGATTTCATTCACAGCTATCCGGAATAACCAGGATGAAAACGAACATTTCCTGGAATCAATAAAACGAAAGAGCGTAAGTTTTTTCATAGCCTTAAAAAAGACGTTAGATACAATATCATTACGAATAGCTTCGTTTTCCACTCTATGAAAGACGAAATTATTAATTTTCGGAAAATATTTCCGATAAAGAAAGTCGAATTCTTTTAAATCCTTTTTTGCTCTGAGAATTCTTTTCTTTTCAGATTCCAAGCTCAAATCCTTTAACATTTTCTGATTCTCTACAAGTAAAACGAAAATCTTAATAAAAGTTACAATTTTTTTTTGATTATATCTGTAAACTGATTTTTCTAGTGTTCATTTGCGAACAGTTTATGTTTCATTTCCGAACGTTTTTAACAGGCTCAACTGCATTGAAATATTCTAACTTCCTACTATTTAACACAATAAACCATTGGCACATTTATTGCTTAATTAATATGAGAATATAGTTGAAAAATAATGTTGGAGGTCTCTATGAAAAAATTCGTTTATTTATTATCATTAATTGTTTTACTTTCCGGCTGTGCCGCCACAGGGTTCGATGTTTTGGAGATAAATAGAAAAAACCTACCGAAAGGCGTAAAAGGTTATTATAGTTCTTCCATAGAAATCGAACTTAAAAACATTGAAGAAACTGCAAATTTCAATCTGGAATTTATCTATACTAATGATTCACATTCCTGGTTTTTAACTTTAACCGGTTTTGAGAAAAACACAGGATTATTCATCAAAAAGATTAAGTTTCTGATCGATGATGATCCAATTGAAACAGAAAGTATAATTTCAACTGAATTTGAAGTTGATTATCCGGTTGTAATTCCAATGGAAGATAGAAATGTATATTTTTTGAGTACCGCTTTTTATAAGAAAATCGTTCATGCCAAACAGGTGAAGCTGTTTCTAAATAGTGAAAGCAAAGAATTTGAAGGAATCTTTACAAAAGAAGACATTAAAAATTTTGGAGTTTTCTACAATTATATAAAGAAAAGTGTAATAGATAATAAGACGGTGATTATCAAATAGTGTTTGTCCGTAAAGTATGAAAACTTGAGTTAAGCTCGCTTTAGCTGGCTTGACTTAAGTTTGGTTGTCTCATATCAACTTAACTCAAGACTGACGTCTTAAGTCAAGTTTCTTTATGCCATATAAAAATCGACTTTACGGACAAATAATAAATAGAGAGGAAATAAATGTTTAGAAATTATTTAAAAATAGCTTTCAGGAATTTATCGAGAAACAAATTCAATACAGCAATAAATATCATTGGATTGGCAATCGGATTGGCTTGCACAATATTAATTGGTTTATATGTCCAAAATGAACTTTCATATGATAAAGTTCACGAAAAACATAGCCGAATCTACCGTTTGGAATCTCATTTTACTATTAATGAAACTGACGATTATTTTGCAGCTACAGCTTTTCCGCTGGCTGTTGCCTTAAAATTGGAAAATCCCGAAGTAGAAGAATATGTTCGCTTTCTTCCTATGGATAACAATCTATTTGAATATGAAGGGAAAAAGTTTTTTGAAGATAATATCTATTTTGCAGATTCAACCGTTTTCAATGTTTTCACGCATAAGTTTATTGCCGGCTCTCCGGATGAAGCGCTTTTAGAACCAAATTCTATGGTTCTCACAGAGAATTTTGCCAGAAAAATTTTTGGTGATCAGAATCCAATCGGTGAAACTCTTAAGACAGGAAATGGCTTAATCTTTACTATAAAGGGAGTTATTGAAGACTTACCTGACAATTTACATTTAAAGTTCGAAGCTTTATGTTCAATAAACACTCTTGTAGAACTTTTCGGACATGACAGGTATTATAGTCTTGAGCCGAACGCATTCTGGAATGTTGGTTTCTATTCTTACATAATGTTGAAAGAAGGATGCGATATACAAAGCATAATGGATGGTTATCCGCAATTTAATGAAAAATAAATTAAGCCTGTTGGTGAGCAGATAAATGCTTCATTTCAGTTAATGACACAATCTTTGGCTGATGTTCATCTACACTCCAGAGTCACGTACGATCTGCCTACAGGGAATATGAACTATGTTTATACTTTTAGCATTGCAGCTATTTTCCTGTTGCTCATTGGTTGTATAAATTATATGAATATGGCAACGGCACGTTCTGCAAAAAGAGCAGTGGAAGTGGATATTAGAAAAGTAGTTGGTGCACGCAAGAATCTTTTACAAAATCAATTTTTGATGGAATCTCTTTTAATCACTCTTTTAGCTTTAATTCTGGCTTTCATGACAGTAGAATTAATTTTACCTCTTTTTAATGAGATTGCCGGTAGACATCTGGAAATGGATATATCAGGAAATTTACTGTTTTTTGGTCTGATCCTGGGTATTACAATAATTGTGGGAATTGTATCCGGCAGTTATCCTGCTTTTTATCTGTCATCATTTATTCCGGTAGAAGTTCTCAAAGGAAAAATTGGTTCCAGAGGAAAAGGAGCATTAAGGAAGATATTGGTTCTGCTTCAATTTTCAATCTCGATAATTATGATTATTGGTACCATCACTGTTGTTCAACAATTAAGTTTCCTGCGAACCAAAGATTTGGGATTCAATGAAGATAATATTGTTGTACTCACTATTAGAGATACATCTGCGGTAAGAAACCTCGATACTTTTAAAGAAGAACTTCTTAAGAATCCTAACATTTTAAAAGTTGGAAAATCTTCCAGTATTCCGGGACAGGGTTATGGCATAATCGTGCAACGGTATGAAACAGATGATGGAACATTAGCAGAAAAAGGCATAAATTACTTTTTTGTTGATAACGATTATCTGGATGTGATGAATATGAAAGTTATTAGAGGTCGCAATTTTGCTCCTGAACTTCAAACCGATATTGAAGAATCCATCCTGATAAATGAAAAAACTGCTGAAGTACTTGGTTGGGGAGATGATGCGATTGGTAAACGCATCCAGTTTGGAGCAAATTTGGATGGAACTGCCAATAGAGAAACAAAAGTTGTTGGAGTTGTGAAAGATTTTCATTATACTTCATTGCATAACGAAGTAGATCCTATCGTAATATTATTGGCAGATTCTCCACTCAGAAATATCAGTTTACGGATTAGAGGTGAAAATATTTTAAACACGTTGGATTTTATTGAAGAAAAATGGAATGAATTCTGTCCTTCTTACCCATTTGATTTTGCTTTCCTGGATGAGGGCTTGAATGAACTTTATACCGCTGAACAGAATATCGGAAAGGTTTTTACATATTTTTCCTTTTTGTGTGTTTTCATAGCTTGTTTGGGATTGTTTGGATTAGCAGCCTTTACTGCAGAACAAAGAACCAAAGAAATCGGTATTCGCAAAGTAATGGGAGCATCTGTTTCAAGCATTGTTATTCATCTCTCCAAAGAATTTGCAAAATGGGTTATTATTGCTAATGTTATTGCCTGGCCAATTGCCTATTTTGGACTTACCAAATGGTTGGAAAATTTCGCATATAAAGTGGATATTACTGTTTTAACGTTTATTCTTTCGGGCATTATTGCTTTGCTAATTGCTCTTCTCACTGTAAGTTTTCAGGCAATGAAAGCTGCAATTGCAAATCCTGTTGAAGCACTGAAATACGAGTAGTAACTCAAACAGCCGGAACAAAGTGGAGACCTGCGTAAGCTCATCCTGTTTGAGAAAAACCTTGAAAACTGTTTGCCAACAGAGGAATTCTTTCAAGTGAACCTTTTCAACGGTTGGCGGATGTAACCATTGAAAAAGTTTAGCACGAAGAAAATCTTTTTCAAGGTTGAATGTAACTCAAAACTCCTGCTTTGAGAATAAAAAAAATTATTAAGGATTCATAAATGAGAAATCTAATTTTATTAATCATACTTTTCCCAATATTTTGTTTTGCAGAGCAGTATTATTTAGATGAACTTATAGAACTTGGATTGGAACGTTCTGTAGAAATGCAGAAAGAAATATCATCTTTTAAGAACTCAAAATCATCTTTGCGAAGTAGCTATCTCGAAATATTGCCTTATGCAAGTGTAACTGCGAGTAAATCAAAAAATATTGAAGAAGATTGGAATGGAACTTCCGGATTTTCTTTAACTAAAAGTATCTTTCTGGATGAGCCTACATATTTCAATATCAAGCAATCTCTCATTGATAAAAAGAATTCGGAATTGGCATTGCAGGAAGCAACTAAACAGATAGTTTTCAATATTGTTTCCATGTATCTTTCTGTTCTGGAATCGCAGAAAAGCCTGGAAATTCACACAGAGAACCTGAAACTCCAAAATAAGATATACTCACAGATTTTAGCTCAATTTGAATCAGGTGAGAAATCGATCCTGGATTTGAAGCAGAGCGAGATAGATTTGATAGATTATGAAATAGTTGTGAATGAAGCAGAGAACAATCTTTCTAAATTACGTAAAGACCTTTTTTCTTATTTGAATGTTCAGGATAAAAAACATGATTTTGCTGAACCTGAATTTGAAGAAACTGAATCTGATCTGAATTTCACAGATAATCTGAATACGAAAATCCTGAGAAACGAACTCAAAAGCAGTAAACTCAGCCTTTTTCAGACAAAGTTGAATTTCTTTCCAACAGTATATTTTTCATACAGTTATAATTTCAGTAATGCTGACAATGAAGCTTTCTTTGATTTTGATGAATATGATGATTCGCAGACTATATCGCTCAATGCATCCTATTCGATTTTTGATCTTCTGGACAAGCGAGAATCATTCAGCAGAACAGCACGAAATTTCAAGATTCAGAAACTAAGTTTTGAAGATACAGATAAGAATTACAGGAACGAGTTTTCCAATTTGCAGAAAGATATAAAAACTCTCAAAAGGTCGCGTGATTTATATGCTGAGAAATTGAAATTAGCTGAAGAAAACTTGAATATGGCACAGGAGCAATTCAAGCTTGGTATGATCAGTTTGATAGATTTGGACCGTAGTCAGCTTGAATATCGAAATACTCAATTATCATTTAATAATCGTCATTACAGCCTGATACGAAAACAGGAAGAGCTCAATCTGCTGCTTTCCAAAAAGATCTTAGGAAAGTGGTAGGTCTGGAGAAATAATCGTAATATAAGTTAGCAACTTATACATTAAATACGAAGCAAGTTTTATAAATAGGGGAAAATATGAGGGAAATTTCAATATCAATTCCAACATTGGATGCGGAACAGAATATCGAGATTGATGTGAGGATTAACGGCAAGAAAAGGACAATTAAATATCGAGTTGAGATAATTGACTGGGAAGGGAACAATTCTCCTCCGGAAGAGAAAATAACAGTTTTGAAACATGTGATAAGCGAATATGATAAGAATTGGGAGTTGATTCAAATTGGAGCTCCAACAGAAAATAATATCCCTTTGATGTTCAGGAAAAAAGTGACGTAGAAAACTGATTTCGATTTTTTAGTCGGAACGAATTCTTCTTGTTCCAATCCGGCAACTGTCGGATGAAAATAATTTTAATAAAAAAAGATTTCCAATCAAATTTTCTATACAACTGTCAATCAAAAAAAGCAGTATGAGTACTTAAACCCAAATAATGCAGTAGAATTTTAAATTAACAAGAATGGTAGGACA
>CAYWJN010000024.1:0-21065 GCA_964457455.1 uncultured Candidatus Cloacimonadota bacterium
GCAATAAGAAGAATAACGACCATAGCAATTACAAAGTCTTTCAAATATTTCTGGTCCATCTATACCTCCTTCACTATCTTATAAACCGAAAGTTCTATTGTAACTCTATACCTGGTTGCAGGGATTTCTCCGGTCGCGGTTTCTTTAAAATCCGTATCTATCGGACGCACATCCAGAGTTTTAACTTTGATAATATGATCAAAACTCTCTAAATCTCCCAGGAACTGTCCCAATTGTATAAAAGTACAATTGAGTTCCATTGTATAGAGTTGTTCCAGGTAGTACCGGCTCAAAGATGATACTACTCTGGGAAATAATGAATAAACAGCAATTTGATATTTATCTGCCAGATCAGCTAATGTTTTGATAAAACTATTCACCTCATCAGAAGAAAAATCCTTTTTTGAAGTCATGCTATTCATAATTACTTTTGAAACAAGTTGCAATTGTTCATTCAATACTTTGGCACTATTCAGTTTTTCCTGTTCCTGTTTAATTCTTCTATCATAAGCTCCAATCTTTCGCGTCTTTGTAGAGATTGTATCATCACTGAAATAGAAGAAAGCTGCAGCAGTAATTGCAATGAGCAGAAGCAGATACAAGTATTTGCGTTTCATCATTTTCTACCTCCTTCTTTTTCAAACTCAATTGCTTCGCAATCTATCTGAAAACGTAATATTTCTACATCTTTCTCAAAATCGCGCCGCGATTTCATAAATGTGATTTCAGGAAAATCAGAGCTGATCTGTTCATTGCTTTTAAGTTTGGCAATAAAATCTTCGATAATCAGGTCGAACTCTTTTTGCTTCTTATCCATTTGTGTAATACCGAATAAACGTAATGTATTTCCTTTGAAAGAGAAATGAGTTATGGCAATTTTATCGGTTGTCTGTTCCGATAAAGCTACTAACTTCTTTGCCCAGAAAATACGTTCTGTACTGATTTTAGCCATCCTTTCCAGATCTTTTGAAGAGAGATATTCACCACTTACCTGGTACGATTCGATTTCCTTTTTTATATCGGAAAGCAAAACTCTGCGGTTATTGATTTTTGCTTGCAAGTCTGCATTGAGAAATATTACAACACCACAAAGTATTGCTGTAATAATGATGAACGAAAGTGCTGTTGCTGTGAATGTTCTTTTTTCAGATTCGATCTGACGTCGTAACTCTCCATATTTATTTAAATTGATTTTAAAATATAGTAATTTCATATCTACCTCTACTCCGGTCTCATTGCAAGTCCCAAAGCAAGGGCGAGCTGAGGGTCTTTTCTATCTTTAAATTTTTCAGGCATTTCCAGGTCTACAAATGGATTGTAAACCTCAGATTCGATGTTCAGTTGTTTGGAAAAGTACTCGGGAAGTCCTGCTATTTTTGCACTTCCACCCACCAGAAGAATTTTCCTGAAATCACTGGTTCCTGCTTCTTTCACATAAAAACGTAATGAGCGTTTCACTTCCATTGCTATTTGTTCTTCTGCAGTCTTTTCAGTGATATTCAAGGACACTATTTTTTTGGTGCTTGCTGTTGCTTCTTCTTTTTTCAGACCATGCTCAAATTTGAATTTTTCAGCATTTTCAAATGAAAGTTTTCTTTGCTTCATAATATCTTTTGTAAAATGATAACCTCCCCAGGCAATATCCCGGGCAAAAAATTTGGCTTCAGGACCGTAGATCACCATATTTGTTTTAAGAGCACCAATATTAAGAATGATGAACACACCTTCCTCAACAAAAGAATTGAGAGCAAAACTATTTGCTACAGCCAGAGATTCCACATCGACTATTCCCGGAGTAACACCAGCAGCGGTTAAAATATCCGAATGCTCATTGAGAAGAGCTTTTGTGGTAGCTGCCATTAAGATGTTCATATTGTTTGTTTTTTCTTCCACACTTAAAACCTGATAATCCAGAAGCATTTCAGAGCCACTGATCGGAAGATGTTTTTTTGCTTCAAAAAATAAGGCGGATTCAAGCTCATCTTCCGGGAGAAAAATCGTCTTTATCTGTTTCAAACTGGTATTATCACCACCTACAGAAGAGACAATATGTTTTATCTTTTTAGGATTGATTTTCAAAGATCTCAGCATCCCGGATAATACGGGAGCAAATCGATCCGGAGACAGGTCTGAAGGAGTATATTCGTGTCCTTCCGGAACTGTGGATATTATCTCATAATTTAAAAGTTTGAATCCTTCATGTAATTTCTTTAGATGAACCAGCTTTATACTATGAGAGCCAATATCCAGACCAATCGATTCTTTGAACTTTATTTTTTTCTTTTTCGCCATCTGACCTCACATACTATTTTTTTTTCAAATATTATTAAATTGGCGGGACTTTTAAAGACCAGGCTTCTTCACTGAAAGATGAAAGTGTACTTGCTCCCCAGCCTCGATATATTTCCGGATAATCCGGTGGTTGAACATACAAAAAGCGATTATCATAATGATAATCTTTATCATAACCGGCGGGTGGATGATTGCCGTCGTAGTGATAGTTATCTATATCCCATGGGCTTGGATTTGAACCTCCATAAGGATGGTTATACGGATCGGAACCGGAACGGCGAACAAATCCACGCCGCGTTTGAGCAATCGCACCAAACATATGAATATATCCTCGTAAAAAAACTATATTAGCAGCAGATTCGGGCCAGACTGGATTGTACCAGGGCCAATCCGTGCCATAAGGAAAAACATAAGCAGACGGGTTATCATTTGGAAAGGAACTTATATAAGCTGCACTTTCATAAGGATATCCGCAAGTATTATAGGGTGCCACCGGAGCTCCGCCATGCAGGTTGAATCCTTCGATATTTGGGGGCACAAACGGGCTGTGTGGATAAATGAATTTATGAAAATCTATATAAGTGTATAATGTGTCGTCACCTGTATATGGACTCATCGCAGTAAAATCTGGTGTGGAACCATGACCATGATGATATTGAAATGTAAAAATTCCATCCTGCTTACAAACAAGTGAGCCGAAAATATTCTCATCTCCTCTGCCAATGGCAGCATAAGCTCCATAAAGATATATATCATTGCAATTAGCTGTATTTATGGCAAAATTCTCAAATGGATCGATATTCTTATACCTTATTAAAACCTTTTGTTCTGAAACCAGGCCAAAGTAATCTGTCATATTAACAGGGTCTTCATCTGGTGGATCACCAATCTGTGTTCCCTCATAAGTAATATCACCAACAATAAAAATCGTATCAGCACAACCCCAGGTTTGCTTTCCGCGAATATTGCCTTCTATCCAAAGCTGTTGATTATCCACGAAAACAGAATGATTACTCACGGTTCCACTGGGACCCTCACTCCAGGTTGTATCATAAATGGCAATCTGATTTGTCCAGACTATATCAGAATCCTCAAACCAGTTTCCACCGGCATTGATTATGAAATTCGCTTGGGCAGCATTCATGGGATACCAGCTATAAACATCAAAATCTTCATAACCTACAAGATCGATTTCTCCATACCAGGATGTATAAGCTGAACCATTGATTTTCACATAAACAATATCTGCGTTCGGATTACTGAACGGTCGTATACCATTTGCACGAATATCTGTTGCTGTTGGGTTATAGACAATGGCAGGAGCTTCCTCTAACCAACCTCCTAAAAATATAGATTCCATAGGTGCTGCAGAATTTACAAGTAAAGTTCCGCTAGGATAATAACGAAAATTTTTGGCAGTAGTAACCATCGCATGAAAAGTGGGCCAGCCATTATTAGTTCCCCCACCTGCTTGTTGGATCCAGATATCGTCATTACTATGAACTTTCCCCCAGAGAACATCAGGACCCCAGAATTTAACTCGGGCTGCTTCACCACCGCCATCTGCGTTTTCAGATTCTTCGATATGAGAAAAATATTGAAACTGAGCTAAACTTTCATTTCTCATCAATCGCTCTGAAAAACGCTTTACAGGAGACTTGTTATCAATATCCATGATCAAAGTTCGAATGGCAACAGCTTCCTGAGTTGCAAATCCCATAAAACTCGAAATAGTAGTCATCTCTTTTTTGTTATCAATGTTATATGTTGTCAGCCGGTCATCAGATTCAATCTGAACTATTCGATCCGGAAGAGGTCTGTACTTATTATATTCCAGGCTTAAAACTGTTCTTATGGCTTCGCTTCTTAAAAGCAATTCTTCCTGGAGCATATCATTTTGATATTGGGTTTGAAGGTAATCGGTTTGAACGATTCCTAACAATGAGATTGTGGACAATAAAGAAACCACAACTGCAATGAGTGCTACTGCTAAAAGAACAATACCACCCTTTTCATTTTTTAAGAAATTCTTCATATACCCTCCGGTTGTGCTGACTGAACGGTTCCCAATTTCGCATTTGTAAGAAATACTGAAGTTTCATATTCAATAGTTTTTGTATTCAGGCGAATATCTTCTTCAGCAGTTTGTTTTAGGCTTTTTTCTCTGAACCTGACCTGAGCTTTTATTTGAATTCCCAAGAGATAAATCTTATCATTAACTATTTTTTCAGGAGTAAAATTTAATTCGAGAATTCTAAACTGAAATTTTCCCCCAAGTTTTTTAAGTCCGGTTGGGAAAAGCAGTTTATCTGAAAAAGACTTTAAACCATATTTTCCGGAAGCACGTAAGTGATTATTTGTATCTAAATAAAATTCTGAATAATATGGTAAATTGGGCGTTAAAATCACCGGTATTAATGTTATAGAACTATGGTCTAAACCAATTATTACTTCGTTTGCAGTTATTAGCCCGATGAGACCTTCTTTCAGGTCTGCCGGATCGCTGGGATTTCCTGTTACATCATCATACGAATAACCGTAACGCATAGTTTCCACAGCAGCAAAAAGCTCATCTTGAAGTTGAGTGTATAATCTTACTTCTTCGTAAGTCCTGAGAAAATTAATTACAACAAAAGTAAAGGCAAGTATAATGAGAACTGCAAGCGGAAGGGAAGCTACCAGGTCTGCAAGATAATAACCTTTCTGGTTTAGCTTAATTTTGGAGAGATTTTTTTGTCTTGGATTTTTCATTGAGTGTATTTCCAATAGTAATCTTCCCGCAAAGTAACTGTTCTTATCTGGCTTGCTTGAAGAGGAATCAAAGAGCTGTTTGGTTCTTTCCAGGTTAGCTGAATAATTACAGTATCGTAACCAACATAAGGAGCTACATCAATATCAACATGAAATGTTTTATTTATGGAAACAGTAGCTGTTAAAGGTGGTTGGTTATCACGCTCATCAAGTACAACAGGAGTAAAAAATACTGCTGGTAAATCGCTGATATCCGGTGATTTCATATCTCTATTGACATATTTTACAAACTCCATTTTGCTGCTGGCAGCAAGTAATGCAGAACGGAAATGATAGTTTTCATTTGCTCTATTGCGAGCAAAACTTATGCTGATAAACAATCCAACCAAAGCAACAGAAACAATAAGTAAAGTAGCTAAAACGTGGATGAGACCAAAACCTTTTTCAGAATCTGGATTTCCAAACATCAAAATCCCACGCCTGTAGCGAACATTTTAGGATTATCTGCAACCCGTTCCGCAACCATTCGGTCGAGCAATCCATTCATAACATGATTGAATAATGACTGATCGAGAGTCTGCATTCCCTGTTTTGTTCCGGATTGTATCACAGAAGGAATCTGATAGGTCTTTTCTTCTCTGATAAGATTTTTCACAGCAGCATTGGCAATCATGATTTCCAAAGCCGGAACTCGTCCACCACCATCTTTCAAAGGTAACAAAGTTTGAGCAATAACTGCCTGCAAAGATTCCGACAGCATAGAGCGTATTTGAGATTGCTGTTCTTTGGGAAACATATCGATAACACGATCGATAGATTTGGTAGCACTACTTGTATGAAGTGTAGCCAAAACAAGATGTCCTGTTTCCGCAGCAGTTAAAGCTAAAGAAACTGTTTCCAGGTCACGCATCTCACCCACCAGGATCACGTCAGGGTCCTCACGCAGAGCAGAACGTAAAGCAGCAGTAAAAGACCAGGTGTCATGTCCCAATTCCCGCTGGTTTATCAACGAATTCTTACTATAATGAACAAACTCTATTGGATCTTCAATAGTAATAATGTGACAATGTCTGTGGTCATTGATATAATCCACCATTGTTGCTAATGTTGTGGATTTCCCGCTGCCTGTAGGTCCGGTTACTAATATCAATCCTCGTTGACGCATTGCCAGGCGACTCAATATTTCCGGTAGATTCAGCTCATCAAAATTCTTAATCTCATTTGGGATTACACGAAATGCCACACCTAATCCGTTAACTTGGTGAAAGGCATTAACACGAAAACGAGTTTCATCAGAAAGTTTGGTGGAAAAGTCGATTTCCAACTTTTCCTTAAATAGCACTTGCTGAGATTTGTTCATTGTACTGAAAATGAGCTCTTCAACCTCCTTCTCACTGAATCTATGCAAATTCAATTTTCTCATCTGGCCGTGAACACGAACCATAGGAATCGAACCGGCACTAATATGAAGGTCGGAAGCATCTGCATCAACAGTAAACTTTAAAAGCTCCTGTATTGTCAAAAAACACCTCCGATTTAGTCGATAATATCTTCTTCATCGATTTCTTCGTCAATACCGTAACCATGGTATTCAGCTTCCTCAACATCATACCAGACCTGTTTTCCTTCACCCTGAGGAAATTCTGATGTGGAAGTTGCAACATATCTATTTACCGGATTACCAATAACTTCGAATTCCCAGTTTTTCTCTGTAGCTCTACCAAGTTTGGCATCTTTCATAGCATCTTCGATAGTATAATTGTCTGTGTTTCCATAGGTTTGTTTATAAACTCGATAAGTACTGCGAATTGCTGCGATGGCAGATTGTGCTTCTGTTGCTCTTGCTTTTTGCACATAGCTCATGTAAATGGGAACAGCAATAGCTGCCAGAATTGCAATTATCACAACCACAACCAACAATTCAATAAGACTAAATCCTTTCTTGTTTTTCACTTTTTCGAACATTCTTCCTCCTTGATATTCGAATGATAAATCTTTTTCTTTTATTTTGAAGCAAGTGACATTCCAATCTTTTTTTTTAATTGTTTATTGTCAAAAAAAAAGGCTTAAATTTAAAAAATAATTGATACTCATCTAAAATACATAGTTTATATGTTCATTGTTTGATAAAAAATGGTTTTAGAATCAAAGATAACTTATTTTTTTTGAAAATTTCCAATTTCTTATTATTTGAAAAAAAAACTATTTCCAATTTGCATATAAAAAAGAACTATTTACATTATTGTAACTTTAATTTACAGTTTGGAAAAGAAGCCTGTAAAAAACTTGTTAAGTTTTAAAAACTTAACAAGTTTAAAAGATTCTCACAATTATGCAATATCACGGATATTGCATTCCAAATTGCACTCAGAAACTCCAACTATTTCATTAAGATCATTTTCTTAGCTGAAATAAATTTATCATCAACTTTCAATTGATAAAAATAAATCCCCGAACCAACAGGTTGGTTGTTATCATCCTTTCCATTCCAAGTTATGGAGTAGCCGACTCTGTCGGTTGTTGTGGAGAGAGACTCTCCACATTCCAAATTTCTAACCTTCTGTCCTTTTAAATTATAAATTACGATCTCAGCGTTCTCTGCGCCCTCTGCGGTAAAAAAAGTAATTGTAGTTTCCGGATTGAACGGATTCGGATAATTGCCTAACAACTCAGTAATTTGAGGACTACAATCATTATCAGAATCTACGTTTTCTTCTACAGTTAGAATCACTGAAACGATCACAATAGGTTCGTCCGGATCGTTTGAATGTATGAAGATTGAACCTTCATAAATCCCTGGTTCTAACTGAACACCAGAACAAACTAAACCTGCTGTTACACTCATTCCAGAGCCAATTGTACCAGATACCGAATTAACAATAAGCCACTGTTCCTGCTCGATTAGAATTGTAAAATTCAAATCAATATTCGTTGCCTGATGTCCACCATCTCCCCAAGTATCTTCAATCCATATTTTCCAATTTCCTTCAATTTGCTCTCCTATGAAATCATCCAAATCAATTTGATATGTTCCATCAGTTTGCCCGGTAGCTATCATTCCTGTTGTTCCTGCAGGAGATTCCATCCAGAAAGAACCTTCCGTTGGATAACTATCAGTATCCCAGGTATATTCAACCTGAAGTTCAGCGATTTCACCAATATCAGAAATTTGAAAATCTGTCCATCCCAGTTCTGTGTAAGTATTATAATTGTAAGAAGAACCGGAAGGACTATCAGGTACATCATAACTGACTTCTTCGGGAATTGCAGTTGAAAATGTTATGGAATATTCTAAATCTGCATTTCCAATATTTGAAATGGTAAATTCACCTGATACAGAACCTCCAACATAACAATTTAAATTAAGTTGCAGAGGATCAACTACAATATCAGGATAAAGGGGCATTCCTACAAAGAAAGTATGAGGATCCGGAGCACCAATATAAGGATGATTCATGCTTCGTCCGGATTCATCTGCTGCATGAATATAATAGGCAATTTCGCTTCCCAGAGCTTGACCCGGAATGATGGCTTTGTAAGTGTCTCCCCCTTCATAAGTCATATTCAAAGAAATAAAATCTCCTCCATTCACTTTATAATAAACTTTCATCGAATCTGGGTAAATTGCCTCTCCGCTATATGGAATAACATCTGCTAAAATTTCGTATTCTTCTTGAACAGGAGCATTTCCTAAAATCGGAAAATGTTTTACAAACAGCATTCCTCTATCAGCAGTTCCTTTGGTTCTGCAATGAAGTGCATCTGTATCGACCCAGTCAGTGTAATAAATGCCAAAAATTTCATAACCTGGCATTGCTTCTTCGTAAGAAGCAATAGCTTCATCATCCCATTGACTTCCTGTAATTGGGACAAAAACTTTGCTATTAACTATCAACGAATTTGTGTATGGTGTAGCCTGATAATATCCACCAGGAGTATAAACACGATAAACCTCATAATTATTTCCCCAAGCTGATGTCTGTTCTGCAAAATAATCTGCTACAAATTCAAAGTCCTCATACCTGTAGTCTGTTTCCGGTACCTGACCAATCATCACTTTATCCACATCCAGAAATTTTCCCCAACAATCTATGTGTTTTATATACTCGTCCAGCGGATCAATAGTAACATGATAAGTATCAATACCTAGAAAGTCTTGTACAAGTTGATCGATTTGTGCAGGAGTAAGGTTGAGATTTTCATCGTAAACAAGGTCAGTGGATGCACCGACATAATTACCATCACACATATAATTCCCACCTGTGTGTTCAATATCCATTCCATAAAGGTCAATTCCGAAGTAATCTGCTACTATTACTGGAATTTCATCATCTAATGGTCTTGGTCTGTTGTACGGGAAATCTACAATTGCTATTTCATTATCATTGGCAATGAACCAAGGACCGTAATCTCTTACCCAGTGTGTATTTGTGGGAGCGTTTATAAACTGGCAGTTTCCCATATTTACCCCATTGTTCTGATAGTTGTTATGACATTGTGTTTGAGAATCACTTGTAACAATCGTATAAACGATTACATCTTGAGATATTTCGGCAACCAAACTATATGGAATTCCTAGAGGATAAACTACCAGTACACCTTCCATTTGCTCAAATTCGGATGTTTGGCGAACTTCACCTGTTGGTGGGTCAGTTGGCGTGAAATCCCTGATATAAGTTTTGTTCAAGAGCATTTCTTCATAACTTAAAAAATGAGCAGCAAAAGGATTCTGTTTCTTCCAGTTTTCATCTTCTTCAAAATCACCTGCAAATAATGAAACTTGAATCATCAGAATAAGACAAATAATAATTTCTTTCTTCATTTTTTTATTTTCTCCTTTGTATAGCAAACAATCTTGTTTGTTTCTTTTACATTCTATTTTTTTTGTTTCGTTGCACAAGCATGATTGCTTGTGATACATTTGCTCAAACAGGATTGTTTGAGTTACATCACTGTAATAATAAACACTTCTTAGTATCTACAATTTTATTATTATATTTTAATCTATAGAAATAAACACCTGAGCTTACAGGATTGTTATTTTCGTCAGTTCCGTTCCAGGTTATGGAGTAGCCGACTCCGTCGGCAAAAAAAGGCGAGGGACTCGCCAACTCCAAATTTTCCAAAGTTTTTACCTTCTGACCTTTGATATTGTAAATTACTAACTCGGTTTTTTTCTCGGTGTTCTCGGTGGTGAATCGTATTGTTGTATCAGGATTGAATGGATTAGGATAATTTCCAATAAGTTTTGGGGAAGATAAAAGCTCTAAATTTTCAACATTTGTAATACTGCTGGGAGGGAAAACAATATAATCTACCCAACCTGCATCTTCTCCATGCGATACAGAATTGTCTTTGTAATATTCCCATAAAAAAGTATTTGTACCGTAGGGAGTAAAATAAAACATTTGTTCCCAATCTTGTTCACCGCTCCACTCATCCTGAAGAACACCATTAATGTAGAACCTAAGGTAATCATACCCGCTTTCTGAAGAAACTTTCCTGAAAAAGGAAATTTCACACGGAAAAGTAACATCTAAAGTTACTTGAAGCTGAGTAACCTGGTTATGAGCAATATTTCCGGACTTGGCAGAATAGAAACCATCATACGCACAACTGCTATCAATGAACCATTCTGCATTTCCGCTAAATTCCCAAGGATAAGTATTAAAATTTCCGGTTTCAAAACTTTCGTGAATACTTGCAAACAGCACAAAATCTATGATGTTTGAAGAGGAATTAACTGCAATTTCCGCAGAGTAATTTGCATAATTAAAAGCTGTTACACGGAAATTATAAGTACCTCCCACTACATTTTCAATAATATATTCACCATCCGAATTAGTCACAACAGGTTCAATTGGCAAATCTAAAATTTCAACTGTTGCATTTTCTATTGGTAATCCCGTATCAATATCTGTTACGGTTCCGGTGACAGTAACTGTGGGTGCTTCAATTAAGATAACATCCCGCATCTGGATTTCAGAATCAACTACAATAATATCTTCAATCACTTCTGTGATATAACCATAAGCAGAAACTTCGATATCATAAGTTCCGGGAGCAATCATCCTGTGGTAATCACCAACATCCGGGTCGGTAAAAACTTCGGAATTATCAAAATCATGCAATTGTCCATTATCATCAAAAACTGTGATTAAAGCTTCGATTGGCTGTCCATAGCTATCTGTCACAACACCACGAATTCCATACAAACATTCTTCCATATAAAGCAAAAAAGATTCTTTATTATAATCCCAATGTGCATTAAGCTGATTTTCCGGTAAAAGTTTTACATCCGATAATTCCAGAGTCATTTCTCTGCAATAATGAAAATAATTCATATAATCTTGCCTGCCACCATTGATTGTATACCAGGCATATCCGTTTGTTATCCCATTATTAAAACCATTCATATAATTTGCGGGAGCATAATTATGAACTGTATTGGCATAAGTGTGAGAAACTTCCTGCCACCAATCATCATCAGCATGCAGTTGATCCCAGGTATCCCAGGGATAATTCACAACTTCTGCTCCACTGTGTAGATTTGAAGAAAGAACAAAACTATGTTCTTGAGCAAAATCCATCATCAAAATTGTTTCAGGTTGCCATTCATTACCATCCGGGTGAGGACCATCTTCAGGGTCAGGAAAATTCCTGTTCAAATCAACAGAATTGGCATTGTACCTGGTTGCTCCCCAGACAGTGTGGTTACCTCCAGCATAAGTTCCATCCGGATTTGCCAGTGGATTGATGTATATATCAATGTTATTTACTAGATTAGTAACCTGAGGTACAATATCATAATTCTCTGTCAGATAATCGATCAACCTCAGTAATAAAATATATGTAACCAGTTCGTCACCGTGCATTTGACCTGTATAAAAAAATTCAGGTTCATTCTCTTCTTCCATAAGATTATCGGAAATATGAGCAACCAGAATTTCTCTGCCTTCAATTGAAAAACCGAGATTGTAAACAGAACAAATATCAGGATAATCTGTTTGAAATTGGTACATGATATCAACATAAGCTTCATAAGTGGGATAATAATCCCATTCCCGCATTTGGTCAGGAGAAGATGCCATTTCAGGAATAATCAGGGTGCTGGGATTTAGAAGAATTTCATAAGCATATTCCAGTTTCTGAAACTCCTCAAATTCGCTTTGATTGGCATAAGCAAAAACCTCATTTCCAATAACATTATCGATTGAAATTATTCTGGTCAGTTTTTCCAGTTCATTTTTGGAATTGATAGAAAATTTGAAGTATTTCTCATGAATTTCAAAAGAAAAAATCGAAGAGAAAATCAAGGTTAAGATTACTATAAAAACAACTTTCTTAATCATAGTTTTCATTATTTTAAAAGAATTATCTTTCTTGTACTTGTGTAATCTCCGATTTCATCATGAGCATCGAATAATGAAAAATAAACACCTGTTGGAGAATTATTACCATTTTCATCCTTACCATTCCAGACAATCTTATGATAACCGGAATTCAGATTTTTGTTTATTAGAGTTTTCACTTTCTGACCTTTAATATTGAAAATTTTTATGGTTACTTTGGAATCTGCTTTCAAGCTGAAACTGAAAGTTGTGGAAGGATTAAAAGGATTGGGATATATTGAAGATAATTCAGTAATCGCTGGTAAAAGATCATTTCCTGAACCGGTTTCAAGAACAGATAACATTACCGGAACCACAGTCTCTTCTCTAATGTCATCATTTATCATAATATAACAAACATAATCTCCAGCTTCAAGATCTGTTGTATCAAATGTAACTTGAATTTCATCTGAATCGCCAAATACAAGTAAACCGGAAAAAATATCAAGATTCAACCATTCTACAGGTTCGCTGAGAGTTACATCATAATTGATAATACCTCCACCAATATTGGTAAGATAAAGAATTTCTGTTTCGATTTGATTTGTGCTCATCTCTTTATTGAAAAATGCGGGTTCAACGCTCAATTCAGGTTCTCCACCATTCAACGGGAAAATTATGTAATCGAGCCAGGCACAATCATCACCACCAATAGTATTTCCATCTTTTTCATATTTCCATTCAAAGATGTGAGTGCCAATATCTACAGGGGAAATGGCTTCGCTCCAATCTTCTTCACCACTCCATTGACCCTGAGGTAATCCATCGATAGAGAACGTGAGAAAATCATAACCTTCTTCAGAGGATACTTTTTTCCAGAAACTAATTTCTCCGGCAGCGATGACATCCAATTCTACAGAAATAGAAGTATAGTCCCACGAACCGATCGGTCCGGACCTGGCAGAATACACTCCATCATAAGATATGCTGCTATCGATGAGCCAATCTGCATCTCCTGCAAAAATCCAGAAATCATCAAAATTACCTGTTTCAAAGCTGATGGCTTCACTTTCATAAAGCTCAAAATCAAAGATATTATAAGTTTCTGTGATTGTAATCGATTCAATAATTGATGTGTAATTTACTGCTGTAATTCGAACTTCATAATCACCAACATAAAGTGATGGAAAATTAAATTCACCATTTTCATCTGTATATTCAGGATCGAATGGTGTATTTAGCAGTTCTACAGAAGCATATTGAATTGGCAATCCTGTATCTCCATCTGTTATAGTTCCGCTAAAACTGGTTGTAGTTACAGGTTCCATCTCAATATCAAGAATGGTCTGATCAGAAGAAATTATCTCCACATCCTCTACAGTTTGAGATTCAAATCCATAAGCTGAAAAAGTTACATCATAAAATCCATCCTGAAGTAATCTGTAATAACGACCGAAATTTTCATCGCTCTCATACGGAAAACGAAAAACACCGGTATTATCTACACCCTCTACATAAATCTCAGCAACCATCGGTTCAGATGTTTGGGAATTCGTAATATTTCCTGTCAGACAGGAATGATTCACACGATCCAATAAGGATAAAGCAGGAATGATATTTTCGTCACAAATATTTTGCACCTGGCTTGCTGGAGGAATAAACTCTGTTGCCAATTCAACTGTAAAAGAAAAAGTCCCGTGTACTCCATAGGAATAATCATCCGTAGTTCCCATGCAGGGATAAAGCTGCCAGGCTGCAATAGGATTATAACCCATCGGTTGAGCCATGGCAACAGCTAAATCCTGCAAAGCATAATGATCGGGAGAAACCACATTATTATTATAACCAAAGGGAAATAGAACAAGCTCACCGTAACTATGATAAGTGATTCCCGTTACAAAATGATGCGACTCCATAAGCTCTTTCATTGCAAAAACTTCCGGTTCGGAAAACGGTTCAGTACCATGATAAGTCTGGCTTAAAGGATTACTTGAAGCTCCCACATTTCCCCATTCAAAACCATAATTCCTGTTTGGGTCAACTCCGTCAGGGTATCCATTATAATTGCCAGGATCGAGCTGACCATTCTCATTATTATCGCAAATGTTCTTTCTCCACCACAAATCCATCTCATCTATAACAATTTTATGACCATCGGGATTCACCAGCGGCACAAACCAGATTTGAGTGTTGTTCACATTCTCTGTAATAAAGGGATCAATTCCATAATTATCAATGATATGATTCAGAACTGCCATTGCCACTTCCAGGCTGATTGGTTCACGTGCATGATGTTCTCCCAAATAATAAACACAAGGCTCATCTTCTTCTTCCAAAACATTATCAGAAACTTTCAAAGCCCAGATTTC
Organism: uncultured Candidatus Cloacimonadota bacterium; assembly: GCA_964457455.1. GTDB lineage: Bacteria > Cloacimonadota > Cloacimonadia > Cloacimonadales > TCS61 > JABMPU01. The sequence continues at coordinate 14,744 of CAYWJN010000024.1, forward strand.
ATGATAATAATCATCATAATTGGAATTCCCACCATCAGAGTAGATTTTGCCCCAGCTATCACCAATATTATATAATTTGCATAAATCCGGATATAAATTTTCCAGTTCAATCAGCTCAGTCAGTGTTTCATTGTAATCTCTGTAACCATCAAGTTCTGTTATATCTTTCAGATTTTCTTTCAACTGCTTTTCGGTTTGAGTTATCTGAACATCGAATCCACGTGAAATGATCTCATTATATTTGGAAATTGTTACAACAATATCCAGATAGACATTGGGTTTGTATGATGCTACATCATAATCTGTTGTGAGAAATTCATTCAAAATTGCAGCTGTAGGATTTTCGAACCTTATAACCATTTTCTCTTCAGAAAAAAGAAATGAGAAAATTAATAAAATGGCAACTAATGAAATAATAATTTTAACTTTTAACATAAATACCTCTTATTTTTTTCTAAATAAATATGCAATATTTGTTCCACGATTTTGGTTTAACATTCTATCAATATTATTCATTATTGAGAGAAATTTTAACTAAGTTCTGCGAAATTGAGTGTTTTTTGTCATCCTGCTTGCCAAGTCGAAGCGAGCGAAGACTGGAGAAATTCTTCCTGCTTTTCCATCGAAGGATCTTCGCTTATAATGAGATTCTTCGTTAGAATTGTCTTCGAAGATTTCCTCAGACCGTGTCCGGCTTTTGACGGAAAGACAGTCTTTTTTCATTTTGCAGAATCCTGAAAGAAATTCTAACTTAAAAAATCCAATTAGTGTTTATCCGTGAAGTATGAAAAATTGAGTTAAGTTCTCCGGCAGCTGCCGGATGACTTGACTTAAGTTTTCTCTAATCGCTTAATATAATTCAACTTAACTCAAGACTGGCGTCTTAAGTCAAGTCTCATTTTATCGTTAAACACTGACTTTACGGATGAAATCAATTAATCAAATGTTTATTAAAGTTGCAATCTTTCATCATTTGGTGCAAGTTCGAGCAATTTTTTTTTCAGGATTTGATATTTCTCTGTCTGCTGATTCAATTTTAAAAGCTCTAAATGCAAGAATTTAACATCAATGATATCAACTTCCTCTTCAGTGTCTTCATCAAAATATTCAAAACCTTTTTCCAATGTTTCCAAAGCTTGTATAGGTTTGCCTGCATCACGTCTGATTTCCGCCAGCATCACATAAGCATCAAAATGGTCTTCCCGGGCTTCGATTGCTTGCAAAGCAGCAGTCTCAGCTTCTGCTAATTTATCCCATTTATAATATGCTTCTCCTTTATGACGCCAGGGACACGACCAATTTGGATATTCCTCGTTCAAGGAATTATAAATCTGAATACTCTCTTCAAACCGATTCAAATCTAAAAGTAAATTTGCATAAGAGAACCTGGTTTTTGAACTTAAAGAATCGATGTTTGCTGCAAGAATTTCCAGGTTTCGCTCCATTTCCATTGAATAAAGATAGGATAGCATAAGATTCGCGGAAAAATCCTGTTCATCCGGATTTGCATAATAATTCATTGCTTGAGTAAAATTCTCAAAACAAGGATTTTCAATGTACTGCTTAAAACCAGATTCCAATCCATGTTTTTGAGCAGACACGCTACTCGTAATAATCACCAGTAGTGCTAAAATAAAAAGTTTAACTTTCACATTTCCTCCAATATTATTTTTTTGAATATAATTTAATCAAGCGGTAAAAAATGTTGGACACCCATTAGTGTCAAAATAATTTTGTTTTTGTGCGCCCGTAGTTCAATTGGATAGAGCATCTGACTTCGGATCAGATTGTTGTGGGTTCGAGTCCTACCGGGCGTGCCATTTTTTTTACCACGAATTTCACGAATTTTCTTTTGACGCTGATTTTCACTGATTTTTTATGATTTATTATGTGAAACATGATTTTTTTAATTTCTTCGGTGTTTTCAGTGTTAAATTCTTATCCTTTTCAATCCGCACTATCAGCGTCTTACGTGTTCCTTCTTTTTGCCACAGACTTCCACTGACTAACACTGACTTTCCCTTTCTTTTGACGCTGATTTTCACTGATTAATTATGATTTGATATGATTTACTTTTTGACAGGATTAACCGGATATACCGGATATTTACAATAATTAAATTTTATCCTGTAATTCCTGTTTATCCTGTCTAACATTTTTCATAATTTATCTTATTCTATCTGAGTGATCTGTGTCTTATTTCTTTTTCTTTTGCAACTAATTGAAAATTATTTTTAAAAAAGGAGAAGACTCATGAGGATTGAGATAAAATTAAGAGATTTCTTAAAAACTTTCTTCAATGTCATCGACTTGCGAATAATTACGTCAGCATATAAGAAAGTTCAAAAAAACGCAAAAATTATGGAAAGTATAAATCTTAAAAAATTATCTAATCGAGAATTAATAAATATTTTAAAAAAGAATCTAAAGCTTAAAAAACAAACTGAATTAAAACTTATGCTTAGCAAGAAGATTTTTCATTTCATTTAATTCTTTGGATGATATTTTAATGTTGCCTTTTTCAGCTTCTCGAATTTTTCTTTTTATTTCTTTTGCGACTTGCTTAGTATTCCTATGGAGTGAATCTTTAAGGTTACTTTCTATCGAGAAGATAAAACCACAAGAAGGGCAATGTAAATCGTCATCACTGCCTTTAATTCTGGCATCAACCTCAAATTCTGTGTTACATTGGGGACAAGTCACATTATATTTAAAAATCTTTTCATCCATAAAGCGTCTCCTTTTTGTTTTTTACTTAATTCCGGTGGGATGGGATTATATATCTATATCTAATTTATTTTTCTTACACCAAAAAGCTAAATAAAATGCTGATAAAATGCCAATTAAAACGAACAAAATGAAATCAAAAATAATTTTTGAATATGAATTTATAAATCCATAATTTATCCAATATGTTATAAAAATAAAAATTTCAGGAAAAGGTGGTATAAAAATACAAATAATTCCCCAAATTGTACCAAATTTTTCAAAAATAATTAATATTGAATATATGTGAAAAATAATTGGAATAATATATAACAAAGAGCCTAAGATATAATTAAGAAATAATTCAGGTTTAGTAACCAATAGGATTCCCAATATAAAAGAAAAAAAATAAATAAAACCATGTAATTTTAAAGATGAAATTGAAGAAAATAATACATCATATAAAATAACATCAAATAAAATACTAATAGCAATTAAAGCATATACAACTAAAAAAGTTTCACTTTTTCTTTTAAAAGTTCCTTTAACAATCAAAAAGCCTATGTGAATTGCAATAATTACAGAAATATAAGTTGCCAAAAAAATTAATGGCGCTGCGAATAAATTTAGAAACAGCAATTGATATGTTTTAAAAATGAGAGTTGATAAAAGTGTATAAATGATTATTGAAATAAGTAATCCTAAAATTGTTCTAAAAATTTTCATTTTTTAGCTCCATTGTTTTTATTAAGCTTTCTCAATTCTTTCTTTTGACAACCAATTTTATAAATTGCTTTTTCTAATTTATGTTTTAGTTCTTGGTTTTCTTTTATTAATGTTCTATGATCTTCTTCAATTACTTCATAAAAATCATCACTTTTTTTCATAAGCATCCTGTGTTCATCTTTTCTAATATAATTTTCAAAGATGTCTGATTGATTAATAATAAATTGAAATAAAATTATTGAAATAAAAAAGCCAATATTACCAAGAAGGATTACAGGTATAAAAAAAATTATTATTAAAAAAACTATGTGCGAGAATTTTCCACAAGTTGTTTTTACTTTATCAGAGATTTTTTTCCAAGTTTTTATTATTTTAAATGTAAGTGATTTATTCATTTTTCAGATCCTGTTTGTTCTTAACTCAATTCCTCAGCAAGCTGAGTTATTAAGTCAAGTCAAATGTTTAATTATCCATTTGATGAGGTAGTAGTGGAGAAGTTCGAGGTTGTAGAGCATTTCCCAGATTATTTTGATTAGCATTAATGCTTTACCTAAAAAAATAAGCTCTCTTCACATTCATAAACTTTCTATATTTTTTATTTAATAGACCTTTTGAAGCAAAATAAAGTGTTAAAAAGTTAAATGCACTGAATAGTATTTTATCATTACAATCTAATTTTATATGATTTGATAATTTTTGGAATCTGGAGCAAGATTCATCAAAGACCGAAATAAGTTTCTTTCGAAAAAATCTATTGTCTTCTGCTTTTTGAATAATTTCATACGACAATGATTCCAATACTATTCTTTCATCATTACTAAATTCCGAAATTGTACCCAATATAGCCATTTCAATTTGAACTAAATTAGATTTTCTAATGTGTTCTTGTATCAACTCGTAATATTTTGCAGATTTCCATTGTTTTCTTAATTGTCCGAAATCAACATCTTTGATTGCATCTCTGAATTTTCTATGAATATTATCATTAATTGATTGTTGAAAATATGTTTCTAAGGTTTTATCAGTTTTACCAGTAGTTAGGTAATTCGAAATTTTTATAAACTTGTCTTGATCGTTCCAATCTGTACGATTATTAAATTCTAACACATTTAACAAGATAAAGTAATCGTCAATCAAAGATTTTGAGTTTGTTCCCATTCTTTCTAATCGTTCAGTTAGATTTATTATATCGCTGTATTTTATACTAAAAAAAAACAAAATACTATCAAGCATCTTTTTCCCTATTAGATTTTTCTTTAACTTTGAATATAAATAAATTGAATCTATTATTTTAGCAATACAGAATAACCAGATCGCTGCTAATATTCCAAGAAATAGCCTTAAAAAAGCAGAATCAGCAAATATTTCTTTAATGCTCATTATAAACATCCAACATTTTACAAAATAAGAGAAAATTATTATTAATGAAATCAAAAAAAATTTTGATATTAAAATAATTAAATACATTAAAATTGTTAAAATAAAAACCAATATATTAGCCTTTGTAAATCCAAATTTTAAGCTGATTATTAAAATTGATATTAACTCAAATATAATGGAACATTTAACGAAATAATAAAATATAAATATAGCATCTTCTTTTTTTTCTACATAAATATTTTTAAACAGGTTTTTATTATGTTTGTTTATATAATTTTTTGTCTTCATTTTTCTTATTGCGTGTTTTAATTTCATACGGTGGTAGGGAATAAGGATGATATTATAAATTAATTTTGCGTAAAACTTTAAACTTGGGATATACAATAATGTTATATTAGCATAGGGGGCAAGGATGAGTTTGTCAATTATTTTTGCTAAAAACATTTTTTAATTTTTATCGTCTTTTTTGGTGAGTTTAATGATTAATTTAATTATCCATTTGATGAGGAAGTAGGGGAAGAGAATCGGTTTGTAGAGTATGTTGGAGATAATTTTAATTGGCATTAAACCCCCTTTTTTCCCACTTCAAAAGTGAGATAAAACTAAAACCATGAAAAAATTAATTTTCACGATATTTAAGTCAATATAAAAAATGATGTGACAAAAGGGAACAGCAATTAAATTAAAAAAACTAAAAACTAAAAAATAAAAAATTATTTTATCCTGAACCTATGAATTAAGTTCAAAAAGAATAATTAATGCTTTACCTATTCTTTGCATTACATCAGAAGAAGCTTTACCGCGAATTTTAACAAATCTATAATTACGATCTATAGGTCTTGTCTGTAAACAATCAGCAATAGATTTTTTTGTTAATCCGTTTTCAGTATCAGGTTCAATGCTGACATTAGTAATAATTCTATTTTTTTTGGAACTCCATTTAGTAATTGGAATAACCTGGATGACGGGTAGTTTCCTATTATACATATCATTAGTAACAATTAAGCAAGGTCTTATCTTCCCGGTTTCAGAACCTAATGTCGGGTCAAGATTTACATCAATAATCATACCACGTGTCAATTCAATCACTCTGGCCAGCCTTTTATTGCAGAGTTGGTTAATTCTTTTAATTCATTATCTTCCGAATAAATTTCAGAATATAATTCAGCAGATTTTTTTAATTGATTAAGTTTAATTTCTCTCATGAATAGGTCTAAAGCTGCTCTCAACATTGCACTCATATTTTTAAAACCCAATGTTTCATAATCATTCAGAAATAAATTCTGACTTTCGTTTATGCTGATTTTTCTCTGTATCATCATGCCCTCCTAATAGGGATATAAAATATACCCTATAACCGGGTCTATTGAAAGGTGCTATTAAAATTATGTCAATCATTTTTTAAAATTTAGTGTTAATCTTTTTTAATGAAAATTGAGTCCGCTCTAAAAAATCAGATTAAATAAAACGAGAAACCGTTAAAACGGTTAATGCTTTTTTGTTTCATTAA
>CAYWJN010000024.1:21075-31015 GCA_964457455.1 uncultured Candidatus Cloacimonadota bacterium
CGAACGGCGGCAGCCAAAAAAAATTGAAGGCGTAACCACCAACTTAATTGGTGGTTAATAAGAAAATAGCAACTTATAACCGATTCACTTGTCCCGTTAAATCCTTATTCATTTAACTGGGATCGGTTTCCAAATATTTGATAAAAATTTACTAACATATTTCTGATTACAGCCTTTTCAGAGTAAAATCAAAATTTCATTTCATATTCTATCATACAAAATCTGCGTTCATCTGCGTCTTATTCTTTTTCTTTAATAAAAAAAGCCCGACTAAAAAAATCGAGCTTTATTTTTTAAGATGTACAAATACGTTTATATTGGAGAAACTTGAACTGCCCTTGGGCCTTTCTCGCTTTGTTCAATTTGAAACTGTACTTTTGCACCTTCTTGAAGTGATTTATATCCATCACCAACTATACTTGAATGATGAACAAAGTAGTCATTTCCATCTTCTGCGGAAATGAATCCAAAACCTTTTTTTTCATTAAACCACTTTACTGTTCCTTGAGACATTGCTATACTCCTTGTTTTTTTTGGGATAAATCCCATGTGATTTAGTTTTCAAAATCTTCTATAAAAGAACCCAAATATTCAATGGGAAAATCATAAAAGAATTAATAACACTAATCACTTGGAGACTAAATTTTTTCAGTTCATTTTATGTCAATCTCAAAATTATTTTTCTTATTTCATCAATAGATATTTATTCATTTCATCTTATCCTTATTTTAAATTATAATTCTCAAGCTTGCGAAATAATAGTCAAGTATGGCGTTTCAATAAAATAGTGACAAATAATCATACTATAAAATCTCAAATAACAAATATTAAATTACAAATAAATTCCAATGTCCAAAAAATCAAATTCTAAATAAAATGAAGCATTTTATCGTTTTTTGCGAATTTCTTTGTTTGACTTTTTGGACATTGAAATTTGATATTTATTTGTCATTTGGTGCTTGTCACTTGGAATTTTTTCGGGGGAAGCCTGAGAAAATCATGAAATATTTGACAGAAAGTATAGACTTTATTTGAAAGTAAAAAGATGTTAAATTGGAGAAAAGATGAAATACATTCTAATTTTATTCATAATTATTTTTGGAATTTTACATGCTGATATTCCTGAAGGTTATTATGAAGGAACCGAAGGTTTAACCGGTGATGAACTTAAAGCTGCTTTATACAACATCATAAAGGACCACATTGAATTCCCCTATACAAGCACAAATACAGATGTCTGGGATATCTTAAAAGTAACAGATGCTGATCCTGTATATCCGGATAGCGTTATCCTGATTTACACCGGCTGGAAAAAAAATGGAGAACTTGAATTCAACAATGGTAACGGTTGGAATAGAGAACATGTCTGGGCAAAATCACATGGAGACTTCGGTACTGCAATGGGACCTGGAACAGATGTTCATCATATTAGACCCTGCGATATTTCTGTGAATTCCGAAAGAGGAAATAAAGATTTTGATAATGGCGGAGAGGAATATATCGATCCGGATGGAGCAACCGGATGTTACACAACAGCTTTAACCTGGGAACCGAGAGCAGAAGTAAAAGGAGATGTTGCCAGGATGATCTTTTATATGGCAGTGCGTTACGAAGGTGAAGACGATGAACCTGATCTGGAAATGGTAGATTATGTGCCTTCAGCTCCAAATTCAGAACCTTTTCACGGTAAATTATCAACATTGTTACAATGGCATATAGCGGATCCTGTCAATGATTGGGAAGAGAATAGAAATGATATTATTTATGATGACTATCAAAATAACAGAAATCCTTTCATAGATATTCCGGAATTTGCTGAGCTCATCTGGGGAAATGTTTCATCGGAAAATTGTATTCAAGCAAAAGACTTCAATCTGCATGCTTATCCTAACCCGTTCAATCCGTCAGGTGCCGGACGCAGTCCTGCAATAACAATATCTTTTGAAACCACGAGCCGGAGCAGAGTGGAGACCACCGCAGGTAATTTACACGAATTTCCTCGAATTGAAATCTATAATCTGAAAGGACAGAAAGTGAAAGTACTCAATACGTTCCCAAACGGGAGTTTAGGAACGAGGGAAGTTATATGGGATGGAACTGATGACAAAAACCAACCCGTCTCATCAGGAGTTTATTTCTATAAATTGTGTTTATCTTCCGATTCATCAGGGAAAGCAAAAATTTATTCTGAATTAAGAAAAATGATTTTAATTAAGTGATTTTGGTTGGAATAAAAAATTGATGATTCCTAACCCGGATAAACCGAAACCAAAAAAAATTAAACACCGAAAACACCGAAACAACACCGAAAATAAATAATTCAAAAAGTTGGGCAAATATTTTAACTGTGTGAACACTCATTAATAAAGGCTTCACAAAGATGCATGAAAATATTTTGCCAAAAGATGCAAGAATATTAGAATTAAGTTCCTATAGAACAAATTTAATCTTTCTGAAACTTATCCGGCAACTGCCAGATTCAATATTTTCCTACTCACACTTGGTCCCTCAGTCAAAAGCCTGACATGGTCTCTTTAGCATAAGCGAGGGATGACTTCTGGCTATTTTTTTCCTTACAATTTTTCTTATGTTCCTTCTCTTTTTTCTAAGAGAAGGACAGCAGGATGAGTTTAAAGAGAAAGATCAGCTTTGGTCGTTCGGAAGGTAACTCGCAACCTGTTAAATTTCAATCCTGAATTCAGCTCCGTATTTTAAGTTTCTCGCTGACAATTTTCCATCCATATTTTTCTCAATTATCATTTTTGCCATATACAAACCAACTCCGGTTCCTTTACCTTGTTCTTTGGTGGTGAAATACGGATCAAAAACCTTGGACATAACTTCTTTGGTTATTCCTCCGGCACTTCTGGTTTCCAAGCCCCAGCTTGGAAACCCACAAAGCAGACCCAGTTGAATAGCTTCCCATTCTACGGGTTAAAAGCTTTATGTTGCTTCATCATTCAAAAATCATAATTCATTGCTTGCCCCGTGAAATCTTTTTTTCTATTATTTCAACTGGGGTTCGATATTCAATCTTCAACAATCAATATTCAATCTTCAATAATCAATATTCAATTATTTTAGGAGGATCATCTTACGAACAAAATTCCCTTTGGTTGTTCTTAGCTTGTAAAAATAAATTCCGGAAGTTACTTCTTTACCGGATTCATCTTTGCCATCCCAATTTGAAATTATCAGTTCATCTCTGGGAATAGCTCTGTTTTTGAATAATGTTTTGATCTTTTGTCCTTTAAGATTATAAATGCTCAATTCTCCAATACAGCTTTCCTTCAGCATAAAACTGATTTCAGTTAGCGGATTGAAGGGATTGGGATAGTTCTGATGCAAGCCATAAGGTTTTGGGATTTCCGGTGAATTGTTAATGTATTGAGCTGTGAGAGCAGAAAGAACTACCGGAAGGGTCTGTCCCCCATCTGTCTCTCCCATTGCATAGCCATCATAGCTGCCGCCTGCATATTGGGCAAACGCTAAAACCGGCAACAATATGAGAACTAAAAATAGTGATAATTTCTTTGTCCCCGATAAAACGGGATTAATCATAGATTTTAACATGTTAATCTCCTTTTTTTTATTTAATATTTCATAATAGAAGATTGAATATTATCGGTTGACGATTTTCAATTCTTCAATCTCCTGACCCGTGAAATGCGAAGCATATTTCACTGGGTTCAATTTTAATTTTTGCCTTGCTGTTGATAAATCAACAGCGTTTGGTAGGCTCGTTTCTGAGAGATCAGAAACGAGCTTTTTAGTTCCTCGATTGCTCGAGGATGACATTATTTCTCGTTATATTCTATCAGTAAAAAACATTTCATTACGGGTGATCTCATTACGTTTTCTGGTAAAGCAATTTTCAGTTCTCTTCCAGAATAGAAGAGAACTTTTGTCAGATAAATTTATTTTTTCCTATTATGAAAATATCTACTTTTATGAGAAAAGAGCACATAGCATTATTAGAGATTCTCAATAATCTTATTTTAAGATGAAAAACTTAAGTTTGAAAACTGAGAGATATTCTTTAATAAATCGATCTTGGATGTAAAATTTAATCAAATATAACAAGATACGTTACACCTTCGATTTCTATAAGTAGATATCCATCACACATTTCCACAATTTGAAAATCATGTAATATCATTTCTTCCTTAGACATTTCCGGATATCCGGTTGGAATATCAGCATAAGCCAAATTCGAATAGAGCAGAATACTAATTGTAAATAAAATAAAAATTGTTTTTTTAAACATAATAACCTCCTGAGCTTCTATACTTAAGAGGTTAAAATGTCATATTTTTGAGAGACTATTGGATATAACTATTTATAATAAGGCGAGTTATGACTCTTTTTCTTAAGTATCTTTTTTACTTCATCTGCTGAAATCGGCAGAACTCCTTTTTCCATTCCCGGTAACATTTTTAAAACTTCTTTTTTAGGCTTGTTGAATTTAACGACCTTAGTTGGTTTTGCTAAAAATTCAGTAACTTTTATGTGATTTTGTTTATCCAATTTAAATCTAAAGGCACAAAACTGCACTTGTGATTTGCTGTCTTTATATGGAATGTAAAGTTCATAAAGGTTTCTTTTCAGCAGTAATATATCATAGTTAAATATTTTTTTAATATCGAATTTTGTAATTTTTTCTATTTCAATATATTCAAAGTAAGAGCGTAAATGATTAAAATCTCTTTTCTCCATTTTTTTCACAAATGTATTAATAAATTTTATAATATTTTTATTTGTATTATAATCGATCATATCTTTCGAGCCAAGCCATCCTTGCTGTTTTAATTTTTCTGCTCTCAGGTTTCTTTTCATTTTATAAACTTTATTGTGGGCAGCATTGTAGGATAATTCTAGTTCTTTGGCTACTTTTTTTACATCAAAATCAGCATCGAGCCAAAGTTTGAAAATTTTATAATCGTTTTTCTTTAATAATGTTTTTGCTTCAGAGATAGAAATATATTTTTCATTATATTTATCTACTGAACAAGCGTCATCAAGCTTTTCTTCATTTAAAAGAAATTTCAAAGATACTATCTGAGCGATATCTTCAGCATCATCATAATTTCTTATCATAAAATTTGCTAAACTAAAAGCATAATCACGCACTGCATGATAAGTTTCTTCTATCACAATATTCTCCCAAATAATTAATTACAATACAAGAAAAGAATTATAGCAATAATTCAGTCAAATAGTTTTTTCATTTTCGAAAATTTTCTTAAACGATAGATATTCAACTTTTGAAACATCGAATTAACTGCTTGACAAAAAGAAGTGCGATTTTTTTTTCAAATTTGTTTTTAAAAAAATTAAAGAAAATGGGAATTTGCTGACGCAGTTGAGTCAGCCTTTTTTAGATATAAGCTTCTAACCACTGATTTACAGTGGTTAAATCGTATAATGGGCAGGTTATGTTAAAGAAATTAGAAGAAATCGCCAACAAAGTATGTTCGCGGAACAATGTTGCTCTTTATGATGTGGAAATTAAACATGCATCAAAAGGTAAGATTCTGGTGTTTTATATTACTAAGATAGATGGAGTTTCCATTGCGGAATGTCGCTCCGTGAGTAAGGATATCAGCAGAATCTTAGAAGAAGAAGATTTTATTGAGGACAGATATTTCCTGGAAGTTTCATCACCCGGTTTGGAACGGGAATTAAAATTCAAGAAACATTATGTGAGTGCCATAAATGAAAAAGTGAAAATCACATTCTGTGAAAATGATAAAAATGTAACTAAAATCGGGATTTTATTAGAAGTATTTCCCGAAGAAATAAAAATGGAAATTCAGGATGAGCTTGTTCTGATTTCTTTTTCAGACATCAAAAAAGCAAAAACATATTTTGATTATATGAAGAAAGAATAATCTTAACATCAAAATGAGGTTAAATAATGAGTGCTAATTTAATGAGTTCACTTGCTGAACTGGCAAATTTGAAACAGCTCGATAAAGACAAACTAACTGAAATCATCAAAGAAGGATTGTATCAGGCAGTTTCCAAGAAACTCCTCCTGGAAAACGAGCTGGAAATCATTGCAGATTTCGATACAAATAAGATTTTGGCAAAATTCAAGAAAATAGTGGTTGAACGAGATGTTTCTCTGGGTGAAATTTCGCTCGAAGATGCCAGTTATTATGAAGATGATGTGGAACTTGGAGACACTATTCCTGTCGAAATGGCAATCTACGAATTTGAACCTAAAGTAATCCGTAATGCCAGGAAAGCAATTCTCGAAAAGATCAAATTACTGGAAGAAGACCGCATTATGTACGACTATGAAAACCAGAAGAACCAGATTGTTTCCGGTAAAGTGCGTAAAGTGGATTATAATGGTTATGTGCTCGATATTGGTTATGCGGATGCTTTACTGCCGGTTGAAGAACAAATAGAAGATGAATTCTATAAAGTCGGTGATATGGTGCGTGCGTATGTTGTGAATATCCGTAAAAGAAAAAATGATGTGATTGTCATCTTATCCCGCACACGAGCTGAATTTGTAAAAAGAATTTTTGAAACAGAAATTCCTGAGATAAATTCCGGTGAAATTGAAATTAAGAAAATCGTACGCGAACCAGGGATGCGAACCAAAGTTGCTGTAAAATCTAATGAGCCGAAAATCGATGCTTTAGCAAGCTGCTTAGGACCAAAAGGTATGCGCATCGAACAGATACGAAAAGAATTGAACGGTGAATTAATCGATATTATTTTGTGGGATAATTCTCCGGAACAATTTATTGCAAATGCAATCGGACAGGATTTGGTAGAAAAAGTATATCTTGCTCAAAGAGGAAAATTCGCCAGGATCATCGTGGCTGAAAAAAGTAAGAATCTTGCTATCGGGAAGAAAGGAAAAAATGTAAAATTAGCTGCGAAGCTGACTGAATATAAATTGGATATTTTCACTGAAGAAGAATTTGAAGAAAAGATATCTGAAGAAAGAAGAATCACGAGTCATGTGAGTGATTTGGATGGTGTTACTCCAAAAATCGCTGAAATCCTGAAAGTGCATGGTTACACCTCAGTTCAGGATATTCATGTTGCCGGTATTGACGAGTTATGTCATTTGGAAGGTCTGGGGAAAAAGACCGTAACAAAAATCAAAGAATCTGCAAATTATTTCTAATGCCAAACAGAGCATCAAAAGCAGGTCATATTCCCATTAGAAGTTGTGTGATCTGCAAAACGAAAGATGACCAGGAAAACTTAATCAGGTTTGCCTTTATCAAAAATGAAATAGTTTTTGATATGAAAAGGAGAATTGCATCACGCGGATATTATGTGTGCGATAATAATGAATGTTTACAAAAGTTAGATAAATGGCTTAATAAAAGAAAGAAAAAATCAAGGAAATAGTTTGGAAGCAAAACAACAAAAGGTTTTAAATTTGTTGCATCTGGTAAGAAAAGCAGGAAAATTGAAATTAGGATTTGATGCTTGCGAAAGATCGGTTTTATCCGGAAAATCAAAGTTTTTGATTTATTGTTCCGATTTATCCAAAAATACTCAAAACAGGTTACAAAACCTTTTAGCTGAGCATAAAATCAAATCACAAGAATTCGGAACCAAATCGTTATTTGGCAATGCTTTCAAAACTAAAGATCTGGGTATCATAAGTATTGAAGATAAAAATTTTGCAAGCGGGATTATCCGTCTAATCGGATAAATTGGGGGAAAGATGGCTATCAGAGTTCATGAATTGGCAAAAGAATTTAAAATTTCAACAGCAGCTTTGAAAAAGCATTTACTGGATATGGGTGTGGTAGTTAAGAGCCATATGAGCCCTGTTGACGAAGAAATCGAAATAAAAATCCGTGAAAAATTCAATCAGGAAGCAGCTTCAGTAAAACAAAGACAGAAAGACAGACAGCTCATTCATAAAAAAATCGTGCTTGCAGAAAAGAAGAAAAAGGACGAGATCAAAGAAGCAGCATTGGCTAAAAAAATTGAAAAAAAACCTGAAGAAAAAGAAATTCCCGTTTTTGTGGAAAAACAGATAAAAAAGGCTGGCGCCTATGAAGGAAAGCGAAAACCCGAATTACGAAAAATAATTGAAAAAAAACCTCCGAAACAACCGGAAAAAATCTTAGAAACCAAGTTTAAAGATATCAAAAAGAAAAAAGAAACATCTTATGCAGAAAAAGATAAACATCTAAAAGCAAAACTTAAACAGTTAAAAAAAGGTGGAAGAAAGAAAAAATTCTTACCCTCAGAATCGGAAGAAGCAGCAATTTCCAAAAACATAAAAAGAACTCTTTCTACTTCTAAGAAAACAAAAAAATATAAAAAAGATGAAAAAGAACAAGTTCAAAGAGAATTTACAATTGTTCTCAGCGAATTCACGTCTGTGAGCGAATTGGCAAAAATTATGAATGTTTCCGCCACTGAAATCATCACGAAATTCTTTGCAATGGGATTGATGGTAACCATCAATCAAAGATTAGATAAAGAATCATTGGAGATGATTTGTGATGAATTTGAATTTGAGGTTGAATTCCAGGATGAATACGGAACAGATATTTTAGAAGAAAAACAAGAAGAAAGATCGGATCTGGAAAAATTGCCCAGACCGCCTGTTGTCACAATCATGGGTCATGTGGATCATGGTAAGACCTCTATTTTAGACCGCATTCGTTCCACCAATATCATTGCCGGAGAACACGGTGGAATCACTCAACACATCGGTGCTTACCAGGTTGAATATAACGATAAAAAAATCTCATTCCTCGATACTCCCGGGCACGAAGCTTTTACAGCGATGAGAGCTCGCGGGGCAAATGTAACGGATATTGCCATAATTGTGGTTGCTGCCAATGAAAGCGTCAAACCTCAAACCATTGAAGCCATTGATCATGCTAAAGCAGCAAGTGTTCCAATCATCGTAGCTCTCAATAAAATCGACCTGAAAGATGCAAATATCGATAGAGTTATCAATGATTTGATGAAGCAAAACCTGATGTTGGAAGGTTATGGCGGTGAAGTATTATGGATCAAATGTTCCGCTCTCACCGGTGAAGGAATTGATGACCTGCTCGATACAATCCTTCTGTCTGCAGAAATGCTGGAATTTAAAGCTCCTCAAGCTATTTCCGGAAAAGGTTTTGTAGTTGAATCTAAAAAAGATCAGCGAATGGGAACAATTGTTACGATCCTGCTTCAGGAAGGAACCTTGCATAAAGGTGATAATATTGTTTGCGGTGCAACTTTCGGGCGCGTAAGAAAAATGGAAGATGAACGTGGTAATGAATTAAAAGAGATTTTTCCTTCTGATGTTGCAATTCTTTATGGATTGAATGGCGTTCCAAAAGCAGGAGATATTATCAATCAAGTTGAAAATGAAAAAACTGCACGTCAGATCAGTACTGAACGAATGCACATCCGGCAGGAGAGAGAAAAATATCACGGCAAAACCAGTTTGGATAATCTTTTCCAAAAAATAAAGGAAAAAGGAATTTCCGAAATCAAGATGATCGTTAAAGCAGATACTGACGGTTCTGTGGAAGCACTTTGCGATTCCTTCCAGAAACTCAGTACAGATGAAGTTAAAGTGAATATTATTCACAAAGCTGTGGGCGGGATAAACGAAGCTGATGTCAGCCTTGCTTCAGCTTCCGATGCGATTATTATCGGTTTTCATGTGAGGTCAAACAGTGCTGCCAAAAAGCTTGCCGAAGATGAAAAAGTTGAAATTAAAATCTACCAGGTAATTTATGAAGCAATAGAAGATATTCAACTCTCAATGGAAGGCATGTTAGCTCCTGAACTTAGAGAAAAATTTCTTGGTTCTGCTGTGGTTAAACAAATCTTTAAAATCAAAAAAGTGGGAACAATTGCCGGTTGTCATATTGAAAAAGGTACGATAATAAATACGGCCAAAATCCGGCTGTATCGCAATGACATCATGATTCTTGAGGGC
>CAYWJN010000025.1:0-30531 GCA_964457455.1 uncultured Candidatus Cloacimonadota bacterium
GCTGTCCCTACATATTAATTTGCTAATTGCTAACAGGCTAATAGCTAACCAGCTACTTCGCAACTATACTCACCAATTTCTTAGGTACAACGATGATCTTCTTGATCTCTTTTCCTTGAAGATGTTTTTTCACGTTTTCTAATTCCAGTACTTTTTCTTTTATTTCTTCTTCTGCTGTTGAAGGAGCAACAGAAAGTTTTCCCCTGATTTTCCCCATTATCTGAACAACATAAGTAATTTCATCTTTAATAAGGAAGGCAGGATTATATTCTGGAATTCCAAATTCGTGAACCAGATATTCATTTCCAATCATTTGCCAAAGTTCTTCCGAAATATGCGGAGCAAAGAAATACAACAGTCTGGGAATGATAGCACAGGATTCTGCAAATATTGCTTTTTCAGTATCATTCAAATTTTCCGATTCTGTGATGCTATAAACATTATTCAGATGCTCCATAATGGCAGCGATATCAGTGTTAAACTGCATTTTGTTTTCAATATCGTCCAGAACTTTCTTAATTGTATAATGCGTACTGTAACGCAATTCCTTAATTTCATTAGAAATTCTTCGTGTCTCTTCGTGTCCCTTCACGGCTAAATCATTTTCCTTTCGTGTCAATTCGTGCGAATTCGTGGATGAATTATTTTCTTGTGCATTTTTGTGCATTTTTGTGGCTATTCTTATTAATTCTAGATTTTCCTCAAACAATCTCCACACACGATTAAGGAAGCGAAATGCTCCTTTTACAGCTTCATCATTCCATTCCACATCCTTTTCGGGTGGAGAAGCGAACAGCATAAAAACCCTCAAACTATCAGATCCATAACGATCGACGATATATTGCGGATCGACTGCATTTCCTTTTGATTTGCTCATTTTTGCACCGTCTTTATAAACCATTCCCTGTGTAAGCAAACGTGCAAAAGGCTCATCAGAACTCACCAGCCCAATATCCCGCATAAATTTATGAAAGAACCGCGCATACATCAGGTGCATCACAGCATGCTCGATTCCACCGATATATTTATCTACCGGAAGCCAGTAATCAGCTTTTTCTTTATCAAATGGAATCTTATCATTTTTTGCATCTGCATAACGGGCAAAATACCAGGAACTATCAACAAAAGTATCCATTGTATCTGTTTCTCTTATGGCAGCACCACCGCATTTAGGACAGGTTGTATTTACCCATTCAGTAACGGAAAGTAGTGGATTCTGCGTTGTTTTTCCCAGTTGGACTTTTTCAGGTAGTTTCACAGGCAAGTCATCATCAGGGACAAGTACAATCCCGCAATTATCACAATAAACAATTGGTATTGGAGTTCCCCAATATCTTTGACGGGAAATCCCCCAATCTCGCAACCTGTAAGTTATGGTGTGTTTTCCGGTTTTCTGCTGCGTCATCCAATCGGTAATTGAATTTTGGGAAGAAACACTTTCCATACCGTCAAATTGAGCTGAATTAACCAGTATTCCAGGTTCGATATAAGCTTCAGTCATTTCTTCCAAAACTAAACTTTTTTCAGGATTTTGGATAACTAATTTTATTGGAATTTCATATTTCTTGGCAAATTCAAAATCTCTCTGATCGTGAGCAGGAACAGCCATCACAGCACCGGTTCCGTAATCCATCAAAACATAGTTAGTAACCCATATCTGAACTTTTTCTTCATTAACAGGATTAAGTGCATATCTACCTGTGAATATTCCTTCTTTTGTGGTGTCTTCTGCAGTTCTGGTAATTTTATCCTCGTTCATAACTTTATCGCAGAATTTTCTTATCTCGGAATCTTCCGGTTCATCTTTCAGCCACCTAATCATAAGAGGATGTTCCGGCGGAAGAGCCATAAATGTGCAGCCAAAAATCGTATCCGGACGAGTCGTGAAAACCTTGATGATATTTTCAGAATCTTGCAGCCTGAACCACATTTCGGTGCCAAATCTTTTTCCTATCCAGTTCGTCTGCATGGTTTTCACGCGCTCTGGCCAATCGATCACTTTGGAAAAATCCAACAATTCCTCTGCATAATCAGTTATCTTAAAAAACCACTGCTCCAACTCTTTTTGACGAACAACTGTCTCACAACGCCAACATATTCCGTCCTCAACCTGTTCATTAGCCAGCACAGTCTGGCAGGAATCACACCAGTTCACAAAAGATGTTTTTTTGTAAACCAGCCCTTTTTCATACATCTTTTTGAAAAGCCATTGCCCCCACCTGTAATAATCTGAATGGCAGGTACTTACCTCACGTTCCCAATCCAAACCAAAACCGATAGCATCAAACTGATTCCGCATAATATCGATATTGTCATCTGTAGTTTTCCTGGGATGAGAGTTATTCTCTATTGCACAATTTTCCGCAGGCAGTCCAAAAGAATCGTATCCCATGGGCTGCATTACATTAAATCCCTGCATTAATTTATATCGTGAAATTGCATCAGCAATGGAGTAATTGGAAACATGACCCATATGTAGAGCACCGGAAGGATAAGGGAACATGGACAGAACATAATATTTGGTTTTTTTAGAGAAATCTTCAGCATTGAATATCTTTTTTTCCGCCCAGATTTTCTGCCACTTCTTTTCTATTTTTTCAAATGGATATTCCATTATTTATCTCCTGAAATTATTTGTTTTTAAAATTTGAATATTTGAGTTGATTTATATTTTCCCCGTTCAGGGGAGTAAAAGGAGATGGCTGGAAATAACAACTTTTAGTTGTATGCTCTTTTTCCAATTAAAAGAAAAAATTTTCTCAGTCATCTTAACTTCCTTATTCTGAATTCGGTAGCCAGTTTTGAAAGGAAAGGATTTTGGTCAAATATTTTTTTGAATGAAAAAAAACTTGTCAGGTTTTTGATACTTGACCGATTTATCTTTATTAGGAGGGTATCATGGGAATGATTAAATTTTTTAACAAAAAAGTTAGATTTTTTACAATTTGGGATATCAAGCTTATTCAGCTTTGTTCAATGTTAGTCATTATTATCCTGATAAAGTTAATTCCGGAAATTACTTCTTTGGGTTATTGGTGGTATATTGTACTTCTGATTTTAGCTGCTATCAGACCGATTTATGTGATGTTTTTGAAATAGTAGGGGAGAATTGATTATCTAATCCAGATCCGAAACTGTAGAAATAGAACCTCTGAAGGTAACATCCCCAAATTCTCTGAAATGAGCTTTACCGCATTGAATTCTTTGTTCTTCGCTCTTTCTTAATTGTTGACCTTCCGATTTTGTTTCGGCTACGAAATAGACTTTTGATTCATTCTTTTTTATCAAAGCCCAATCAGGATTGTATTTGCCGATTGGCGTTTTTATATGAAACCAGAAAGGAAGTTTGAAATAAAACTCAATATCATCTCTTGTTTCACATTCTTTGGCAAACTCATATTCAACATTTGAATCGAGTGGGATAAAATTTTCGTAAATTGTTTTTTGTGAGTTATTCACTTTATAGGCAATATTGTCCAAATAGATTTTAATTTCATCATCTTTGAAAAGAAGCATATCATAGTTTTTGTTTCCAATTTTTTCATATTTGATGCCGTCGATGATCAATTCATTCAAAACATCTTTTATTTTCTGAACAACAAAATCCATAAAAAGTTGCGGATTTATTAGAACATCCGGCAAACGATCTGAATTTCTCAAAATCTGCAAAATCGTTGAACGGGTTAAACCCGTCTTATTCTGAATATAATTTAAAACATCAGGAATTGAAAACTCATTTTTAAGATAGATTTTCTTTGAACCTTTAATATCAAAACCAACTCCCTTATCATCATATTTTATTGCGGTTTTTGTAGATTTCAAAACCGTCTTTGTGATTTCAGGAATTTCTTTTATTTCATTAGAAGCTTTATAAATCAAATCGGAACTTTTATAATTTACACGAGATGTGGTTTTATTTTTAATTCTTTCCCAGATTTCTTTGAAATTCTCATCGAGTTCAAAACCTTTTCTATACTCTACTTTTATTCTATCTCGTTTGTTCTTAATTCTACCTTTGAAAGAAACTCCGCAATCATCCTCGATCTCTTTCTGAAGCTGTTTGGCAAAATCTTCATAACTTTCATTGGCAATCACAGTTAAGCGATTAATGTTATTATCAAATATTCTTTCACCTTTCTGATTTACGGAAAGTCTCAAACCTCTCCCGATTTCCTGCCTTTTCTTGAGTTCGGATTTGGTTTCATTCAAAGTGCAGATTTGAAAAACATTCGGATTATCCCAGCCTTCCCTCAAAGCCGAATGACTGAAAATAAATCTCAAAGGTTCATTTGTATCCAATAATTTTTCTTTTTCTTTCATTATCAATTTGAAAGTATCAATGTCTGCTTGAGATTTTGCTGCTTTTTGAGAATCCTTAAAATGTCCTTTCTTATCCTGTGCAAAGTATCCATTATGAACTTCATTTATTGGAAAAGGAATCAAATCTTTATAAGCAGTTTTATCTGAATATTTATTAAATATCTCTTCAAACCAAACTGCCAATTTACCTTTCAATAAATTACCGGATTCATCATACTTCCTATAATTAGCAACTCTATCGATGAAGAAAAGAGAAAGAACTTTTATCCCTTTCTTTTGCAAGATTCTCTCTTTTTTGAAATGTTCCTCGATTGTTTTTTCTATCTGGAATTTCATTATTTCATCTGTTATCCCACCACGAGATTCACCGACAAAAATATCATCTCCATTCGATAAAGAAATACATTCATTGGAAACATCTATCTCATTTACGATATAACCGTTTTTATAAATTTCCCGATAATTGGAAGCTTTGTAAAGATCATCACCGACTTTTACAGATAATGATTTTTTAATAACTCCTTTATTTGTGTTTTGGATTATACGGATTCTGGCAGAGGTTTGAGTTGTAGTTGAACTAACTTTTTCCAGACTTATAAAAGCATCGTTAAAATCATTTTCCGAAACTACGGAATCAACCTCGATATGCTTCACCAAACCGAGATCATAAGCCTGAACAGGATTCAAGCTGTAAACCAAATTATAATAGTTTGTGTGAGTAGCGGAATATCGAAGAGTGCAGCAATAATTCAGATTTTCAATTGCTTTTTTGCGGATCGGTGTTTCCATATTTTGCGGTTCATCCACAATAACTATCGGATTTGTGTATTGAATGAATTCTATCGGTTTTTTGCCGGTCAGCTTATCATTCGGTTTATTGATTATATTTTCATCTTTAGCAAATGAATCGATATTTATAACTAAAATCTGGATATTATTATTTGTAGCATAAGAACGAAGATTTGAAACCTTCCTGGAATCATACACTTCAAGATTTACAGGAGTTTTATCATATAGATTTTGGAAATGCTCATTTGTGATTTGCAGATTTTTGATCACACCTTCACGAATAGCAACACTGGGAACAACTATCACAAATTTCTTGAATCCATAATTTTTGTTGAGTTCATAAATCGTTCGCAGATAAACATAAGTTTTGCCTGTTCCGGTTTCCATCTCCACTGAAAAGTGCATTCCATCTAATTTTTCAGATACAGGTTCGATTCCATTTTGTCTTTGAATCGATTGCAGGTTTTTCAGGATTTGTTCGTCATTCAAAACAATTCTGTTGCCCACACCCGTTTCGGAAAATTGCAAGCTTGTATCTGAAAATGTAAAGTCCAGTTCGCTTTGATTTAAAGGTTGTCCTTCAAACAAATCAACAATTGATTTTATTGCATCTAATTGAAAGGATTGGTTGGGGTCGAATTTTAGTTTCATAATTTACTGATTTCTCTGCTGTTCAATAAGCTTTCTCTCTCTTTTGAGTTCCATACTCAACTCTTCTTCCGTCGGTAAATAAAGTTGATATTTTGAAGAGAACAATTGCTTATTATCTTTCAAAACAGAATATTTTGCAACTGCTTCGTTTTTCTCTGAACAAAGAATTATACCGATTGTCGGACTGTCTCCCTCTATCTTATATTTATCTTCAAACATCCGAACATACATATCCATTTGTCCAATATCTTGATGAGTAAGTTTACCAATTTTCAAATCTATTAAAACAAAGCATTTCAAAATATAATTATAGAAAACCATATCTATGTAGAAGTATTCATTTTCGGCAGTTATTCTCTTCTGCCTGTCCACGAAACAAAAACCTTTGCCAAGTTCCAAAAGAAATTCCTGCAGCTTATCTATAAGTGATTGCTCTAATTCAGATTCACGATAAGAAGCTCGATCCTTCAAATCCAGAAATTCTAAAACAACAGGATCCTTCAAAATATTTTCCGGTTTGAGTTTTGCTGTTTTTTCTTCAGCTTCTTTAATAATACAGTCTTTATCTTTGCTGGATAATATTCTTTCATAATAAAAGCTGTTAATTTGACGTTCAAGTGCTCTTGTGCTCCATTCACAATCTGCTGCTTCATTCATATACCATTCACGAGCTTTGGGATTTTTCACTCTTATTAAAAATTTGTAATGAGTCCAGGACAATTCGCTCCGCAGTGCAGAGTGTTTTGCAGATATTGTGTAGTTTGCTGAATCAGTGGAAGTTGTGAGTGCTTTCTTTGAATCCTGTGATTCGCTCCGCACTGCGGAGCGAATTGAAAAGTAATTGTAAAATTGCCGCATATTTCTTAAACTTTGTTCGGAAAATCCTTTTCCAAAATCTGTTGTTAGTTTCTTTGATAATTCTTTTATCAAATATGAACCATATTTCGCCTTATCTTTTCCGTTTTGCTCTTCTTCCACAATGATCTGTCCGATATTCCAATATGCTTCCACCATTACAAAATTAACAGTTCGATAAACCTTGGAACGTGCATTTTCAAGGATGTTTCTGATCTCAGAATATGTTTCATTAATATTTGATACTTCCGATTTCATTCCTTTCACACCACCTTAAACTCAATCCCAGCATCTTTCATTTGCAGGATCGTATTGGTTTTTAACTGGTCACTTTCCTCAAAAAGTTTATCGAGTGTTATTACTTTCTGCGGTTTTGCTTTAATGATTTTTTTAATAATTTCTTCATTAATTTTTGATAATGCAATTACCAATTCATTTTTATTGATTAGATAATAACACACCCCGCCTTCCAATCGTTGATTTACACACCCCGCGACTGAAGTCGCACCCCTCTCAAGAGGGGATTTTTTTTGGATTTTACAATTCAAATCTATACCGAATTTTAAAAGTAATTCGTAAAGCATATTTTCTTCGGTGGCTTCTTCTTTTACCGGATTAACAAAATAATTAAGTTGTTCTTCTAATTCTTCACCGGTTTCAAATTTATCACCACGCCAAATCTTGAAATTGGAGTTCTGCAGCTTGAAAACTTTGAAACCGAGATCCTGTTTATTTTTTCTAAAATTTAATTTTTCTTTTTGTTCATTTTCAATCTTCTTTATTACTCTGCGAATCCTTTCTTTTCCGATATCTGCGATAGTTTCGAATCCTGTTTTATTAGGCTTCAGACTTTACGTCAGTTTTTTCGGGAAGCTGCACCATTATGAATTTTCGGTTTCCGCCGTCTTCTTTGTTTAAATCGAGAACTGCGTGGGCGGTTGTGGAAGAACCGGAAAAGAAATCGAGGATGATATCATTTTTATGTAAAAATGGTTTCATTAAAAACTTAATTAAGGATGTAGGCTTTACTGTATAAAAAACATTATCTCTTCCTTCGATAACATTAAATATTTTCTTTAATTCTGATTTTGCTTCTGTATTTGGAAATTTCTCAATTAATGATGGTGGTTTTACTTTACCCAAACTGTCGAATTCATAATATTTTTTATAAACTTGAAATTTACCATTTCTCTTTTTTCTGAAACATATTCTTTTTTCTTTGAATTCTCTTTCAAACCTTTCTTTACTCATTAACCACTGTGTTTCAATAATTGATTCATCAGGTAATTTGATAGGATATACCAATGTTTTCCTTTCTTCTAGATTTGATTTTAGTGGTCGTATATAAAATTTCCCTCTTTGTTCATAATATTCATCTTTTTCAATAAATTTTTTCTTCTCCTCTTCAGGTCTATCAATTAATATTTCCTGCAATTGTGAAACATTTTTTGAATATACAAGAATATACTCGTGTAGATCAACATAATGTTTTGTATGCTTACCTCCAGTATATTTTTTCTTCCAAGTTAATTGAGCTACAAAATTCTCTTCCCCAAAAATTTCATTCATAACCATTCGCAGATTATGCACTTCATTGTCATCTATAGAAACAAAAATTACTCCATCATCACGCAGTAAATTTCGGGCAAGGAACAAACGAGGATACATCATTGTAAGCCAGTTGGAATGGTAATGTCCGCTTTCTTTAGAATTTTTGCGATAAAGGTTTTCGTTTGTTAAAAGTCCTTCTTCATTTTTTTCACCGGAGCGAAAAAGATATTCGTTTTTGTTTTCAGCAAATTTGTCATTATAAATAAAATCATTTCCTGTATTGTATGGCGGATCGATGTAGATCATTTTAATTTTGCCGTAATATGCTTTTTGCAAAACTTTCAGCACTTCCAGATTTTCACCTTCAATAAAGATATTATCTGTTTCATCAAAATTAATGGATTCGTCTTTATCGGGAATTAAGGTTGCAGTAGTTTGAGTTTGAATTGCTCTGAAAGCATCGGATTTACCAGCCCAATTCAGCACATATCTTTCATCAGCAAAATTTATATCATCTCCGAAAGTTGATTTAAGTTTTTCCCAATCGATTCTGTCTTCATTGAAAATATGCGGAGTGATCTCTTTCAGTTTTTTAATTATATCATCTTTAATATCCATTGATTTTCCGTTCATAATAATTCCTTTTTTATCCAAAAAAATCGGACATTAGAATTAAGTATTTTTGTCAAATTTAAAATAGCTTCACTTTTTTTAACAACCATTGCAAAATTCTCGTTCCTCAACCATTCGCAAGGTCTTCAGCTTTTGCTTGTGTCTGTTCTTAACTCAAGTCTTCGGTATGGTAAAGATGAAAGAAAATCCGAATTCTTAAGTCAAGTCCAGCTGCAAAAACATTTTCGGTGGATTTCGGTGTTTTCAGTGTTTAATTTACTACTCCTTAGTGTTCTTCGCTGCTAATACACAAACACCACACCACTGGTGGGGAAGACCCACTCATCTTTTTTAGATGAAATTGTAATGCTTTTGCCATCAGATAAGATTTGCGGGAATTTACTTCTACCAGAGAAAATTGGAACTGCTTCAACATTTTGCAGAACATCGCCAAAAATAAATGTTATTTTTGCTCCTTGAGTCAGTTCTATAAGATAGACAGAAACCTGGTGAGAATCTTTGGGATAATAGGTTTGAGTGGAAATGGAGAATTCGACTTCCTTTCCAATAAGATTTTTTAGTTGCGGATGATAACAACGAATCTCAATGCATCCTCCGGAAATCTTCATCTCATGATAAAGCTCGATATCATTCACTTTCACTGAGGTTACATCAAAGAATTTGGCATCCAGATCAAAATTGTTATCGAGAAGCCAGCGGTATTCCACATCTTTGCGCAGAAAATATTTTTCTAAAAGCTTTTCACTGTTTGCACATGTAACGTAGAAATAATCGTTTTGGAGTTGTTTGAAGAATGTGAGGGTAGTGTTAGTGAGGAAATAATCGTCAATTAACCCCCTTGCATTCCCCCTTATGAAGGGGGATGAATCTGAATTTTCTAACCCTCTTTTGTTCTCCCTTAAAAAGGGAGATTCAATGGAATTTTTAAACTCGATGGTATGTACGAAATTACGTCTGTACGAAATATCTTTATCGTGCTCAACAAAGAATCTTTTCAAAACATCAGAATAGATGAGATTGGATATTTCCTTGCTTTGAAGTCTTTGCTCTATTGCAGTCTCAATGATTGTATTCAGCTTATCATCAGAATAATCTGTGGAAACAAAATCACGACGCAGAAGCGGGGAAGATGCGATTATTTTTTCATTCTCTTTATAATATCTTTTTGCTCGTCTTCCAATCTGACACAAAATTTCATAACTTGAACCCGAGTAAAGCGAAGTCAGAGATTCAGCCCGAATTGAATCGTGATCATCACCGAGAAGAATAACTTCATTTCCAACTGAAATGTCTTCCAATTTAGTGATATCAACTGCGATCATATCCATACTCACTTTACCAATCACATCGCATACAGTTCCTTTGATCCAGACTTTGCCTTTATTGGAAAGCAAGAAATCATATCCATCTGCATATCCAACGGGAAGAATTGCATATTTCAAAGGACGCTTCGTGATATAAGTTCGATTATAACCAATTGATTCATCTTTCTGAGCAGTTTTGATCTGAGTGATACGCGACTTGAAAGTCATAACCGGTTTTAGATTTATTTTTTTCTTTAAAGAATTATCTGTATAAACACCATAAGAAAGCAAACCTAATCTTACCAAATTCGCATAATCATTTTGTGAAGTAACAATACCACTGCTGTTGGCAATATGAATGTATTTTGGTTTGAAATCTAATTCGGATAGGATTTTATTGAATTTTTCAGACTGTAAGTTGGTATATTTTTCATCGTTTTCTGCCGAAGAAAAATGAGAGAATATTCCTTCAATTTCCAGGTTTTTAAAATTCTTGATCTTATAGATTTCTTCAATCGCATCCGAAGAAGAAATTCCGCTTCTTCCCATTCCTGTATCGATATTGATATGAACTTTAATTTTGGATGGACTTTTCTGTGCCAGTTTTCTAGCGAAATCAAAAGAAGAAACAGCAGGAATCAAATTATTTTCAATGATCAGATTGATCTCATTTTCCATGGAAGGAGATAATATCAGAATCGGAATATCAATGCCCTGATAACGAAGCAGCATTCCCTCCTGAACATTTGCCACTCCCAGAAATGAAGCTCCGCATTGGATTGCTTGTTTTGCTATTTCATAAGCACCATGTCCGTATGCATCAGCTTTCACGATTTGCATAAAAGAGACATTTGAAGAAATGAACTTCTTAAGTTCATTCAAATTATTTTCAAAATTAGATAAATTTATTTCCGTCCAACTTCTTTGATTTTGCATTATAAATCAATCCTTTTGTCATTCCCATGCAAACGGGAATCTCTGTAGTACTAATAGATTCCCAATTCCCGAAATACTTCGGGAGGAATGACACTTATACCTTTTTAAATAAATTTCTTTTCATAATTTATCATAATCAATCTGTGTTTATCTGCGTCTAATTCTTTTCTGATACAAAATTAGAAAAACTTCGCTGCCAAATCTGCTAATGCTGAGCGTTCACCTTTATCTAATGTAACATGTCCGACAATTATTTCAGCTTTAAATTTTTCTACAGCAATACTCAAGCCATTACTTTCAGAATCCAGGTATGGAATATCGATCTGATAAGGATCTCCGGTAAGCACAACTTTTGTATCTTCTCCAGCACGAGTAATGATCGTTTTCATCTCATGCGGTGTCAGGTTTTGAGCTTCATCGATGATTATATATTGGTTGGGTAAACTACGACCACGAATATAAGTTAAAGGTTCTAATTCGATGAATCCAAAATCAAGATAATCCTTTAAGGAAGTTTGTTTCTTACCAAAGATTTTGCCATTGTTATTATTTTCTCTTTCGCTTTTACCGGAAAGAAGAATTTCCATATTATCATAAATCGGCTGCATCCAGGGATTGAATTTTTCTGCTTTAGTTCCCGGGAGATAGCCCAGATCTTTTCCTAATGGTGAGACAGGTCGTGAAACTACTAACCGTTTATAATTGTTATTCTCTACAACTTGATTCAAACCAGCAGCCAAAGCAATCAAAGTTTTACCTGTTCCAGCTTTTCCTACCAGACTCACAAGCTTAACCTGAGGATCCATTAAAAGATCAAATGACATCACCTGTTCTTCATTGCGAGCTTTAATGCCAAAAATCTCTTGATTATGATAATATTTTAAAGGATAGATCGTATTATTTTCCACAGAATAACGAGCAATAATACCATTTTGGTCATCCTCATCTCTGCATAGTATCACAAACTGATTTGGATATATCTCACCAAATTCGTTTGTTAAGAATTTCTTTTCCTCAAAATCCCTCAAAGTATCATCATCAACAATGAATTTCATATATCCGCTGAAAAGTTCCTGGAAATTAATTTTATCGGTTTCATAATTTGCAGCTTCCAAACCAACAGCATCTGCTTTGATGCGTACGTTTGCATCTTTGGAAACAAGCATAACCTTTGTATTTGGATTTTTTTGTTTAAGATATAAAGCTGTTCCAATGATGAGGTTATCGTTTGTATCTGTTATTAAAACATCTTTAGCAGTATCAGAAACTTTGCGGCTGAGCATAACTTGGATAATCCCGCCTTTTTCGGTTTTCACACCTTTTTTAAGACTGCCTTGTTCACGCAATCCATCTAAATACCGTCCTATCTGACGAGCATTTCGACCTTTTTCATCCACTCCTTTTTTGAAATTATCCACTTCCTCAATAACTGTTATTGGAATGACAACGTGATTTTCATCAAACGAAAACATTGAATGCGGATTGTGGATTAAAACATTTGTATCCAATACGAAAATTTTCTTCTTCATCAAGACTCCTTATATCTTAAATACAACTAATTTCTAAAAAAAACAATTAGCATTGTTGTCAAATATAAAAAAAATAGTGCATTTCTAAGTCCAAAAAAATCTTGCTATAAAGATAGTGTAAAATTTCATGACGTCGGTTTGAAAGATGATTGAGGAATGAAATAGTGGGAATGAGAAGAAAAGGACGTGAAATTGCTGTTCAGACGTTATATTCTCTGGAATATCTCGGTTCTGTAATCGATCAGAAAGCACCTGATTTCATGGAACATTTTTCAGATAAATTATTAGAAATTACCGCATCCGGAGAGATACAATCTGAAAGCAAAATTTACGAATTTGCCCATGAAATCCTGGAAAATCTGCTGAATAATCTAAAAGAAATTGATCAGAAAATCCAGGAGCATTCCTTAAACTGGAGTATGGATAGAATAGCAAAATTAGATAAGTGCATTCTGCGGATCGCTACTTATGAAATGCTGTTTACTGAAACTGCTCCTGCAGTAATCATGAATGAAGCAATTGAAATTGCTAAAAAATTCTGTTCGGAAAGTTCCGGTAAATTTATTAATGGAATTCTGAATTCGATTGCTAAAGAATCCAGAGAAATAAAGAGATAGTTATCTATGAAACTGAGATGCAGTATTGGGATCATCGTATATAATGAAGAAGCAAATATCGGAAAATTGCTCGATGCCTTGCTTTCTCAGGAATTGCATCACGTTCAAATCAAGGAAATAATCGTTGTTTCCAGTGCTTGTACTGACAACACTGATAACATCGTAAAAAAATATGAATCTAAAAATAAAAAAATAAAACTGATAACTGAGCCGGAAAGATATGGAAAATCCTCTGCAATTAATAAATTTATATCAGCTTCAAAATTGGATTTATTAATAATTGAAAGCGGAGATACAATTCCTGCAAATGATACTGTTGAAAAGCTAATTATCCCTTTCAAAGAAACAGAAATTGGAATGACAGGGGGGAGACCAAAGCCGGAAAATGATCCACGCTCTTTTATTGGATATTGTGTAAACCTTCTCTGGAATCTTCATCATGAAATGGCTCTGATTTCTCCTAAATTGGGTGAGATGATCGCGTTCAGACGAATCTTTGAACAAATCCCAAATGAGAGTGCAGTTGATGAAGCGAGTATTGAAGCGATTATGCGTGATAACGGACTAAAATTAAAATACATTCCAGACGCAATTATTCATAATAAAGGACCGGAAAACATAAAAGATTTCATTATTCAAAGACGGAGAATTGAAACCGGACATCTCTGGGTAAAACAAATGCAGAGATATTCTGTCTCTTCACAAAACTCAGGTCTGTTAATAAATCTTGCTTTGAAGGAAATCAAGAGAAATCCGGAAAAAATATTTTTTATGATTGGAACTGCAATTATCGAAATTTGGAGCAGATTTCTTGGCTGGTTCGATTTTAAAATAAAAAAGAAAAATCCATTTAAATGGGATATTGCAGATTCAACCAAGAAATTGGATCACAGCTAAAATTATGTTGGAATTAATACCGAAAATTATTGTGTACAAATTTTTCAGGAATTTTGGATTTCCCAAAATCCTGCCAATGAATTATACGGTAAGTGCTATTTATACTTGCAACTCCAGATGTAAAACCTGCAACATCTGGAAAAAGAAAGCAGTTAATCTTACTATTTCCGAATATAAAGAAATTTTCAGGAAATTAGGTCACTCTCCATATTGGATAACGATCAGCGGTGGCGAGCCTTTCCTTCGTGATGATATTGTAGAACTATGCAAAATCATCTACAAATATTCGAAACCTGCAATAATAAATATTCCTACGAATGGAATATTGACCGATAAAATCGTACAAGATGTAAAAGAAATCGTTGCTTCCTGCAAAAAAACTCAAATCATAATTAATCTTTCTATCGATGCGATCGGAAAACATCATGATAACCTCAGGAGAATTCAGGGTAATTATGAGAAAGTAATTAATACATTTAAAAGATTAAAGGCATTGAAATTGGAAAATCTTTCGGTTGGGATTCATACTGTGATTTCCAGATTTAATGTGAAATATTTCACAACAATCTCTAAAACATTAATGGATATGAAACCGGATTCTTATATTACAGAAATTGCGGAAAATCGTAATGAGCTTGATACGATGAATGCTGATATTACACCGGATATTGTTTCGTATTGCTCTGCTATAGATTATCTTATTCATAGGATAAAAAACGATAAATTTACAGGAATGAATAAAATCACCCAAGCGTTTCGCATTGAATATTATAGTTTAGTAAAAAAAATATTACGGGATAAAACGCAAAGTATTCCTTGTTATGCTGGAATCGCATCAGCACAGATTTCTCCTGATGGAGAGGTTTGGTCTTGCTGCATCAAAGCACAATCTATTGGTAATCTGCGTGATTTGAATTATGATTTTAAGAAAATCTGGTTTGGAAGAAGAATGAATAAAGAACGTCAGTCCATAAAAAATAAGGAATGTTATTGTCCTTTGGCAAATGCATCTTACACAAATATGTTGATGGGTATTCCAACTTTGTTCAGAGTATTCTTTCGTAGCTTTTTCAAATGGTGGAGCTAAAATGCGAGTTCGAATTATTGCGATAATTTTTGGATTTATTATTATTTTGACTGCTGTTTATGTCTTTTTTGGGAAAAACTGGTTTGCAGAACAACAGTATATTCAGAAACAGAAAAATACAGAATTCATGAAAAATGAATTAATGGAAAAGTTTCTTACAATTCAGGAACAATCGCAGGAAATATTGAATGAAATTCTTAATCAGAGCTATGAACTTGAGTTTTTCCCACATCAAGAAATCTCATTAGAAATAGATTGGAAACGTAAATTAAATTTCATACTGACAAAAAGACCTTTTTTTGATTATAAGCAGATTTATCTGATTTCGAATAATACATTGAAGGTTTTAGAAAAAAAATGCGAAAAAATTAAATGGGTAGAAACTTTTGAGGGAGAAATTTCGAATTTTGAATTGCTCGATGCAAATCGCTTGCTTGTTCTCATAAAAAAAGAAAAAGTCTTTTGTCTAAATCGTGATAATGGAAATATCTTATGGGAAAAAGAATGCGGTTTCAGTCCAGATGATTCTACTGAAAAACGAACGGTATTTCAAATTTCTCTAGATAAATACAAACGGCTTGACAGCAGTGTCATCCTGATGTTTGCAGATAACGAAATCGTTTTGCTGAATAACATAAATGGAAAGATATTATCAAAATATATTTCTGAGAATAAAATCCATTTTATCAGCGATTTTGATTTTCTGGAAAAAAGCATCTATGTTGCTGAAGCAAAGAGTATTTCAAAAATCGTAATAAAGGTAAAGTAACATATCCAATGACGGCTTATAGAATTGTATCACAAGCAATCTTGCTTGTGCAACGAAACAAACAAAATTGTTTGTTATACACTTTAAAAGCTATGAGTTACAGAAAGAGTAAAAAATGAGCATTAAAAAAGATTCTTACAAAGATATAAATTTTTGTATTCGATGTGGAAATGAGCTTTCCATCCAAAATGATAATGAAGATAAATTGCGTCCTCACTGTGAAAAGTGCGGCTGGATATTTTATAAAAATCCCATTCCTGCTTCAGCGTGTGTAATTTTAAATAATAAAAATGAAATTGTTATTATCAAACGAAAATTTGAACCAAACCCAGGTGCATGGGCACTTCCCAGTGGATACATCGAGATAAATCAGAATCCCGAGGAATGTGCGATTGAAGAGATGAAAGAAGAAACCGGATTGGATGGTAAAATAATCGAGTTCCTTGGTTATTATCCAGATTTTTCTCCAATATATGAAAAGGTAATTTCTTTCGGCTTTCTAATGAAAGTCATTGGAGGTAAGCTTCAGGCTGGCGATGATGCTACTGAAGCACTTTATGTGACCTTTGATGACTGTCCCGAAATTGTGTTTCCCTCCCATCGATATTTTATAGAAGAAGTAAAAGAAAAATTAAGCCACGAAGATTTAGCCACAGACTGACACAGACAAAGCACTGACAAAAAGGAAAAAAGTTAGTGACAAAGTCAAAGGTAAAGGTGTTGAGACAATGCAAAATAAATATCTATTTTCTGATATAACTGATAAAATTATAAGATGTTTTTATAATGTGTTTGATGAATTGGGAGCAGGTTTTTTAGAATCAGTATATGTGAAAGCATTAATAATTGAATTGAAAAATATTGGTTTGAATGTCGATATTGAGAAAGAAATTAAAGTAAATTATAAAGGAACAATAATTGGAAATTTCCGTGCTGATATTGTTGTAGAAGATAAAGTAATTATAGAGATAAAAGCTATTAGTGCTTTAAACTCACAACATGAAGCCCAATTATTAAATTACCTGAAAGCTACAGGAATAAGAGTTGGTCTTCTAGTGAATTTCGGAAATAAACTTGAATTCAAAAGAAGGATTTTTTAGTCACAGACTAACGCAGACAATAAATAAAACAGTCAGTGTTAAGTCAGTGAAAGTCAGTGGCAATAAATAGAGGAAAAATGGAAATAAATAAAAAATATGAACCACAAAAAATAGAGAAAAAATGGTATAAACTTTGGATTGAGAAGGGTTATTTCTCACCAAAAATAGATAAGAATAAAAAGCCTTTCACAGTTTTGATTCCACCTCCGAATGTTACAAATATTCTGCATATGGGTCACGTTCTGAATAATACTCTTCAAGATGTAATGGTGCGTTATAAAAGAATGACAGGAGTTCCCACGCTCTGGCTTCCGGGAGTTGACCATGCTGGAATCGCAACTCAGAATATGGTTGAAAAAGAACTGGCAAAAGAGGGTAAAACCCGTCATGAAATTGGTAGAGAAGAACTTATCAAACGAATCTGGAAATGGAAAGAAGAAAAAGGCGGACTCATTATCGAACAACTTAAACAGCTCGGTGCTTCTTGCGATTGGACTCGTCAAAGATTCACTTTGGACGAAGGACTTTCTGAAGCGGTTAAAGAGGTTTTCATCAGTCTTTATGAAAAAGGTCTTATCTATAAAGGTAAGCGGATAATTAATTGGTGTCCTCGTTGTGTTACTGCACTTTCCAATGATGAAGTGGAACATGAAGATACAAAGGGATTTATGTGGGATATTAAATATCCTCTCAAGGATGGAGAAGGTTTTGTAACTGTTTCCACAACCCGTCCTGAAACAATGCTCGGCGATACTGCTGTTGCTGTTAATCCAAAAGATGAGCGCTATAAAGACCTGGTTGGGAAAACAGTAATTCTTCCCTTTGTCGAACGTGAAATTCCCATCATTGTAGATGAATTTGTAGATATGGAATTTGGAAGTGGTTGTGTTAAAGTTACTCCGGCTCACGATCC
Organism: uncultured Candidatus Cloacimonadota bacterium; assembly: GCA_964457455.1. GTDB lineage: Bacteria > Cloacimonadota > Cloacimonadia > Cloacimonadales > TCS61 > JABMPU01. The sequence goes on from CAYWJN010000025.1 coordinate 17,952, forward strand.
CAATGACTATGAAATTGGTTTAACTCACAATCTTGAGCAGGTTGTAATTATGGATGAACATGGTGTGATGAATGAAAATGCTGGAAAAGAATTTGAAGGATTGGATAGATTTGAAGCACGTAAGAAAATTGTTGAACGTTTGAAAGAAATGGAACTTTTGGAAGCGATAAAACCGCATGAGCTTGCTGTTGGCTTGTGTTACCGCTGTGATACTCCCATCGAACCCTATCTTTCAGATCAATGGTTCGTTAAAATGAAACCTCTGGCAAAAAGAGCTATCGAAGTTGTGAAAGAAGGAAAAGTAAAATTTCAACCTGCAAGATGGACTAAGGTATATTATCACTGGATGGAGAACGTTCGAGATTGGTGTATTTCACGTCAGATTTGGTGGGGACATAGAATACCGGTTTATTACTGCTGGAAGTGTGAAGAAATTGTTGTTGCCAAAGAAGAACCGAAAACCTGTCCAAAATGTGGACATAACAAATTCAGACAGGATGAAGATGTTCTGGATACCTGGTTCAGCAGCTGGCTCTGGCCCTTTTCAACATTTGGCTGGCCCGGTGAAACTGAAGATCTTGAGTATTTCCTTCCTACAAATTTACTTGTAACCGGACCGGATATTATTTATCTGTGGGTTGCCAGGATGATAATGGCTACGCTGGAATTCAAAGATAAAATACCTTTTGATACAGTGCTTCTGCATGGAATGGTGCGTGATGAAAAAGGTGTAAAGATGAGCAAATCTCTGGGAAATTCACCTGATCCTCTGGATATAATTGAGAATGTTGGAGCCGATGCACTTCGGTTCAGTATAATCTTTGCCAGCCCAAAAGGACATGATAGTTATTATTCCAACTCGATCCTGGAAACAGGACGGAATTTCGCGAATAAGATTTGGAACGCATATCGTTTCATTTTGATGAACGTGGAGAAAATCGAAGGGCTTCCCAAAAGAGATGAACTGAAACTGGAACTTGCTGATAAATGGATTTACAGCAGGTTGAATGAAGTTATTGCTGAAACACAAAAAAACTATGAATCTCTACGTTTTAATGATGCTGCCAATATTTTGATGGATTTCATCTGGAAGGAATTCTGCAGCTGGTACCTGGAATTATCTAAAGACAGAATTTATAACGAAGAAGATAAACAAGCTCAGCTTACTGCAAAATATATCTTACTCGATATACTTCAAAAGTCGATGCGATTACTCCAACCAATAATGCCATTTATTGCTGAAGAAGTTTGGCAGGGAATAAAACACTTTTTCCCTATGGAAGAAGAAACGATCGTTCTGGCAGCTTTTCCGCAACATAATAAATCAATGATAAATGAAAAAATTGATCGTGAAATGAACTTAATACAAGAAGCAATTACAGCCATCAGGAACCTGAAAAAACAAGTAAATCTTTCTCCGGCTTTGGAGATTAATGTTACCGTCAAAGTTGCTGAAACTGAACAAACTGAGTTGCTTAAGAAATATCAGAACTATTTTCTTAAATTGGCAAAAGTTTCTAATATTGAACTTGGAATTGATATTTCTAAACCAAAATCAAGCATTGCTGCTGTAGTACAGAATATTGAAATATATCTTCCCTTGGAAGGATTGATCGATCTGGATGCGGAAAAAGCAAAGCTGGAAAAACAGCTTTTAAAACTTGAGAAAGAATTTCAAAAGATAAACAGTAAATTATCTAATAATAAGTTTTTAGCCAACGCTCCAGAATCCATCATAAAAAAAGAAAGAGAGAAATATAAGGAAGTTAAAACCAAAGCTGATAAAACTAAGGAGATACTCGAAGGACTAAAATAAGAATGGGAAATTAAATGACATTGATTAAACGGTTAAAAATATCCGTGTGATTTGTGTTCAATAAAATGGAGGATTTTATGGATGAAGAAAAAGTTGAAGAAGTAAAAGCAGAAGAAATTCCAAAAGAAAAAACTGAAAAATTGAAGGAAAAAATCGTTTTTACAAACGATAAGAGAAAACTTCAATTTTATGAGAAACTTCGCAAGAATATCACATCTTTTGTGAATACAAAAACTGATGGGAAGGGTGGAAAGTTTACTCAATATCTTTTAACACTTCCGGATTTTTTTATTCTTCTGTGCAGACTGGCAATTGATGATCGAGTAACAAAATCGCAAAAAGCAATTGTTGGAGGTATTATTGCCTACGTGATTATGCCGATTGATATTATTCCGGATTTCATTCCATTTATCGGTTATGTCGATGATCTGGTTTTGGTGGTTTATGGATTGAATTTGATTTTGAACGAACTTGATAAACAAATTCTAATCGATAATTGGAGTGGGGAAGAGGACGTTCTGGAACTACTTCAGAAGATAACCTTAACAGCAGAAAAATTCCTTGAAAAGAACATCCTGAACAAAATCAAAAAATGGATTGGTAAAATAGCAAAATAGCGAAAAACAAAATTAGAGATTTATTTTCTTACTGCGTCTTAGCGTTCTTCGTGGCTAAAAAGGGAAATATGAAATTACTTATTGCATCCAGAAATAAAGATAAAGTTGAAGAAATAAAAGAGAATCTCAAAGGATTGAATCTTCAAATTGTTTCAGCTCTGGATTTCCCTGATTTTACGGAAGTAGTTGAAGACAAAAACACAATCGTAGGAAATGCAATTAAGAAAGCAGTTCAATGTGCTGAATTTTCCGGTTTGCTTACAATAGCAGATGATACAGGTTTTTTTGTTGAGCAATTAAATGACAAACCCGGAGTTTATGCAGCGCGGTATGCTGGAGAAAATTGCACATATGCTGATAATCGCAAAAAAATGTTGAAAGCTATGAAAGGAAAAACCAACCGCACAGCAGAATTTCGCACAGTTGTAGCATTGGCATCTCCAGATGGTTTGATTGGAACTTCGGAAGGTATAGTTCACGGGAAAGTAACAGAAAAAAAAATCGGTAATTTTGGTTTTGGTTACGACTCAATTTTTCGGGCAGATGAAACAGGTAAAACCTTTGGTGAAATGACAAAAGGAGAAAAACATAAAATAAGCCATAGAGGTAAAGCTATCAGGAATATTATTCCGGTTTTGAAGAGATATGTATGGAATTTAAACAATCGATGAAAAATTAAGCCACAGATAAACGCAGATTGATTAGGATAAATTATGAAAAAGCTTATTAAAGCTTAACAAGTTTTAGAAACTTGTTAAGTTTACATAATCAGAGTAAATCAGCGTCTAAAAAAAGAAAGAAAAGTCAGTGCTTAGTCAGTGAAAGTCAGTGGCAAAAAAAAGGAGAAAAAATATGGTAAATCCGCAAATTTTCAGGCAATATGATATTCGAGGAATTGTAGATAAAGATATGACAGACGAAACTGTATATCTTATTGGAAAAGGATATGGAACTTTTCTGAGAAGAAAAAAAATGAAAAGTACTGTTATCGGTGGTGACGCCAGGCTCAGCACCCCTCGCTTCAAAGACAAAATTATTCAAGGTCTTCTGGAAACCGGAATAGATGTGATAGATGTTGGATTGATGGCAACACCGGTTTTGTATTTTTCCATCTGGGAATTGAAAACTGACGGCGGTGTGATGATTACTGCAAGTCATAATCCCTCTGAATATAATGGAATAAAATTGAATTTAGGTTTGCTGAGTGTTTATGGAGAGCAAATTCAGGATATTTTGAGGATTATCCAATCCGGAGATTTTGAAAAGGGAAAAGGAAATCTGACTTCAAATACTGAGATGGATCAAAAATACAAAGATTACATTGTTCAAAGTATCAAATTGGAAAGACCGATAAAAGTTGTAGTTGATGCAGGAAATGGAGTTGGAGGAATTTATCTGCCGGATATTCTCCGCAGCTTGAATTGCGATGTTACTGAACTATTTTGCGAACCTGATGGAAATTTTCCCAATCATCATCCTGACCCGACTGTTGAAAAATATCTTACAAAATTGATTGAAACTGTCAAAGAAACCGGAGCAGAAGTCGGGCTTGGTTTGGATGGAGATGGTGATAGAATTGGAGTTGTAGATGAAAAGGGTAAAATGCTTTTTGGTGACCAGATCCTAAATATAATTGTACGTGATTTCCTGAAAGATAATCCGGAAGAGAAAATTATTGCAGATGTGAAATGCTCAAAAAATCTATTTGATGATATAAAAAAATATAATGGAATTCCCATTATGTATAAGACGGGTCATGCGAATATCAAAAATAAAATGTTTGAAGAAGGAATCAAAGTCAGTGGTGAAATGTCAGGTCATGTTTTTTTGAAGGATAGATTTCTGGGATTTGATGATGCCATTTATGTTTGCTGCCGCTTTGTGGAAATTATGAGTAAAACTGATAAACCTGTTAGTGAATTTCTTTCCGACCAGTCTAAAATGTATAACACTCCGGAAATTCACATTCAAAGTACAGATGAAGATAAATTTAAACTTGTGGAAAAAGTGCGGGATTCATTTATAAAAGAAGGTTATAATGTAAACGACATCGATGGAATGAGAATAACCTTTGATGACGGCTGGGGACTTTGCAGAGCATCAAATACAACTCCTGTTTTAGTTTTACGTTTTGAAGCTGAAACAGAAGAAAGATTAAATGAGATCAGAAATTTAATCGAAGATAGAATTAGTTTATTTAGCTAAAAAACCTTGAAAAGGGTTTACATACAGAGGAATTCTTTCAAATAGACCTTTTCAACGGTTACTTTCAAGGTTAGCAAAAATAGTTTTACCATTTTTCTTCGGAAAGTTAGAAGTATTTTGTGTTGAGAATTTCATTATTCACTACTCGTACCTCGTCCCGAGTCAGGTCTGATGAATATAAAAAAGCCCTCGAAAATTCTGAGGGCTTTATTTCGTTATGATTATTATGCTTATACAACACCGTGATCGATCATTGTATCTGCAACCTTGATAAATCCAGCAATGTTTGCACCTTTCACGTAATTGATGAAATCTCCTTCTTTACCATGTTTTACACATTGTTCATGAATGGCGATCATGATATTATGAAGTTTTTCATCAACTTCTTCTCTTGTCCAGCTAAGACGAAGACTGTTTTGAGACATTTCCAGACCGCTTGTGGCAACTCCACCTGCATTAGCTGCTTTTCCCGGTCCATAAAGAATTTTATTCTTCAAATAAATTTCAATTGCTTCCGGTGTTGAGGGCATATTTGCACCTTCACTAACTAAGAAACATCCGTTGTTGATAAGTGTTTGAGCATCGTTAGCATCGATTTCATTTTGTGTTGCACTTGGAAGAGCAATATCACATTTTTCTCCCCAAGGTCTCTTACCTTCAACATACTTAACGCTGTATTTTTCAGCATATTCCTTAATTCTACCACGTTTAACGTTCTTAAGTTCCATTATATAAGCCAGTTTTTCCGTAGTGATTCCATCCGGATCGTAAATGTATCCACTTGAATCTGAAAGTGTAACAACTTTTCCACCAAGCTCTATAACTTTTTCCGTAGCATACTGAGCTACATTCCCGGAACCGGAAACTGTGCAGATCTTACCTTCAAAGGAATCACCTCTTGTTTTAAGCATTTCTTCTGCGAAATATACCTGACCATATCCAGTAGCTTCCGGTCGGATTAAGCTTCCACCCCAATTTCTTCCTTTTCCTGTGAGAATGCCAACAAATTCGTTTTTGATTTTTTTATACATTCCGAACATATAACCGATTTCTCTACCGCCCACACCGATGTCACCTGCTGGAACGTCAGTATTGTATCCGATATGACGGAAAAGTTCACCCATAAAAGCCTGACAGAAATGCATAACTTCATTGTCGGATTTTCCTTTAGGATCAAAATCAGATCCACCTTTTCCACCACCCATTGGAAGTGTAGTTAAACTGTTTTTAAATACTTGCTCGAATCCGAGGAATTTAAGAATGCCAAGATTAACAGATGGATGGAAACGAAGACCACCTTTATAGGGACCTATAGCGCTATTAAATTCTATACGGAAGCCGCGATTCACCTGTACTTCACCATCATCATCTACCCATGGAACTCTAAAAATAATAACTCTTTCCGGTTCTACTATTCTATCTAAAATTTTCGCTTCTACGTATTTCGTATTAGATTGATATACATCCCAGATAGATTCTACAACTTCTTTTACAGCCTGCATAAATTCAGGTTGACATTTGTTTTTTGCTTCAACCTTCTCTAAAAATTCATTCATTGTCATAAAAAACCTCCAAATTTTTTCTGAAAAAATTTAAACCCAGATTATTTGTCAAGTGCAATAATTTTCAATATATAGTTTATAATATTTTTTATTGTTTTACTATAATAATACTCTGAATGCTTCAGAAGGATTCTCAAAGTCGAATTTAATAATCGCCAGATCAGGTTTATGATCAGCAGCAGAAAATAGATGAGTTTTCCCAATTCTTTGCTTCCAATATCCTGTAATGCTGGAAGATTCATGAATGTGACCATGCAAAGTAATAAAGGGTTGCTTTTCATCTATAAATCTTTTTATGGCAATGCTTCCTACGTGTACATCAACCGGAGCATGATCTATCATTTGTCCATCTAAAGCTGCTCTATCGAGTTTTGTTTGATATGGAGGAGAGTGAAATAAAAAAATCGAATTCGAAAGATCTTTCTCCGCAGTTAATTTCTCAAGATCATTTTTTATGGTTGAATATTCTTGTTCATGATCTGAAACAGGATAAGTTCTATAACCTTCAGTGGGTGAAATACAACCAACATCTACGAACCTGGAAACATCATATCGTTCCCAGTCTTTTAATAAGAAAGGGCTTGGTGGAATATAAGCATATCCGTATATTTGATACCCCTCATAGCTCACTTTCCGATTGTGAATATACTTCCATACTCCAAGATTTTCTGCTTCCATAAAAGAGATTTCCTCTTTTCTTGGATCGTCATTTCCCATTATTAAATACACTTCCGGATAATCATCACCAATATCTGCTTTTAAATCCAGAAATTCTTTAACTAAATATTCATCAACAAAATCTTTGGTTTGGATATCTGATAATTCATTAAATGCTGCTATTGAGGGTAACAGGTCACCACCCAGGAAAACAATATCAGGTCGTTCTTTTTTTATTTCATTGAATAGTTTTTCGTATCTATCGATTTTTCCGTGAATATCTGAAACGAAGAAGCATTTAATCATTTTGTCGATTGTTTTCCGGTTAAGAAATTTCCTTCATTTTCAAAGGACGAGCTGCATTGGTTACAGCACCGATTTTAATTGCATAGCTTGTTTTATTCTTTATATCTTCATCTGTAATAATATGAACATCAAGCAATCCATCACTTTTAAATCCTGTTTTCTGATAATTTATTTCAGCTAAGCACAAACTCCATCCTTCCAACCAATTCAAAAGTTCTTTTTTCTGTTTATCAGTTCCCCTGAAATGGATTAATAGATCTATATCGCTAGCCGGACCAGCAGCAGCATTTTTGGTGCTTCCAAAAATATAAATTCCTTCAACCCTAAATCTTTCAGAATTCAATTCACCTGCAATATGTTCTGCCATGTTTGTTCTCCATCTCCAATGATTCTCTGATTGTGGAGAAGGTAATAGTTCAATTTCTTCTGTAATGTGAACTTCTTCAGTAGGAAAAGAAAGATAAGCCAAAGATTCATTCGAGTCTGCATTCATTAAAATTTTAAGAATTTTTCCATCTGTCACTTTTCTTATATCGATGACTTTTATTACATCTTCTAATGAAAAAAATTCCGGTAAAAGATTGCTTAGAATATTTTCAGATTCAGTTAAGAAATTTTCATTAAATACAATGCCTTTATCATCTGGATATAAAGGTAAATACTTAATTGAAGATTCAACCAGATCTTGGAAGAAATGAGTTCCGAAAGATAAATCCGGAGTATAATTTCCTTTTTTCTTTGCTATCTCTATCAGCATTGCAGTGTTATTAATACCCGAATATGTTATATTAACTCCAAGTTTAATATCTCCTCTGCTGCCCCATCTTCCCGGTCCCATTAAAATAAATTTCCTTTTTGGTAATATTTGATTAATATTTTCAACCGCTTTTCCAACTGATTTCAATTCTTCAATGGTTTCCAGAGAACTATACATATCAGGATCAACATATACAACATGAGAAATATCCTGAAGTTGACCGTTTGATACATATTTTTTTGCATTAAAAATGATATTTTCTTTCGCAATATCTCGTGGTATTTTGGAGGGGATATTATCTTTTGAATAACATTGAGCTCTGCATTGTAAAAGATAAAAATCCTTTCCATTAGAAGCAAATTCAATATCTACCGGCATGTTGGTCTTTTCTTTAAGAATATCTAATACGCTTTTCATTTTTTTCAAAAAAGGTGTTCCTGAAATCAATCCGTTAAATGTAACAATCAGATCATCTTCTTTAAAATTAAGATTAAATAAAGGTTTAGATGTAAAACGATTCTCTTCATAAACAGATACTATTTTCTCAATTCCCGGGTAACCATTACCAGATTTTATTAATAAATCAGTTATCTCTATTGTTTCAAAAGAATTTTCTTTAAGATTGATAACATCGATTTGATGAGGAGAATATCGCAGAATCTCATCAGAAGTAATATTAACTTTCAGACTAGGTTGTCCCGGTGCTGTTAATATTGGATAATCATCGCTTAATCTATCAACAGATCTAGTACCCAATCCCGGAACCATTCTCACTAACCCATCTTCTCTTTTTATTCTGGGTGACCACCTGAATTCATTATTACTGAAGGCAACTCCTGCATAAGAAGGCAGGAAGTAATCACCTACTTTTGTTCCTACAACTTCCTGAATTATCAAAGCCATCTCTTCATGGAAATCAAGTAATCCCCTCTCTTTTCTGTATTCTATCGGATCAGGTCCAAAGGTAGAAGCATAGATTTCTGCAACTGCATCCATCAAAGCATTCAAACGTTCATTTTTGGAACCCTGATTTGCTAAAAATAGGCTTTTGTATTTACCGGAGAAAGCTGCTCCTACTCTATCTTCTAATAAACTGGAACTTCTTACAACTATCGGATTTTCTCCAAAATCGTCTAAAGCAAGTGATAATCCGTTTATTATATCATTAGGAAAATGAGAATTTTTAAAAATCTGAATGATGTTTCCGTATTCTTCACGGATCTGTTCTATTGATTTATACTTCTGTTCAAAAGCTTCCTCGAGATTATTATAATGAAGAAAATGCTGCATAGTATCTGAGGTTATAAACCAAGTTTTGGGGATTTTAATGTTCAGTTTTTGATCATCATCTCCTTTTGCGTTTTTTAGAATATTATAGGCAAGAAAAATACCAGCGCTTTTTCCGCCTAATTTTCCATGACTGTTCTGCGGGAAAATAATGTGTTGCATAATATAATAAAAATCTTTGATATCCACATAATTCTTGGCGATATTAATAAATTCGAGTTGTTCTGTAAAAAGTCTGTAGATCAATAGAACATTTATATTTTTGTTAGTATATAAAGATAATTCTGTCTTATCAAGACCAAGCCGACGATAACGACTAATAGCATTCTGAATATCATTGAGAGAAGATGCCAGGCTTTCAAGTGCCAAAACTAAAAAATCAATTTTATCTTCCTGAATCCATTTTTGAAAGTTGATCAATATATCATCATCACTCAGATATTCTGAGGCTATTACAAAAACCTGATCACTTAAATTTGTAATTGATTCGATATTTCTTTTCTTTCTTGGAATATTTAAATCAAAAGTTGAATTTGTTGTTTTGGTATCTTTTTCTTCTTCAAAGGACAACAGCAAATCTCGAGCTTTATCTATACCTATCCGGCACAAATAGTTCATCATTTTTCTGGAGATTTTCAAAAATAAACTGGAATCAGTGGCTTTTATCAGATCAATAATTATTTTCCAATCCTTTTTTTTATGATTTTCAATAGCTTCTTTTGCAGTATCCAGATCCATGACAGCTTGTTTTAATTTTTTATGATAAATATAGTTACCAACTCTTTCGACAATTGTATTTAATAATTTTTTTTCATCGGGTAAGAATGGATCTTCCTTACATAATCCAGTTGCATCAAGATAAAATACTTGAACTTTTCCTACAATTTTCTTTTCTACGATGATCTTGGCACTTTGAAAACATTCTGTTTCCTTAAAATTCTTAGACTGAAATACCATGTCTTTATAATTGATTCTTGCCTTACAAATCTTGCTATATTGCCAGCCCGGGGGAATTACTTTAATCAACTTTTTAAAGATGTATTCAAGCTCTGCATCATAATTTTTTAGGATCTTTTCAACATTGTATAAACAGTTTAATTCTTTTGCTCTTTCATTGAGATTTTCTATTAATAACTCTAAATTCTTACTTTGATTTTTCATTTTAATATAACTCCTGTCCCATTGCGACCATCTACCTTAACTTGCATAGGTGATGATAATTGAACATGCTGCACGAATTTAGTTTCAGTAATAATTTTCTGCTTTAAAAGCCAGTTCCAGTCGATCTTTATCTTTTGAGTATTCTTGCATGAAAAATAAAAAATACCAAAGCTGGTTATATTATGAAAGAAATGCGAACCCTGGCTATAATCCGGATTCATATCTGGTATGCTGGATTCCACGATAACTTTTGCACCGGATATCTGATTCCAGACTACAGGAATCCCCAACCATGGATCTGAAGATCCCCACCTGCCAAAACCTATTAAAATGTAATTAATATTTTTATCGGTCAGAGAAAAATTTATCTGTTCGATTTCCTTAGCCATAGCTCTTGTATATTCAGCTCTGAAATCGTTTGGCTTGATAAATACAATGTCTTTGATCGTATCATTTACGCCATTTCCCATAATATGATTGGAATAAATAAATATTTTCTCCTGCTTGTAATCTTCAATATGAACTTCAACAAATTTATTTGAAACAACCATGGGTCTCACCTGTAAAAAACCAAATCTGGCGGATTCTATTTTTCCTGGTTCATAAGACATCGCAAATTCAATTTCAACTTCTGTCTGAAATTTTTCTTCTGATGCTTTCATTATTTATTTATTTTTAACAAAAGATACTTATGTAAGTATCATATTTATAAGAAATTGAAATGTAATATTATTTTCTAAAAGTTATATTTTTTAAATATAAGAAAGCAGGAAATATCTGCATAATAAAATTGTAATCTATAAAACCAACTTCTATTAAGAATTTCCTATATAGAAAAATAATCTCACCTAAATCTTATAATTCATTTCATATTTCTTGACACTAAATCCCAACAATTGAATTAATAAATCAGTTGTTTTAAGGTGAAAATACAAGGAGAAAGAATTTGGAAAAGATTTTAGTTACAAGTGCATTAACTTATGCAAACGGTCCTCTTCATATTGGGCATGTGGCAGGTTCATATTTGAATGCGGATATTTTTGTCAGATACAATAAACTTCTGGGAAATGATGTTATTTACATCGGAGGAACAGATGATTATGGAACTCCTATTTCTATAAAAGCTGAAGAAGAAGGAGTTGAGCCAAGAGTTATTGCTGAACGTTATAATAAAAGTATGAAAAAAGATCTGGCAGGTTTAAATATTCAATTAGATAATTTTTCCGGTACGTCCAGACAAAGACATATAAAAGTATCTCAGGACTTCTTCACAAATCTGCTGAAAGCTGGATATGTAACAAAAAAGACGTTAAACCAGTTTTATGATGAAAAACACAAACGCTTCCTGGCAGATCGATATATTGAAGGAATATGTCCACATTGTAAATCGGAAGGTGCACGTGGTGACCAATGTGACAAATGCGGGAAACTTATAGATGCTATGAGCTTGATCGAGCCGAGAAGCAAAATATCAGGTGAAAAGCCTGTTATAAAAGAAACAACACACTGGTACATTAATCTCCCAAAATTTGAAAACCAGCTTAGAGAATGGCTTGAAACTAAAAGATATTGGAAAGATAATGTGCTCAACTTCATTATGAGCTGGCTGAATGAGGGACTTATCGAGCGAGCGATTACACGCGATCTTGATTGGGGAATACCGATACCTTTGGAAAATACTAAAGGGAAAGTTCTCTACGTATGGTTTGATGCTCCAATCGGTTACATTTCATCAACAATGGAATGGGCAGAAAGAAAAGGACAACCGGATCTTTGGAAAAAATATTGGTTGGATCCAGAGACAAAACTGATTCATTTCCTGGGAAAAGATAATATTCCTTTTCACACAATAATCTGGCCTGCTGTACTTTCCAAACAGAAAGAGCCATTTATTCTTCCGTATGATGTTCCAGCCAATGAGTTTCTAAATCTTGAAGGACAGAAGATGTCCACGAGCAGGAACTGGACAGTTTGGGTTGAGGACTATCTGAAATATTTTGATGGTGAACTTTTGCGTTATGTTCTTGCTGCAAATGCACCGGAAACCAAAGACAGCGATTTTACCTGGAAAGATTTTCAGAATAAGATAAACAATGATTTGAACAATGTTCTGGGAAATCTGGCGAACAGGACTTTCATTTTTGCTCAAAAGTATTTTGATGGAAAGATAAGCAAACCTGAAAAACTGTCTGAATTATCTGATAAAATATTG
>CAYWJN010000026.1:0-28918 GCA_964457455.1 uncultured Candidatus Cloacimonadota bacterium
ATTTTAATAAGAGGTGAATTCAATATTTCCGGATTTCAGAATAGAGAAATTAGAAGATACTTAAAAAAAACAAGTTCACAAGTATGCAGAATATTTAAACGGCTTCGGGTTCACGGATTGATTAAAAAAGTTGCTCACTCATACAAATATTATCTCACAAAACTTGGAAGACAGATAATTGCTATAGGTTTGAAACTTAAAGAATTTGTGATAATACCTGAATTAACGGTTGCTTTTGAAGGATAGAAATATTTTTTGCCAAAAAATGTAAGGATTTCATAATTAAGTGACTAACTGGATGCCACTTGTAAAAGAAATGTGAGGGTAAAAAAAGGATTTTATCTCAAGACTTTCAGGATTAATATTTTGAGCTACTAAATTATCCATTGAAATAAAAATAAAGCAGATCATAAAAAAGAATAGGATTAAAACTTTTTTCTTAAACATTTTTCCCTCCATATTTTTTACAAATTTTGTAATTTATGCTCCTCGCCGACTAAAAAAAAATCGATGAGGAAAGTCAAATGAAATTATTCTTCCCCAGAAAAAAAATATCTGTGTTCTTCATTAAATTCATATCCTGAATATCAACGTTAAAAAATAATTTATTCCATATCATAGATACAATGCTCTCATTATAGTAAACGACAAAAACCTCTCAGAGGGGACTAAATCTGACTTAATTTATATGATAATAATAAGTTACAAAATGAGTGAAATTTTTAACTCTTAAGTGCTTGTATTGCATTTAGTTACTAAATATTTCTAAAGAAAATATCGAATAATTAGTCAGATTCCGAAATCAGCGAAGAAATTTATCAGGTTTAAGAAGGGTTTTAGAAAACTTGTTAAGTCTCAAAGACTTCACAAGTCCAAGGTTAGAAAAAAACCATTGAAAAGGTTTAGCGGGAAGATAAATCTTTTAAACCTTAGATTCCCGCTTTCGCGGGATGACATTCCTAAGAAGTTTCGGAAAGCTCAAGTAATTCTTTTCTGACAATCTCAAATCGATTTGTATTTTCGCGTTTAAATTTATAAACTTCTCGCAGAATATCAAAAATGCTGACACCAACAATTTTTTTCACAATCTCCAGCTTTTCTCCTTCCCAATAAATGCTTTTTACAATATCTTTTAAATCTGAAATTTTCTGTTTTCCTTTTCGAGTTCGAGTAAATTGCCAGTTGTCGCAATTAGTAAACTCATTAGTGCAAATTTGGAAAGTTTCTCGAAGCTCTACAGGAGGAATTAAAATTAATCTTTCCAATTGATAAAAATCCATTGCCCTCAATTTCCTGGAAAAAACAGGAATTATCTTCTTAATTTTAATTTGAGAAGGAACTCTATTTTTGATTTTTTTCTCAATCTCAACAACATCTTTTTCTTCTATAATCGCAAAATCGAAATACTCATTTTCCCCCTGGATTCCAATGGAAAGCGGAGGACCCAAACTCAACTTGGGATGAATTGAAAAACCTTCTGTATAAGAAATCGGTAATCCGCTTGCTCGCAGAATTTTCTGTATCATTCTCAGCAAATCTAAATGAGCCACAAACTGCATGATTCCTTTCTTCTCATAGAAAACACGGTAATAGAAACTCTGTTGTTTTTCCGGTTTTTCAAATTCTAATTTTACCTCTTTCAGATTTTCTTTTTCTTCATATTTCGGAAAAATCTCAGAATTGCATACTCCACAATTTGTACACTTTCCTGTTCTGCAATCTTCGGTTGTTTTTGCTTGTTGAGCTTTTTTCCATTCTGAAATAAGAAAATCTTTTTCAATACTAATATCTATGTGGTCCCAAACCAAAGTAGAATTCAAATCGATGGGTTTAAGATATTTTTGCAGGTCGAGATTTAAAGAATCTGCAGAATTTTGCCATTTATCAAAATCATAAAATTCATGCCAGGCATCGAAAATCGCTCCTTTCTTATAAGCAGTATAAATCAATTTTCCAATTTCTCTGTCTCCTCTTCCCATCACGCATTCCAATATTGAAGAAGAAACTTCATGATATTTGGTTTTCACAAATTTATATCTTCTCAGGGAATTTTTGATGAACAGAGCTTTCTTAAGAAGCTTTTCTGAGGATTCCATTTCTGCCCATTGAAAAGGTGTGAAAGCTTTTGGAATAAACGGTGAAATCGTAATATTGATCTGAATTCTTTTCTGAGATAAATTTATGATTTTTTCTATAAGCTGAATAATTCCTCGAATGTCTTCCATTTTTTCAAAAGGCAAACCTATCATAAAATAGAGTTTAATAAGTTTCCAACCATTTTTTACAGCGATTTTCACGCTTCTTAAAATTTCCTCTTCATCTATATTTTTGTTAATGATATCTCTCAATTTTTGCGTTCCAGCTTCAGGAGCGATTGTAAGTCCGGTTTGCCGCATCTGGATCAAGAGTTTTGTAATCTGCTCATCAATTGTATCTACTCTAAGTGAAGGAAGCGAAATACTTGTGTTCGTTTTTGAGAGTTCATTTTGCAGTTCAAGAAGTAAAGCTTTAATGCAGGTGTAATCGCTTGTGGAAAGGGAAGTTAAGGCAGCTTCGTCCCAACCATACTCAGATATTTCAGCTACTATTTGTTTAATGATTTTTTGAGGAGCTTTTTCTCTTACAGGTCTGTAAAACATGCCGGCATGACAAAACCTGCAACCGCGGGAACAACCGCGCATAATTTCTGAAACATAACGCTCATGAGCAGGTTGAATCCAGGGAACCAATTGATTCGAATGTGTTTTCTTTGGATTATCAAAATCCATGAATTTGCGAGCTTTGATGGTTTTGGAAGAATTATTTTTCTCTCGAAAAGCAGGAATGTAAATTCCCTGAATTTTGTTTAGTTTCTGAAGTTTTTCAAATCTGGTTTTAGTTCTACTTTCTTTCAAAGAATTCTTTATCTCCACAATCGCTTCTTCCCCATCTCCAATCAGAAAAGCATCAAAAAAATCTGCTAAGGGTTCGGGATTTGTACAGCAAGGTCCACCTGCAAAAATTATAGGATCATCATCTTTTCTATCTGGCGAAAAAATTGCAATTTTCCCAAGCTCCAGCATATACAGAATATTTGTATAAGTAAGCTCCGTTTGCAAAGTGAAACCAATAACATCAAAATCTTGTAATGGAATTTTGCTTTCAATTCCAAAAAGAGGAAGATTATTCTCTTTTAATTTTTCAGCAAAATCCGGCCACGGAGCATAAACCCTGTCTGCAACAGCATCGGGTTCATTATTCAAAATGGAATAAAGTATTTTGAGACCAAGATGTGAAAATCCCACTTCATAAATATCCGGATAAGCGAGACAGAAATTGACCGTATTTGAGGTGGGCTGCTTACAGAAGCTGTTAATTTCCTGATTTATGTATCGTGAAGGTTTGAGTACTGAAGCCAGAAGGTGTTGATATTGTACTTTTTTAAAAGTCATATGACGAGATGAATCTATTATTACTCCTGATAATCGAATGGACTTTCTTTATCTTTGAACATAAATTCTTTTAAATAATCCGTTGTATCTCTCAATGCCTGAACATTGATTTTTTCTTCCTGAACTTCTGACTGTTTTGTTATCTCGATTTCTTCCTGTATCTGCTGGGTTTGTTCTTTCTTTTTCTCGATTTGTTCTATTGTTTCAACTTTTGCAGTAACTTTTTTCCTGATGGGTGAACTTAACTTTCCTTGTTTATAGAGATTTACTGTTAAAACTGTTAAAACTATCATCAGGATTACCAGGAATATGATAGCAAATAAATTTGCTGAAAATAACATTTTTTTATGTTTGATGGATTTTTTTTTAACAAAAAGCTCTTTTGATGGTTTCAGCTCTTTATTAAACAAATCCAGAACATGTTTTTCATCTGCTCCGATCGCTCTGGCATAATGAACAATTATGGCTTTTGCATAACCTGTTCCACCTAAATTCTCAAAAATGTCATTCTCAATATCTTCGAGAAAACGAATTTTTATTCTTGTTTTCTCAGAAACTTTTTGGAGGGAAATGCGTTGTTTTGTTCGTATTGATTTTAAATACTGTCCGATATCTTCAGGTATTTCCAGTTGTTCATCTCGTTTTTCATCCATTGTTCATTCCTTTTTTTTTATTAGATGAAAATGTTTTATTATTAATCATGATCAAAATTCATAAACTCCAAAGAAGACAAAATCCACTTTTCCTATTAAGAAAATACTTTCTCCATCAAATTCAACTTTAAGTATTCCACCAGGAAAAATAACATCAACAATATTCTCTAAGAAATTTTGATGAATACCGGCAAAAACCGCAGCACAAGCACCGGTTCCACAAGCCTGAGTTTCACCTGTTCCCCGCTCCCAAACTTTTATCTCAATTTCATTTGGAGAAATAATTTTTACAAATTCGATGTTTGTGCGTTCAGTAAAGAATTCATTTATTTCAATTTCATGACCGAATTTTTCTGCAATATCCGTATCCAAATTATCTGCAAAAGTTACAAAATGTGGATTTCCTACTGAAACTGCTAAACCTTCAAATTTTTCAATTCTTATCAGATTTTTGTTTATCAATTTCGGTAAACCAAAATCAGCTTTTACAATTGGCGATCCTTCATTTGAGACGATCCAGCCAATTCTTTGTCCTGCTTTTGTTTGGATAGAAAAAGATTTTTTTTCTGAAAGCGAATTTAAATACGCAATCGTGCACCGCAGAGCAGACCCACACATCTCAGCCTGTGAACCATCCGCATTATAAATTTTCATGCTTGCATCATTTTCAGAAGCCTTCGAAATTAAAACAATTCCATCAGCTCCCACTCCAAAATGTCTGTCGCAAATTTTTCGGGCAAGTTTGGAAAAATCGATTTGAGGTACATTTTCTTGAAGGAAATCAAAGAATAGATAATCATTTCCCTGAGCCTGCATCTTGAAAAAATTTAGTTTCATTTTACATCTGAGAATAAATTTTGATGGCTTCTTTAACCCATTGAGAACCTTTTTCCAAATCTGAAATAAGGATGAATTCATCAACTGTATGAACACTGTTCATTCCTGTTCCAACAATTGCCATTTTGATGCCGTTTTGATTGAAATTATTGGCATCACTCCCACCACCACCGATTGAAGTTGTGCAGGGTAAATCCAAGTTTTTATTAGTTTTATGAGCCAGCTTAACTATCTCATCATCTTCGCTTAATCGAAAAGATTGATAACCTTTTTTAATATCAATCTCAACCTTTGCATAGATTATCTTACCTTCAGAATTTTCAACTTGATATTTTGAAGCTGTTTCCTCTAAAATTGAACAAACCTGTTGAGTAATTTTTTGAAGTTTTTCTTCGGAATGACTTCTAACCTCAGCTTCGATTTTTACGTAATTAGGAATGATGTTCGTGGCTTTCCCACCTCCAATCTTTCCAACATTACAAGTAGTTTCTTCATCAATTCGACCAAGAGGTAATTCTCTAATTGCATTGGCAGCAATCATAATTGCATTCAAACCTTTTTCCGGTTCAACACCGGCATGAGCTTCTTTACCATGTACAAAAATTTTTAAGTCGTTTTCTGAAGGAGCTCCAATTGTCAATGAACCGACATCCCTGGAATCGAGAGCAAATCCAAACTTAGATTTTATCAAAGAATAATCCAGATTTTTTGAGCCTAAAAGACCGCTTTCTTCTGAGATGGTAAATAAAATCTCAATCGGTGCATGAGAGATGTTGCTTTCCAAAATCTCCTTTATTGCCCAGACAATTTGAGCAATTCCGGATTTATCATCTGACCCCAAAATCGTTGTTCCATCGGATGTAATCCTATCTTTCAGAATCTGAGGTTTAATGCCAATACCCGGTTTCACAGTATCCAGGTGAGCACAAAACAGAATTGGTTCTTTATCCACCTTTCCCGGAAAATATGCATAAAGATTGCCGATGTTTCCTTTTGACTTTTCGTTTGCCTTATCAAATTTAACTTCAGCTCCTAAAGCTGTTAGATCTTTTTCAAGTTTGAGAGCAATGTCTTTTTCCTGTCTGGATTCGCTGTCAATTTGAACCAGAGAGATAAAATAATCAACAATAGATTTATCCATAAATTACACCTAAATTTTTGTGGATAAAGAAGAAAGGAGAGCTTATTCTGTCAACAGGAAAAATTTAATAGACAGGATTCGTTTTACTTACTTTTTTGAAAAAGTCGGATTGAGGAGGTTAGTTTGAATAAATTTATTATTGTTATTTCAATTCTTTTATTATTGATTGGATGCAGCTCCAATACAATTTATAAAACTAAAGGAACTTCAAATAAAAAACTGCATCAGTTCTATGGAAATTCCAAAACAGAAGTTATCCAAAAGGATGTTGGAAAAGGAGATGTTTTCTATTTTGTGACTTCATTTTACGGAACTAAATTTCATGGCAAGCCAACCTCGAGCGGTGAAGTTTTCGATATGAATAAACTCACCTGTGCTCATAAATTCTTGCCTTTCAATACTGTCTTAAAAGTAACTAACGAAGATAATGGAAAATCTGTTGTTGTGCGAGTTAATGATCGTGGACCTTTTATTAGAGGACGTGATTTGGACATCTCTTATGCTGCTGCCAAAGAAATCGGTTTAATCGGTGTGGGAGTGAAGCAGTTAAAAGTTGAAGTCCTTGAAAGCCCAAAAGATGAATAATCTCAAAGAAGAATTTCTGAGCATCAGCAAGCCAGTTGAACAAGCTTTACAAAAAAACAAACCTGTAATAGCTTTGGAATCTACGATTATAGCACATGGAATGCCATTTCCTCAAAACCTGGAAGTTGCCAGAAAATTAGAAGAAATCGCAAAAAATAATAACGTTGTTCCTGCTTATATCTGCATTATGAATGGAAAAATAAAGATCGGTTTGAATCAGCAGGAATTAGAAAATTTAGCTTCTTCAAAAAATATCCGTAAAGTTTCCAGCAGAGAAATTGCAAATGTACTCGCAAAAAAAGAGATGGGAGCAACCACTGTTTCTGCAACAATGATTGCAGCAAATTTAGCAGGAATAAAAGTTTTTGCGACCGGTGGAATCGGTGGAGTTCACAGGTTTGCTGAAAAAACATTCGATATTTCAGCAGATCTTTTTGAGCTGTCTAAAACTCCTGTTATTGTTGTTTCTGCAGGAGCAAAGGCTATCTTGGATCTTTCTAAAACATTGGAAGTTCTGGAAACTCTCTGTGTACCGGTTTTGGGGTTTCAAACCGAGTTTTTCCCGGCTTTTTATTCTGCAAAAACAAACCTGAAAATCGAGAAAATTGATACTGTGCAACAGATTGTCAAAATTTTTATACTCACTCGGAAATTAGGTTTTTCAAATGGTATTTTAATTGCAAATCCTATTCCCAATAAATATGAAATTCAATTTGATGAGATGGAAAAATTCATTACAATTGCAATAAAAGAAGCAGAAATGAAAAATATAATAGGACAGAAAGTCACTCCATTTCTACTGCGAAAAATTGTGGAACTTACAGAAGGAAAAGCTTTGAAAGCAAATATTAAGCTAGTTGAAAATAATGTGAAATTAGCGTGTGAAATTGCGAAGGAGTTAGTTTAAGCAAACCCAAAACCTTGCGAATGATACAGAGGAATTCATCTTGTTAAACCTTCGCAATGGTTGATTCCGATTTTCTGACCATTACGGAGGTTTCGTTCCTCAACCATCCGTAAGGTCTTCTTTTCTTCTTAATTGAATTATCAGTGGAACTTAACTCTTGTAAATCACCTTCCCATACTCCAAAATAGATTCCAGAAATCCGCTTTTATCATTATTTTCTTCCAGCAAAACCGGTTCGATTCGATCATCGATATTTCTTCTCAATTTGAACAACTGAAATTCCAACTCTAAAAAATCACCTTCAATTTTATCAACAATAACAGCAACATCGATATCACTGTTTTCGGTAAAATCTTCTCGTGCATAAGAACCGAATAAAATAATCTTCTTTGGTGAGAAATCTTTCCGCACTAGAGCTATGTATTTTCTTAATTTTTCATCAATTTCTTTTTTTATCCATTGGTATAGCTCCTCCGTGTTTTTCAGAATTTGTTTACATTTCTTTTCTGTAAATGTTTTAAAAAGAACAACTATGTAAAGAACCAAACTGAGGGTTAGAGTGAGTTATATCATTAGATTTATAAATAGATTTTTTTTATTACCCATTCGTGTAGTTTATCTAATAATGCAATTATTTCCTCAAAATCGATTGATTCATCAACCTCTTCAAAATAGTCATAACGAAATTCAACTGCGAATGGTGTAAGAAATCGCAAATCTTCAAATGAACCCGGAACGGGAATTTGATTGTCTTT
Organism: uncultured Candidatus Cloacimonadota bacterium; assembly: GCA_964457455.1. Lineage (GTDB taxonomy): Bacteria > Cloacimonadota > Cloacimonadia > Cloacimonadales > TCS61 > JABMPU01. The sequence continues at coordinate 8,310 of CAYWJN010000026.1, forward strand.
AAGTAAATCTAATAAATCTGTTAATCTGTGTGTAAATGGAAATTCAATTCCTTCAAAAGCTAAAACAACTTTTAACATCTTTTCAGCAGATTGTTGAGCGTGAAAGCCTTTAATTTCATCAGCGACTTCCGGATCAGAATATAATTTCTTTAGAACAACCAAATCGTTCTGAGATTTTTGTAACAGCTTATCAGCATATTTAAGGTTTTTCATAACACAATTTCCCTTCGGTTATTGCTCGATGAATTATTGTTCCGGGAATTTCAGACCATTCGTTGAAATAAGATTCACCAGCAACTAAAATGTCGACAGGAAGCCGCATCGACCTGATAGCATCGTGCAGTCTTACCATCTCTTTTCTTTGACTTTTTAATTTGCGCTCAACCACGAGAAAGTCTAAATCTGATTTTTCTTTTGCATCTCCTCGGGCATAAGAACCGAAGAGATAAATCTTTTGCGGTTTTGCAGTTTCAATCAACTTTTCAATGATCTGTTTTATTTTTTTTTCGGAAATCACAAAAACTCCTGTTTATTTTATTCAGCGAATACTTTTGAAAATCAATTATTTATTGTCAAATCTAAACTTTAAAATGAATAACCAAATTGGGGATTTCAGAGAAAATTTGCTGTTGATTTACGCAGATTTTGCGGATGATTAAAATGAGGAATAAAAGTGAACAGAGATTTCTTTTTTAATTTTTTCTTCCATTTTTAAATCCTTAATACACAAAATTAAAATAAATATTTAGATGCTATAAAACCAATTATCAATCCAATTCCAATATAGAACATATAATTAAAAATTTTCTTAAAATTAATATTATGAGATTTTTTCGATATCTCATATAAATAATTACCAAAAGCTGTTGGAGTATCAAATTTCTTATCTGCTACTGAATCTAAAAGTGTAGTATTTTCTGCATGCCCGATTGCTGATATGATATGAGGATTAATATTCATAGCTTTTTTTGCTATGTGATAATCATTAAATATTTCTATACCCTCTCCACCACCTCTGACAAATGCTACTATATCAGAACTGTTTAATATGACGTCTGATAAAATATTGATTATAGCATCTTTGGATTTCAGATTTATTTGAGGTTTTTCAAAATCAAACTTCTCCTTTTAATCGCCTAAAGCATTAAAAAAATCCGGTAAAACCGAAGAAGATAAACCACTTATCAACGATATTGTTGGATGAATGTTTTTCTTTAGTTTGCTTTTTATGTAATGATCAATATTAAAATATGGTTTTTGAGATTTTTCTTTAATTAAATTAGATTCTCTTGTTTTATTATCCATAACGCTTTTTTTTATGAGTTCAGGAATTTTATTTATAGACGAAACAAATGTGATATCAATTGTTCCATTTGAGTTTATACGCCTTTCAATATGACCGGAGAAAAAATATACATTACCATCATCTAATGATTCTCTTACTTCATTTGTGACTTTAACTGTTAGAAATTGGTTTGTATTATCAGAAATCTTATCATAGAAAAAACCTTTATAATTCTTTTTACCTGTTTTATGATAAAAACCTTCAATATAGATTAATTTCTTTTCTTCCCGAACATTTATTGCATTTCGAAAAATTGCTAATAATGATGATGGAGTATAAATTTCTTTTTGATTTTTCATATTTATTGATTCCTTAAAAAATACTCTATTAGTTTCAAAAGTTACTTACTATAAATCACCTTCCCATACTCCATAATCGATTCCAGAAATCCGCTTCTATCATTATTTTCTTCCAGCAAAACAGGCTCGATTCGATCATCGATATTTCTTCTCAATTTGAACAACTGAAATTCCAACTCTAAAAAATCACCTTCAATTTTATCAACAATAACAGCAACATCGATATCACTGTTTTCGGTAAAATCTTCTCGTGCATAAGAACCGAATAAAATAATCTTCTTTGGTGAGAAATCTTTCCGCACTAGAGCTATGTATTTTCTTAATTTTCCATCAATTTCTTTTTTATCCATATAAATAAATCCTCTGTTTTTTAAAGGATTTGTTCACATTTCTTTTCTGTAAATGTTTTAAATAGTTTGTCTTTATAAGAAGGATATCTGACTTTAATATTTAATGGCTCTAAAAAAATTATAAATTCTTGCTGCGATTCTGACATTTCATCGTAAATATCACTTTTTTTCGCCAGAATTGTTAAATTGTGAATAAATGGTGGAATTTCCTCTAATTTGAAAGTATAATAAGCTTTCAAAATTTTCTCGATAACCTGATGGCACATAAAACCAACATACAAAAGCCTTTTCCCATCAAGCATAACTTCTGCTGTTTTCAGGTCATATTCTGCTATTTCTATCCAATATTGTACTTTTTCGTTAACATTCATAGATTTTCCTTCTTAAAATTATGAAAACATAAATTTTACAATAAATACTTCTGTCAAATTTAAAACTTTTTATCCCATAAAGAAATCAGGCTTTCCAACGGCTTCATTATCTCTTCCAGCATCTCAAAATCTATTGTTTGCTCACTATCACAAATTGTTGTATCAGGTGCAAAATGAGTTTCAATCATCAAACCATCCGCTCCTGCTGCAACTGCTGCCCAGCTTAAAGATTTTATCATTTCCCGTTTACCGGAACTGTGCGAAGGATCCACAATAATTGGTAGATTGGATAGGCTTTTTACTGCTGGAATTGCTGAAATATCCAGAGTATTTCTTGTAAAATTCTCAAAAGTTCTGATCCCTCTTTCACATAAAATTACCTTAGGATTCCCGAATTCTATGATATGTTCTGCTGCAAGCAGCCACTCTTTGATCGTACTACTCATTCCCCGTTTCAAAATTATCGGATTTGAGATTTTTCCTAATTTCAAAAGTAAAGGATAATTATGCATATTGCGCGTTCCAACCTGCAGGATATCTATAAATTCTGACATAATCTTTACATCTTCAGGAGAGATAATTTCCGAAACAGAAATCATTCCGGTTTCCTCGCTGACCTTTTTAATGTATTCTAAACCCTTTTCACCTAAACCCTGAAAGCTGTAAGGAGAAGTTCGCATTTTATAGGCACCACCACGAAAGATTTTTATTCCTATCTGCTTCAACTTCTTAACAATAGAAAGCAAATCTTCGTAATTCTCAACCGTACAGGGACCGGCAATTATGGTGAATGTATCTTTGCTGATCACTTGCCCTTTTATTTTGATTTCACACTTTCCTGAAGATTGATGTTTCAATATTATTTGTTCACACATTTTATTTTCCTCATCATTGATTAAAACTGATTTATTAGCTCACGGATTTTCGCGGATAAATACGGATTTAAATCATTTTCTTAATACAAAATCTCTGTTTTTGACTTTGAGAACTTTCAGTACTTTCGTTGCAAATCAAAGCATTCTCTGAATTTCTTCCTCCTTCTGCATTAACACACCGAACTGGAAACCTCTATCGCACACATAAAATTCTTTTACTTTAAAAAAGGCAATTATCTCTTTCACGATCATTGCGCCGGTTGTAAGAATATCAGACCGAAGCGGGTCAAACGGAATTAATCCGGCAATATCAGGAAGCGAACTTCTCTTTAGTTTTTCCAGTAAAAAAATCAGTTCATCTTTTTTTATTTTACTTTTATGAACAATCCCAGGATTATACTTTTTAAGATTGTTCTGAATAGAAACCAGGCTTGTAACAGTTCCGCCAATCCCAATAACAACTGGATTATCCAAAACCGGAATTTGTAATTCGTTTAAAATATCTTTTGTTTGCTGGATTTTACTCTCATAATTTGATTTAAAACGATTCTGCATTCTGCGAATTCCGAGTTTTAATGTTTGGGTTGAAATTATTTTTTTATTTTTGATAAAAGTGAACTCCGTACTTCCGCCACCAACATCAAATAAAATTATCTCATTACATTTTTCAAATTCATAAATATTAGCCAATCCATTAAAATATGCTTCTTGTTCTCCTGAAATAATTCGATAGTTTATTTTATATTTTGATTTTAACCATTTTGACAAGATATCAATATTTTCTGCATCTCGCGAGCAGCTCGTTCCAATAATTATGATGTTTTCTGTATATTTCTTTGAAGTCCTGATAAATTCTTTTAAGATGTTTTTCGTTCGTGTAATTGCAGCTTTTGTAAGAATATTATTTTTAATATTTTTCCCAAGTGCAGAAATCGAAGAACCTCGATGCAGAACCTTTATACTATTATTCTCTTTTCTGGCTATTAACATTAGCACATTATTCGTGCCAACATCGATTATTGAATACGTATCCATCTTAAAATATTCTTAATAATGATAAACAGTTTTAATATGTTCTGCTTGCAATCCTTTATCTTTCACATCTTTCAATTCAAATTCAAATATCTGTTCTCTATTAGGTAATGAGGTCAGATCGATATTTTCGGGAAATTGCGTACTATGTGCAAAAGCTGTGCCATAAGGAGACTCAATCTTTCGAGAATCTGTTATCCACAATCCTCCTCTCAGGTCTTTCATAAAACGCATAAAACCATATCCTTTCTCTGGAAAGAAAGAATAACAAACACCGCGAACAACTTTCTTTTTTGAATCATTTTCAGGATGATACTCGCCCGGAACCAAATCCGGTACCAGGTATCCGGAAGTAAAAACATCTGCTTCTTTTTTCAGAAGATGAGAGACATTCTTAAATGCCAGAACTTCAACTCTACATCCTTTATTTTGCAAGGCTCTTACCACTTGCACGAAATCCCCATCTCCGGAAACCATAAGCACATAATCCAGACGTTCCGACTGCATTAAAGCATCCACAGCCATATCCAGGTCTGCATTGGATTTCCCGTACTTATTTCCCTGTTCATCCACAAACCAGCGAACTGTCTTAACAATAACCTTATATCCAAAATCTCGCAGGATAGAATGAAAATTCTCTGACTTGTTTTTATATTCAGGATGTTTTTTTGCCATTTCCTCATCATAAGCAACATAAGCATTTAAGCGAATTGCAACTCCATTATTCCGGCAGGCAAATTCCCGCAAAACATCGTATTGCATACCAAATCCGCCATTTTGAGCGATGTTGGAAACATCTACATAAACTCCCACTTTTAAGGGTCCATTTTTTTCCATTGTTTCCTCCTTGTATCACATTAAGGATTCTGCATAATTCAATTTCTAACTCACCCTCGGTCCCTCTCTTCAAAAAGAGGGATGACTTCATTTTCCCCTTCTCTTTGCAAGAGAAAGGGTTAGGGGATGAGTTGAATAATTGGACTTTCTGATTTTTCTTCATTATTCTCAAAAACACCCAATTATGCAGAACTCATTATATAACATTCACTCTTGAATGTGTTCAAACTTACCTTGAAAAGGTCGATAAGAAAGAATCCCTCTTCGGGTAACCTTTTCAAGGTCTTTTCCTCAGACAAGTATGTCTGAATTACAGTTTGGATTCAATTCCAAAATGGATTATTCCGTCAATAGGATTTCTCAGTTCTCCATTACTATATCCAAATCCATAATCTATGCCAAGCATTCCCAATCTTGTTTCCATACGCAATCCAAAACCAAATCCGAATAACTTTCCAAACCGATATTCTTTACTTTCTGCATAACCATAATCTGTAAATACAAAAGCTCTGGATTTCCTGGATAGGATATAACGAATTTCCAGATTTGTCCAACCTATTCTATAACCATAAAACTGATTCTCATTGAATCCACGCAGGTTTTTGCTGCCACCCAGATTAAAGAAATCAAAATCCGTAAGCTTCTTATTTTCAATAATTTTTGCATTCAGGCTGAAAGCAAGAACAAATTTTGACAATATTTTTTTATAATTTTGCCAGCTCAGTTCTATTGCATTTTTGCTTTGATTTTCGCCTTCAAGTTTATTCAGAATATTGTAATATTTCAGATAATAACTTTTCCCATTTCGGGGATTATAAAAATTATCAAGATTATTATATTCCCAGAAAACACCGATTTTTTTATAGGAATTTTTCCGGATTATTTTCGGTCTCCTGCTGCCGGGAAAAATATCGTCTACACCAAGATAAATTCCGTATTTATTGATGAGATCATAATAGTATATTTCTGTATCAAAAACAGTTTTTATATAAGTGGAATCGACTTCTTCACGAGAAATTAAGAAGTCTCCGTTAATCGGGTAAGATTTGAAACCTGTTTCGTGATATTGCATTTCAATTAAACTTCTTTCTGCAGATAATCGTTGCCAAAATAAAGACAAAGCTCTTCCGGTTCCAAACAGATTGAGAAAATCCAGGTTGATAAAACCGGTTAATTTATTTTCATTTATCTGTGAATTATCAAAACCTAAAATCGCTGAAAAAAGAGTCATCCTGTCTTCCTCGACCTGGAAAACAAGCTGTCTATGATTAATAGGAATAATATTGCAATTCAAGATATAATCCTGTTTCCGGATGTTCTCTTCTGCTAAATTCAGCAATTCTGGTGTAACATTTTTCACATTCTCGATTTGAGTAAGTTTTAATAAAGTTTCATCTTTTGTGGTTTTATTTCCTTTGAAAATAAATTCTTCAAAATGACATGGTTTACTCTCATTTATCGAAATATAAGCACTCAGTTCAGATTCCATCTTTTTCAAACTATCCAGCTTGACATCTGCAAAAAGAAAACCATTTGAAAGATAAATTTCCAAAATATTGTGCAGCATAAGAGACAAATCAGCGAGATTAAGATTTTTCGCAGCAAGTTTTTCCAATATCTTCCGCTGGGAAAAATACCTGTTGCCCTTTAAATAAATATTATCAATTTTCAGCTTTTCATTTTCCTCGATTCTAAAGAGGATATCGACTTGTTTCGAGCTTTGTGGATAAACTTCAGGATTATTAACTTTCATATTGTAAAATCCCTTTTGAGAATAGAGTTCGGAAATATTTTTTGCATCCTGGTTTAATGTTTTCTGATTGAATACTTCTCCTGAATTTGATGAGATTAAATTTCTCAATTCTTTATCCGGTATGAAATTATTGCCTTCAAAATTTACCTTACGGATGATTAAATCTGCTCTGCAAAAAAAGGGAACTATAAATATAAAAACAAGGAAATAGAATTTGTAATTTCTTTGAATAAAATTATAAAACATAATCCATGATTACAGATACGAGTTTATCAACCAAATGCTGCTCAGGTATTTTTTGTATGATTTTTCCTTTCTTAAAAATCAGACCTTCTTTTTTCCCACCGGCAATTCCGAAATCGGCTTCTCTCGCTTCCCCGGGACCATTTACCACACAGCCCATAACTGCAATAGTCAAATCATAATCAGCATATTTTTGCAACTTTTTCTCCACTTCTTTGGCAATAGAGATCAAATCGATTTCTGTTCTTCCACAGGTTGGACAGGAAATTATTTTCAATCCTTTTCGTAGATTTAAAGACTTTAAAATTTCCTTTGCTACTTTTACTTCTTCAATTGGATTGGCAGTCAAAGAAACTCTGATCGTATCTCCAATTCCTTCTGCCAGAAGTGTTCCGATTCCAATTGATGATCTTATTGTTCCTATAAATTCCGTTCCAGCTTCTGTAATGCCCAAATGCAAAGGATAATCAACCTTCTCACTCAATAAACGATAGGATTCCAAAGTTAGCGGAACTGAAGAAGCTTTTACGGAAATTTTCACTTCATGATAATTTGCTTTTTCCAAAATTGCTACATGTTCCAAAGCACTTTCTACGATTGCTTCTGCATTCACTCCATATCTTGCGATTTTCTCTTTTGAGAGCGAACCGCTGTTCACTCCAATTCTGATAGGAATTTTTCTCTCTTTAGCAGCTTCGACAACCTTTAATACATTTTGATAAACTCCAATATTTCCGGGATTTAAGCGCAGTCCATCAACTCCGGATTTGACAGCCGCAAGAGCAAGTTTATAATCAAAATGAATATCTGCAATTAATGGAATGGAGATTGACCTTTTGATTTGTTTTATCGCAGCAGCAGCTTCCAAATCAGGAACAGCAACCCTGATAATTTCACAACCTGCAATCGTAAGCTCTCGAATTTGTTCCACAGTTCTATTTACATCACAAGTATCTGTATTGGTCATAGATTGAATCACAATCGGATTATCTCCTCCGATTGGAACATTTCCAACTTTGATTACGCGTGTCTTTTTTCTCTCATACATAATTTCCTCAATAGTTTTTTTTTAGAAATTGCGATATTATTGGTCAAGAATTAATTTGAAAAAACGTCTATATTTGTTAAATTAACCACTGAGTATTAGAAGCATCCTCGTGTTACATTCGCTTCACTAAATGCAACTCCTATGAAAACAATTTCCAACTTCCGAATGTTTCGACTTGTCGAATCTTCGGAATGTAGAGGAGTTCTTGCCCGAATCCCGAACGCTTTCGGGAGAAGATCAGCAAACTGAACATTCCAATGTTCTTGATTTTTGTTTTCATCTTAATAAAACTATCAGTTAACTGATAGCGGGTAGCTCAAATCTGCTTATTAAGATGTTCTCCTTTTATGGCAACGGAATATTTTGCGGAATAATTGATGTAATAAAATGAAATTTCGAATCTTTTATTTCAACGATTGTAACTCCTTTATTAGGAATCCTGCTGCCATTTTCATAAGAAATATTTCCGGTTACACCCTGAAAATCTTTGGTTGTCAGCAGAGCAGTTCGAATCGCTTCAGAATCTATCGAACCTGCATTATTTATTGCATTTGCGAGAAGCATTACAGTATCATACCCAAGAGCTGCAAATCCGCCGGGAATATTTCCATATTCAGTTTTATAGGATGTAATAAAATTCTTAATCAAATCAGATTTAGCAGTTTCTTCTTCAGCAAAATAATGGGTTGCAAAAAACACATTATCTGCTAGATTTCCAGCAGTTGCTGTTAGAAGTGGTGTATCAAATCCATCAGCACCAATGATGGGAATATTAATGTCAGCTTCACGAAATTGTTTGATAATAAATCCAATATCATCCGGACCGGAAGAGATATAAAGCATTTCAGGCATCGCATCTAAAGACTTGAGCTTTTTAATTTGTTCTGAGAAATCTCGCGAACCACCTTTATAAGTATCTTCCAAAACGATTTCTCCACCCAAATTCAGATAACATTCCTTGAAATATTTTGCCAGCAGAAGAGTAAATTCCATTTCAGTATCGATCAGCAGATACGATGTTTTCAAGTTTAATGTATTAACCGCATAATCAGCACCTGCTGCTGCTTGCACATTATCACCAAAACAAGCGAGGAAGAGATAATCCTTAACCTGTTGCTGCAACTTGGGAGATGTAGCTCCGGAAGTGATGAAAACAATTTTAGCTTCAGCAGCTATTGGGGCAGCAGCCAAAACCATATCAGTATCACTGAAACCGATAATTGCAGAAACTTTATCTTTTTCGATCAGTTGTTTCGCAGCTGCTTTTATTGTTGGAATATCTGTTTTTCCATCCAAAAGAATAAGTTCTAGCTTCTTACCAAAAATTCCTCCAGATTTATTAAGCTCATTAATTGCCAGTTTCGCTCCTTCGGAAGAAGGAAAATCGAGGAACATCTGCGAGCCTTCTAAATTGTAAATTGCTCCGATTTTGATCGTCTCAGTTTTTTTCTCACATCCGATTATGAAAAGGAGTGCTATTAATCCCAAAAGAAAAAGCTTTCTCATCATTTCCTCTATTCTAATTTTTTATTCTAATTCCGGAATGGTTCCACTTGGGATCCATTTTTCATAGATTTTTCCAAAAGTTCCATCCTCATGCATTGCTCGAAAAGTTTTTTTCCACAAATCTACAAAACTCTGAGGAGTAGTTTTGGAAATCGCAATATAAAAATAACCTGTGCTGACAGTGAAAACAGATTCCAAATCATCGATAGAATATCCTGCTTGAATCGCAATTTCCGGGATGGTGATATCAGTAAAAATCGAAAGATCAACTTCTCCTTCCACTAATTGACGAACATTTTCGGTTGGAACGGGTGAACTGACAAGATTAGTGAAATCTGCATCTTTCAAATCCTGTTCGGAAAACCAGGCAGAACAGGTTGCGATTTTTGATACCTTTTTTGCATCGTCCATACTATTAATTTGGATTCCAGAACCTTTCTTCGCATAAAAAATTGTGTTATTACCTCCGATAGGACCAATCCAATGAAAAAGATTCTCTCGCAATTCTGTGCGTTTCATTGTAAAAAGAACCACATTAGGATTTTTCAGACAGAGATTATATCCTTCTTCCCAAGGTAAAATGCGAATATTATCCGAAATATTCAAGCGATGAAGAATTTCTCGGACAACTTCTGTACCAAACCCAGTTACTTCTCCATCCTTCTCAAACGACAAAGGCGGATAATCTTCCGTTAAAATCTGCAATTCGTTCTCCTTGGATGACATATCCGATTTGTCAATTGTACTACAACTGCATAAAACGATAAAAGATAATGTAATAGCTAATATAGTTTTAATTGATTTCATTTTTTCTCCTCAAAATCTCTTATTTAATAATGATATAATAGATCATCCCAAAATACTGTTCATTATAATTCAAAGGATAAAGTTGGAAATGACCTTTATTTCTTTCAAATACATCGCTTTCAAAAGAGGTTTCTAAACGGGCATTTATCGCATCAATATAAATCTGTTCCACTTCGTTCTGTTCAGAGAAATGATAATTATCCAAACTGTGTTCAGGAGGAAATCCGAAGCGAGTTGTATAATTCTGATCTAACCATTGAACGTTGTAAATACCTTTATTAGCATCATAAAATTCTTTGAATTTTTCCAGGATTTTGTCTTTATTATTTCCAGATATCAATTTAAGTAAATCAGCATCCTTACTAAAAGTTTTTAAGTTTTCTTTATAAGATTTTATGCCTAATCCGGAGAGAGTTCTTTTGGAAGATTCATCCTGGCTTTCCAATTGAGTCATCACGATTTTCCATTGAGTTCCATAGAATTCTAAAGTAGTCCAATGAGTTTTTTTAACGACCTTTTTAGAGAATCCTTCATCAAAGAAAGAATATTTTCCTGAACCTTTTTCTTCTTTGGAAATCTTTTTTCCTATTTCAAGTAGTTCGGTAAATGGCTTGTAAAGTTCATCTTCAAATAGATTTCTACCAATTTCTTCCGCATCGAAATCATACAAAATATATCCATCAGGTTGCATAACCCAGATATCGATGGGCAAGCCTTTTATCTCAGGAAGGATAATTTCTCTAATAAAAAATTCAGGACGAATCAGCATATTAACTGAACCTGTTAATTCCTTTTTTTGAGAAAAAACGGGATATTCAAAAACCACAGCAGTATAGCCTTCCACAGCTCGAAATGCTTTGCTGAGTACAGGATTTTTCTCTTTATGAAGTTGGATGATATGTTCCTGTTCGCTGATATCTACACCCTCATACTTCTGTAGAATTTCAGGCTCTACAATTGTTATGATCCCATCCAGATCAACAATGCAGCAATCTACTGCATAAGGATGACTTGCATACAAATCTTGTAAAGTGTTCCTGGTGCCTTCACCTTTGATTCCAATAAAAGAAAGTTTTTGAGTTGTTTCAGCCAGGTCTTCATCCATCTCAACAAGAATACTTTCTACTCTATTCTTGATTTTTAAAAGCCTGGAAGGAGTTTCATCTTGCTCCTTCTTGAAGAGTACAAACAAAAGTACGACAGCTATAAATCCAATTGCTATAAGCATTTTTTTAAACATAAGTCCTCCTGAAATTTTTTTAAGGGTTTGCCAGATTTAGTTTAACCACTGATATACACTGATAAACACTGATAAACACGAATAATACGATACGATTTCTCATTCTCTCCTCTTTTGAATTTTAGAGACATACAAATTTTTTAGCTGAAAAACTTTCCGAAGCTTCCCCAAAAGGAATTCTCTCAATTAAGATTCGGAAAGTTAAATAGTGTCTATCTGTAAAGTATGATTTTTCCGATTTCTAACTCCCCTAACCCCTCTTTGCAAAAGAGGGGAAACATTGATGAATCCAGAGGACTCGAGTTTTCATTCTCCCCTCTCCAATGATCTCAAAAAGTCCTTTTAATCTCCCTTTGCTAAAGGGAGAACCAAAGAGGGTTTAAGAGAGGGGTTGGGGGTGAGTTTACGGAGGAAAGCTAAATTGAGTCCATCCGCAAACACGGTTTTTTCGACTCGTAAGTTTACCCCGTAGGGAAGAATGACCGTATCGGGGGAACGACGAGTCAAGACAAAGTGCGTATTCAAGTTACCCGAAACAGCACTTTTAATCCTCCGGATGATACCCGCAACCAACAACAAGTGTATCCTGTTCGACGACTACTTTTTTCACATAGACCAATTTCTTTGAAGGCTCGGTTTCACCCGGTTTGGGCCACATATAATCCATCCAGCAGTCAGCTTGAGTTTGCAGGATTTCCAGTTCTTCTTTCACAAAATATTTACCGTTTGCATCCTGCAGGTCATAAATATTCTTACCTTCGAAATTTGGGTTTTTTGGATTCAAAATTTCTGTACCATGTATATCTTTTATGAAAACATAGCTGTTAAGAAAAATAAATTCGCTTGCATTAGAACGCATGAAATCTATAGCTTTCGGTCCATCTTTTTTTATAAGAACAATTGCACGATTAACAGCATCAACAATAAAAACTTTCTCAGTTTTCATATCATAAAGACCGCTGCCAATGAGAAATTCTTTCCCATCAGAAGTAGACGCTTTTTTCAAAAAAGTACTTTTCCAGATTGGTTCTTCTCCTCCAGGTTTGGGCCATTGATAAAAAACCCAGCCTTGACCTGCTTCGCCTGAAACAGCATCCACAATCATCCTGCCAATTGGCTTTTCATTAACATCTTTCAGGTCAATCATGTTTTGACCTTCGCCAGATAGATCTGGTGGATAAACATATCTCATCCCATCCAATCCCCAAATGAAGATATACATATCATCGTGAAACCATTTTCCTTCCTTTTCCCTGAATTCAGGAAAGGCAGCTTCACCTTCTTTTTCTACGAGCTGTACTGCTTCTGAAACAAAAGCTACAAGCTCTTTGGTTTGCTCATATTGATAAATACTTTGTTCCTGCTCTTTTGGAGTTGAACAGGAAAATAACGATACACCAATCCAAACCACAAAAATGATTTTAAATCTTTCAAATTTCATCTCTCCTCCTTTATTTTTTTAATTTAGTATTCCAAAATAAAAAATTCCATTTCCCAAGCTAATAATTTTGAAGATGCTGATTGGGATCCATAGTTTTCACATAAGATAGCAAATTCGTACCAAAATCTGTGATAGTAATGATTTTGGAGTAATCGATTGGCACATTATTAAGGAACTGCAGAATCAGGTTTTGCCTGGATTTGGTTGGCAATACACCTGCAAAGAAGAATCCCATTTTTTCAAATTTCTCTGTGAGAACAGCAGTATATGGATCACACAGATCGAGATAGATATTTATTGCTTCTATCTTTTTGAAACATAATTCTTTCAGCCGAAGTTGAACTTCATCAATAATGCTTTTCCCATATTTTTTCACCCGGATATTAGCAATCAAAAGCGAACTATTTACATTTATTTCAATATTGGATTGCTCTTCAGAAAGTTGAGGAATATCGCTTTGAATCAGTTTTTCCATCTTATAAGGAGCTTCAATATTTTTATAGATCTTTTCAATAATATCTTTATGATGGGATGGAAGATAGATAATGGGCTGCACAGATTTCTGCAACGACAAATATACAAGAACCAGACTTTCTCTCTGCCCAATTTTTTCTTCCATTTTTTTGAATTTTTTTGTAGGAGATAAACCAATGAGCATTCCACATTCTTTTAGTCCATGATGTAAACATCCTTTCTGAGAAAATGGATGGGTGGTTACAGCCTTTGCGAACATACCGGTAATACCGATTTCTTTCGCATAATTAATCAAAAATTCACCAATAGAATTGAAACAACCCTGCCCTCGAAATGCAGGTTTGGTAAATGCCATTCCAAGTTCAGGCAGTTCCTTCTTTTCACCAAAAAACTCCAGTGCGGAGTGACCCATAACTTCATTTGTTTTATCGCAAACAGCAACAGCAGAAATGAGGTCACCGGTTTTCGTCATTTCAATTATTCTTTCCGGATAGTAAATATGCTCGTAAATATAAGTGTATCCGTAAGTTCTGTAGGCACTCCTGCAAACATCTATTGCCTGAGATGGTTCCAGAAGCTGAACATGATAGGGGATTTTTTCCTTTTTCTTTATATGTACTGGTTGAGAATACTCTTGCAAAGAAGATTCTTCCAGAAGATTCTCGATGCGCTGCTGATGAAGATATTTTACAATGTGAACTTCCTTTCCGCCAAAACCTTTATTATGAAAAGTCAGCTCATCCACACTTCCTTTCATCAAACGAAAGCCAAGTCCAACCTGTTTCTCTTCTTCCAAAGCTTCTTTGATGGAAAAAGCCTTAACCTGCGAAGGATCAAAAGGCAAACCTTTATCCCTGATAATAACGCGTAACTCGGTTGAGGACAGCTGGCATATCACCTCAAAAGTTGCTTCTTCCTCTGGTGAAAATGCATGTTTAACAACATTTGAAACTGCTTCCTCGACTGCTAAAAGAATCAAGTTTTTGTCTTTATTAGAAAAGCTGGCTTTGTTTGCTATTTCTCCAATATAAGATTGGATGGCAGCTAAATATGATAAGTTGACCGGTAAACTAATTGTTGATATTTCTTTTTTAACCATTTTCTATTCCATAACTTATTTTTAATATAGTTTTTTCTTTGAAGATAATAACTTCTGGTTACTAAACTCCAGCTTAGTAACATTCTAAAATACAAAGAATTACATTCCCAAGTGGAAACTTGGGAATGAGAAGATAGGCTGAGAAACCTGGGAATGCGAAAAAAATTGAAGCTTGGGAATGAGGAATCTAAAGAACTTTTTTAACCTACTTCTTTTTCAGCTTCTCCCAAGTCTGCAACAATTTTGAAAATGGAAGTAAAACCTGCCATTTCGAAAATTTCCTTGATGAATTCCTTCATGGCGCAGAGAATAATTTTACCTCCCACACTTTTTAATTTCTTAGCAGCCAGAAGAAGAGTCCTTAAACCGGCACTACTGATGTAATCCAATTCGGAGAAATCTATTATAATCTTATGATCTCCTCCCTCGATTAATGGTACAATTGTTTTTTCCAGTTCGCCGGTCGTGTTTGAATCTAATCTTCCGTTTAAACCCAAAATTAAAACATCACCTTTTTTTTCCTGATTAATTTTCATCTGTTTCCTCCGTTTTTTATTATCTATTTTTTATCAACGTAAGTATATTTTTATTATTTTCTCTTTTGTATTTTAGTTCATCTACAAGTTTTCTAACCATATGAATGCCAAGACCGCCAATCGGTCTTTCCATTACTGACTTTGTAATATCAGGTTCAGCTCTTTCCATAGGATTGAAAGCAATTCCTTCATCTTCAATTTGGATTTTTAGCCCATCTTCCAGGAAAAATATTTTTACTAAAATTTTATGTTCTGCCTTATCATTATAAGCATAAGAAATGATGTTTGTTATAATCTCATCTAAAGCCACATTAATTTCAAATACAAATTTGGGAGAAAGATTTTTTTCTTCTGCCAGTTCCTCAATGATTTTACTCAATCTCTCACTCTCAGTGAGTTTATTAACAAGTATTACTTCTTTTTGAATTTCCACTTTCTTCCCTTTTAAAATAATTCATAAACATAATTTCTTTAAGATATTTATGTAGTTGTTTAATTTCCTAATATAATTTAATGTGTCAATAACATTTTATTGTGTACCTTGAAAAGGTTTAAGAGACTCTTCTGCTTGCTGAACCTTTTCAACGGACGGAACCCTGAAAAAGTCTCTTTCAACTTTTCTTTTATTTGACTCTTTCAGGGTTGGGATGAAACTAAAACCTGATTTAACCTTTGAAAGTGCTAAGCACGAAGAAGTTTTTTGAAAGAAGCCTTTTCAAGGTTAGGATAATTGAATTATCTTCGAATCACCCGGAAAAAGGGAAATGTTAATCAATTATATTTAATCACAAGAACCGTGATATCATCAGATTGAACTGCATCTTTGGCAAATTCTCGAATATTGGATAGTGTTTGTTTTGTGATTTCCATTAGTATACTTACCAGTTTATTCTTGCAAAGAACAAACTTGTTAAATTTCAAAAATTTAACAAGTTTTATATTCAAAAGAAAGGGGCTGAAGGTAAGTTTACGAATTTCATTCTTTATAATGCAAAGCTAACCAGATTGTCTTCTGGTTTTTATTTGTCCATTCCACACGATGCCGTGTATTTGCTGGAATATGGATGTAATCTCCGGGAAATAAATCAAGGATACATTCTTCATCTTCAAAACTTAATCCTGCTTTTCCGCTCAAAAGAATCACCCATTCATTCAATTTCTGACAAAGCCATTCACCTTTTGGAGTTGCCTGTCCGGAAGAAATTATCCGTTCCAATTTGAAATTACCAGATTTCAATAAAGTTTCAAGTATTTCATGAGATTTTGAGATCTCATATTCAGAAAAAATATTTTCTATTTTCATTTGTCTTTATATCATCCTTCGAATAAACAACATCGTAATATCATCAAATTGATGTTCTCCTTGAAATTTATCAAGGTCAACTTCTATTTTATTCAAAATAACTTCAACAGGATTTGAAACATTAATTTTTAATTTATCACAAAACCTTTCTTCACCATAAAGATTGTCCGATCCATCAGTAGCTTCTGTAACTCCATCGGTATAAAGCACCAGACTATCACCAACTTCCAAATGTGAATCGCTCTGTATGTAATGGTGTTCATCATCGATTCCCATGGCAATATTGCTAATAGCTTCCAGGAATTTGCACTCACCCTTTTTATCTAAAATAATTGGTAAATTATGCCCCGCATTTGTAAAAGAGAATTTTCCGGAATCCACACTGTAGATTGCCAGAAAAAGAGTTGTGAACATACAGGCATCATTGTCCTGGCAAAGGATAGCATTAGCTTTCTCAACAGCATCTGCTGGTTCAACACCTTTTTGACAAACAGTTTTCATCAAAGTTCTGGTTACTGCCATGAATAATCCGGCTGCAATCCCTTTACCGGAAACATCTGCAATAATGATTGCTAAAGTATTATCATCCAAAAAGAAGAAATCATAAAAATCACCCGCAACTTCTTTGGCTGGAATATTTTTGGCAAAAAGATCAAATTCTTCTCTATCTGGGAAGGCAGGCCAGATTCTGGGCAAAAGTGATTCCTGGATTTGACGTGCAATTTTCAATTCGCTTTCCACAGCTTGTTTTGCTTTTGTGGTTTCTGTTAAATCTTTAATATGTTGTTTCAAATCTACGACCATTTTATTGAAAACCAAAGCCAGCTCATGAATTTCATCTTCCCCTTTGATATTTTCCATTTGTACATCCAGATTTCCAGTGGCAAGTATTTCTGCGAGTCCAACCAGTTTTCGAATCGGTTTTGTGATTCCAATAGAAGCCCAGATAATTACCAATGAAATAATCAGAAGTCCTATTAACATAACTGAACTCTGACGTATAATTGCAGAATGCACAGATGCTAAAATCTGTTTTTCCGGTATGATTGCAGCCAAGGTCCAACCAGTAGATTTTATGGGAGTATAAACCAGCCACTGTTTAGAACCTTGTATCGGGTCCAAGAAAGGAGTAACAGCTTTATTGCCTTTCAGCATATCGCGTCCAAATTCTCTCATAGGAGGGTAATTTACTCTTTGTGCTTTACTGAAAAGAGTTTCCCTCATAATATCTTTTTTGTTCGGATGGTAAATATAGGTTCCGTGCTGGCTGATGATAAATGTGTATCCGCCCATAATTCTGACGCTGTCCATGCGAGCTTTAAGATTTTCTAAGGACATATCAGCAGTAACGATTCCTATAAATCTATCTTTGGAATAGATTGGTGCGGAAAATGTATTCATCAAAATGTTGCCGCCGCCTACATCAAAATAGGGTTCACTCCAATAAGAATGATTCAAAAGTTTAGGTATCAGATACCAATCTTTAAACAGATAATTGTAACTCTCGGAAAGTTCACAAGATGTAAGATTCCCATTTTCTTTGAACACATAAGGAGCATAAAATTCTTTCTTGGAATTAAAGTCGTAGGGCTCGAATGCAATAGCCATCCCAAAAATATCTGGATTGTATTCCATTTTTTCCTCGACCAGAGAAATGAGCTGTTCATGATTTGGTTTTTGCAAAGTTTCGAGTGCTTCCGAAACTGCAATTGGAGCCATGGTTATCTTTGAAAATTCAGCATCCAGAACTGCTGCATGATGGTCTGTTAATTCTATCAGGTATTTTTTTGTCTGCTCAAGAGCAGCATTTTTACCCCAGATATAATTGAGAACCAGAACAGTTAAATAAACTATTAAAAGTGGAATTCCAATAGAAAAAATTAATTTTCTCAGGATTGGTTTTTTTACTTCTAATTTTATATCATCTATCATTTCAAATTACCTTTAAAAAAACTATCGAAACTCGGAATTTCGTCTATAAAGCCTTGTTCTTTCAATTCATAAGCAACTCTTAGAAAATCATCTTTTCTCAATTTTCCCCAATTCGCAGGATCATCTCCAACTTGATATTTAACAGCAGTTTCAATTGCTTTCAGCATCCATTTCTGATGAGACCTATTGGTTTGCATATGAAATTCATCACAGTATTTCATCACAAAATCCAGAGTTTCCTCAGGATGAACAAAAGCATATTCCCAACCAGCAACGGAAGCTTGAACTATTTTATTACATAGTTCAGGATTGGAATTATAGGTTTCTTCAGTACAGTAAATTCCATCCTCAGGGAAATTCAAGTCATAATCAGAGTAGAAAAAAGGGACTAATTCATCTTCATTTATTCCGGCCTGGATAAACTTGTGATATTCATTGTAATACATTGCAGAGCAAACATCGCAGGCTCCAGCAAGAAATGCATCGATCGTAAAAGACTGAGGAACAACTTTTGCCTTTATATCGAACCTTTTAAAAAATGCATTTGGTTGGATGGAAAAATCACCGCCCCAGGTACTGATGCATTTCCCATTCATATCTGCTGACTTCAAAATGTTACTAGCTTTTTTTGTGACCAGCATAAGAGAAGATTTTTGCAGGATTTGAGAGATATTCACAATCGGAATTCGTTGTGTTTTTAGAACTATAGCTTGAGATAGCCAAGCTGTACAGAACTTTGCTTCTTCATTCAGGATTTTATTTATTGGACTATCTGTTCCATCTGAAAACTGAATCTGAACATCAAGTCCGAGATCTTTGTAAAATCCTTTTTCAAAAGCCATAATATAACCTGCAAATTGAGATTGCGGAAACCACTGAACTTCCAAAATAATGGTTTGTTCAGAAATCTCTTCCTCTGCCAAAAGAGAGGAAATGATACAAATACTCATAAAAAAATAAATCAAAATAAAATGAAATCTCTTCATTTTTTACCACCTAAACTCGGCTAAACCGAAACCAAAAAAAATTAAACACCGAAAACACCGAAACAACACCGAAAATAAATAATTCAAAAAGTTGGGCAAATATTTTAACTGTGTGAACACTCATTAATAAAGGCTTCACAAAGATGCATGAAAATATTTTGCCAAAAGATGTAAGAATATTAGAATTAAGTGCCTAAACTGGGAAATATTAGTTCATTATTCAATATTCAATCTCAAAATCTCCAACCGTTCCGAAGGTTCACAAGAAAGAACACCTCTGTGGGAAACCATTCGCAAGGTCTTTTCCCAATTCAACCAGTTCAACCAATTCAACAAATGCGTTTATGCGGGCGGACCCATCATAACTGAAGCAACAGCAGATGTGACCATTTTCTGAATCTCATTTACAACCTTAGAAACAGCCTGTCCGATCAAGTCCATCTTGGCAATTTGATCTATGCGGGAATTTGCAGTTTCAATCTCTTCAGAAGAAAAAATTTCATCTATAAGCCCACAAGTTCTGACCAGAGAAATTAACACAATATCCCGCGGGTCTGGAATTTCGTCACTCAAAATAGTATCACGGATCCTGGTTTTCACCTCTTTTTCCTCTTTGTTATCTACTACAGGATATCGTCTTTTTGAGAAAACCCAGAGAATTTTCTTTTCAACCTCTTTCAAAATACCCTTTTCAATGAGACGGGTTAATAAAAGGTCTTTGAGATTTTCGATTCTACTGCAAATTACATTAACCCAATATTTTGCATCTTTAGATTTTGGATATTCTTTAATAAAGCGGATGACCTTATCGAAAATCTCATCTCCGGTTTCAGATTCATCAATAAGAATCAGGTTTTTCAAATCCGTGTCGATTTTGTTCATCAGAGCTAATTCCATCAGAATTGCTCCAACAAGTCCATATTCAAAAGACATAATCGGCATTTGAACGAGAACTCCCTTTTCGTCATCTAAAGCAAGCAATAAAAGCTCTTCAGCAAAAGTTAACATTTTAACTCCCATATTTTTTTTGAATTTCACTATCGATTTTCAGGTTAAGTTGTTTTGCTCTTTCCAGGTTAATCATTGGAATTACCACGTTTGTACGAGAAATTTGAATATCAGCAGGTTTTTC
>CAYWJN010000027.1:0-4308 GCA_964457455.1 uncultured Candidatus Cloacimonadota bacterium
TATGAAATGCCATATGTAGTCAACATATTTATCAATAACTTACATGCTTTTTCAGAACAGACTATCATATCCTGAAATCGAAAAATCAACTGAATTAGCAAAGCCTTCTTCCTTTCCAAAATAGAAATAAATTTTCCCCCAGGGATTTGCCTGGGCAGGCCAACCCGGATATTCAGGATCCCATTTGTGTGCACCAACTACAAGGTCATCGATGCCATCTCCATTGAAATCCAAACTTGCTGCCTGGAAACCGAATTTTGAACGAGGATGTTCACCAGTGAGTTCTGCTATAAGTTCCATGTAGTTATCGGCTTGCAGGAAGGAAAAAGGAATCCGCCTACGCAAAGAATAGCAAGAAGAATATTGGTTCGGCGTGACAAGAAGTATAAAGTAAAAAGTAAAAATTTGGCTTTATTGTTCATCATAATCTCCTATTCTACAAATTGTTCTTAAACACACTTTCAAAAATCTTTTACTTATGTGATTAAGGGCAAGTTATTTTTAATAAAAAAGATCTTTCTTTGTCTTTTTAAATAACCAACATAAAGGCATTTAATTGAGGAGGAGCAACCATATATTTAATATTTTCGTAATTTATAATTGGAAATAAAATGGTAAGTATAATTTTAAATTTGCAACATGTAATTTTGTATTTCATTGGCTTCCTCCATGTTCCGCAATGATATATTTTTTGGGGAGTTCTTTTTCCAATTCAATTAGATAACAATCACCTTTCGTATTCGTATTTTAATTATTTTAATACATCTAATTCTGTTGGATGCAATATTCTTATAACCTTACTCATTAAATTTAGTCAAATGTTTTTCACAGAAATCTGTGATTGTACTTGACTGGCAAAGTTATATTTCAAAGTTCGCAACTTATGAGTATATTTTACAATAAGATAAGTGCAATCATAGAAAGATCTGGTTTTTTCAAGCAGTTTGATTCGGTTGTTGCATCTCAGAAAACCGGTACTCTCTTCTACAATTTGAATCGTTCTGCCAAATCGATGTTATTGGCAAGAGCATTCAAAAAGACAGGAAAAAACATCATCTTTGTAACTGCTGATGACAAAGTAGCAGAAGATTATCTGGATGATTTTGATCTTTTCGTGGGAAATGAATCAGCGCATTTTTTGCCGGACTACGAAGTTCTTCCTTATGAACAGCGTTCTCCACATTACATGATTCGTGCTCAAAGAATCGAGACATTAACTGCTGCTGTTTCCGGCAAACCTTATATTTACAGTCTTTCCATTCGTTCTTTTCTCAGGAAAATTGCAGCATCAGAAATTTTTAGAAAAAATATTATAACTCTAAACAAAAATGAAGAATATAATCCGGAAAAACTCATTTCTAATCTGGTTGGGATGGGATACGAAAATCAATTCCAGGTTTCCAAGGTAGGAGAAATTGCTCGTCGCGGCGGCATTATAGATGTCTTTAGTCCGAACTCATATAAACCTGTAAGAATTGAGTTTTTTGGAGATGAAGTTGAATCAATCCGTGTTTTTTCCATCAGTTCGCAACGTTCTACAGGTGAAGAATTGGACTCGATTGTTTTGATTCCTTCCCGCGAATTTTCGCTTCACGATATCGATACTGAAGAAAAATTGTGGAAAAGAATTCATAAGGATGGCTTTTATGATGGAATCGAGCTGGATGCTTCTCTTCTTCTTCCGAAAGTTGAAACTTTTTTAGAATATTTTTCTTCGAAAAATTGCCTGATTTTTTGGGATGAGTTTCAATTTTTTCCATCATATTTTAATGAGATATTTGATGAAACAACCGATCTTTTTCTAAAAATTCGTTCAAAATATAAGAAACGCATAATTCCTGAGCCTGAAGATATTTTTGAGAATGAAAAATTTATTGGCATAATTTTCAGGAAATATTCAAACTTCTTCCTTTCCGGTTCATTTCAGGATTTTAAGGAAATAACTGAAAAAATCGAAGCTCCCATAACTTCACAGTCCAATATGCATGGAAGTTTGGAAACCCTGGAAAAAGAACTCTCCAATAAATTAGATGAAGGATATCGCATTTTCATCCAGTCCGATAATACAAGCCAGAGTAAACGTATGATGAATCTGCTCCCGCAATTCGAAGAGCAAATTGATTTTTGTATCGGAGTTTTGCAAAATGGTTTCAACTTGATTGATGCAAAACTTGCAGTTTTTACAGACCATGAAATTTTCAGCAGATATAAGCGTAAAAGACGTCTAACAAGATTCTCCAAAGAGGAAGCTCTGGTTGATTACGAATCTTTGAAACCCGGAGATTACGTTGTCCATATCGATCATGGAATCGGGATTTATGCAGGTCTTAAAAAACTGCCTGTTGATGGAAATCAAATTGAATGTTTAACCCTTAAATATTCCGGTAATGATGTGATTTATGTGCCAACTTTTCAGCTTTCACTGGTTTCAAAATTTGTTTCTGAAGAAGGAATTGCTCCGATAATTCATAAACTGGGAAGCAAAAAATGGGAAAATGCCAAAAAGCGCGCTAAAAAACAAATCGAACTGGTAGCAGAAGATTTGATAAAACTTTATGCAGAGCGGAAGCTTCGAAAAGGAATTCCTTTTGAACATGATGCAAGCTGGCAAATCGAGATGGAAAATTCATTTATTTATGAGGATACGCCAGACCAGACAACTGCAAGCAAAGAGATAAAAGCAGATATGGAATCTGATGCGCCTATGGAGCGTCTTCTTTGTGGTGATGTGGGCTTTGGAAAAACAGAAGTTGCCATTCGAGCAGCATTTAAGGCGGTTTTGAGTGGTTGGCAAGTTGCAATTCTGGTTCCCACCACTCTTCTTGCTGAACAGCATTACCTGGTTTTTAAAGAACGTCTGGCACAATATCCTCTTCGTATTTCGATGTTCAGCAGGTTTCGGTCTAAAGCAAATCTTAAAAAAGATGTTGTTAAACTTTCAACTGGAGAAATTGACATTGCAATAGGAACTCACCGTCTCTTTTCCAAAGATATAAAATATAAAAAACTGGGACTGCTTATTATCGATGAAGAGCACCGTTTCGGTGTTCGTCATAAAGATAAATTGCGTCAGTTGAAATCTAATGTTGATACGCTTTATATGAGTGCCACTCCCATTCCACGCACAATGTATATGGCTCTTTCCAGATTGAAAGAACTCTCGCTAATTCGCACATCACCAAAAGCTCGTTTACCCATTAGAACGGTTATTGTTCCTTATGATAAAGAAATAATAAAAGATGCGATAAATCGTGAAGTTGACCGTGGTGGTCAGGTTTTTTTTGTTCACAATCGAGTTCAAACAATAGAAAGTATTGCCACTGAACTGAAAAAATTATTACCGCATGTAACTTTTAAAATTGGTCACGGGCAGCTTCCTGAAAAACAATTAGAAGCAGTTACATTAGATTTTGCTCATCACGAATTTGATGTGCTGATTGCTACAACTATCATAGAATCAGGTCTTGATATTCCAAATGCAAACACAATCATTGTTAATCGTGCTAATACATTCGGATTAGCTCAATTATATCAGATTCGTGGACGCGTGGGCAGGAGTAATCGTCGCGCGTATGCTTATTTGATAATTCCTCCTAAAATTCATGATGAAGCGCGAAAAAGGCTGGAAACTTTAACAGAATATGAATCTCTTGGAAGCGGATATCAAATCGCAATGCGAGATATGGAACTTCGAGGAGCAGGTACACTTCTGGGAACAAAACAAAGCGGAATAATTAATTCAATCGGATTTAATTATTACAACCGGCTTTTGGAGCGAGCAATTAAGAATATCCAGGCAGAAAAACCAAAAAAATTCTGGTTGGAAGAAGAACAGCAAAAATTTCATCGTATCAAAATCGAAAGTGATCACTACTTTCCAAAAGAATATATTTCAAATGAAAAAGAAAGATTGGAAATTTACAGAAAAATGCTTAACTTAGAAAATCTGAATGAATTTGATACATTGGAAAACGTACTTATCGATAGATTTGGAAAAATTCCTGAGCTGGCAAAAAACGTATTATTATACTACAAATTAAGATTGCAGGCAAAAAAATCTAACCTCGAATCAGTTGATCTGAAACAGAAACACATCGTTTTAGAATTCAACAATAAACGTTTGCCGTCCAGAGAATCAATCGCAAAATTAATTGAATATTTTAATTATCCTGTAGCTTTCGATACAACTCGCAATCTAAAAATCTCATTTCAAATTTTTGAAAATAGAGAAACATCAAAGGAAATGTTTATAAAAAAATGTCTGGATATTTTAGATTATATTATTGAAAATCAAAGATAAATCAGATT
>CAYWJN010000027.1:4408-28334 GCA_964457455.1 uncultured Candidatus Cloacimonadota bacterium
AGGCGTGAAAAGATTTGACAAAAAAACCCGATGACAGATTTTTTCCTAAGTTTTGATAGAAAAAGATATTTGAGGTTAGAATTTTTTTTTAAGTTCATACTTCAAAAAGATTATAAAAAAAATAATGAAAATAGAAAAGGATAAATAAATGCATAAAAAATGGTTCTTTTTAGTTTTGCTAATTTTAACAACTCTGTGTTTTCTTGCAGCTTTAGAATTAGACCCTTCAAATCTTTCTGCCACTTTTTACAGTATTTCTGTGGTTGGAAAAGTAAAAAGTCCCGGCATCTATCACATGCCGCCTGCCAGTAGAATTTCTGAAGTGATTAAAATTGCAAATGCAATCCCGGATTCCCTGCTTCCTGAAAAATCCGTAGATTATTCAAATAGAAATATTACATTACGAAGAAATGGAATTGATGCACGAATTGATTTGAAGAGATTTTTTGTTTTGGGTGATGAAAAAAACAACCCTTATTTGTTAGACGGGGATTTTATCATCGTTCCTGCTATTCATAAACGAATTTTAATAAAGGGTGCTGTTAACAGACCTGGCTCATACGAATTAATTGATGGAGATAGAGTTTCTGATATTATTGACCTAGCAATGGGTTTGCGGGAAAGCGCTTATTTGGAAAATGCTGAAGTTATCCGATACACAAACAACGGAAAAAAAACTGAACGCTTTTCTATCAGCTTGGAAAATATTATCAATAACATAGATTGCGAAGATAATATTATTTTGCAGAATGATGATAGAATCATCATCCGCTTTATTCCGGAATTTCATAAAGAGAAATTCATTACAATAAGAGGTGAAGTGCAATTTCCCGGATATTATTCTATTGAAGAAACTGAGACAACTCTTTTAGAAATATTGGAAAAATGCAGTGGTCCAACTTCTAATGCAGATCTGCAAAATGCATTCCTCCAAAGAAGAAGTAGAGAGGACGTGTTAGATACGGAATTTGAAAGATTGAAAAAAATGCTTGTTGAAGATATGACTATACTAGAATATGAATATTTCAAAACCAAATCAAGAGAATTAAGGGGGAAATTTGCCATTGATTTTGAGAATCTCTGGAACACAAAAGATAAATCATCAGACATAGTTCTCAAAAATAATGACTTCATCTTTCTGCCGGATAAATCTATGACTATCACTGTTTCCGGACAGGTTAAGAATCCCGGATTAGTCAACTTTGTGCCCGGAAAAAACTATCTTTATTACATTGAGCAGGCAGGTGGTTTTTCCTGGAATGCTCGAAAAAGAAAAATTCGCTTGATAAAAGCAGATACAGGCGAATGGCTCAAACCAAAGAAAGATACGATCGTTGAGGTTAAAGATATGATTTTTGTTCCGGAAAAACCTGACTTCGATTACTGGGCTCTTACTAAAGATGTTATGAAAATGGCTGCTGAAATGGCAACCTTAATTTTTGTAATTAAAAGCGTTACCCCATAAGGAGGTATTGTGAAAATATTAATAACAGGTGGAGCAGGATTTATCGGTTCCCATCTCGCTGAAAAACTTTTGGAAACCGGTAATAGCATTTCTATAATTGATAATTTATCTACTGGTCGGTTTTCAAATATCAGACATTTAGTTAGAAACCCCAATTTCTCTTACACCATCGATTCAATTTTAAACCACAATGTTTTAAAAGATCTGGTTAAAAACTGTGACCAAATTTACCACCTAGCTGCAGCAGTCGGTGTTAAGTATATTATTGATAATCCGCTTCTTTCTTTAAGAACAAACACGGTAGGAACTGAAAACGTTCTGGAATATGCAAATGAATACAAGAAAAAAGTAATGGTTGCATCTACCTCTGAAATTTATGGTAAAAGCGATAAGGTTCCCTTCAAAGAAGAAGATGACAGGTTACTGGGCTCAACACATATTTCTCGATGGAGTTATAGCACTGCAAAAGCCATTGATGAATTTCTTGCCTTAGCTTATTATCGTGAGAAAAAATTGCCTGTTGTGATTGCTCGTTGTTTCAATACTGTCGGACCTCGTCAAACAGGACAATATGGAATGGTTATACCAAAATTTGTTAAAAGCGCCCTTCTCAATCATCCCATTACAATCTTTGGTGATGGGAAGCAATCCCGTTGTTTTGCCGATGTTTCAGATATTGTTAATGGTTTCATCAAATTAATGAATGAACCAAAAGCTGAGGGTGAAATTTTTAATATTGGAAACGATAAAGAAATTACAATTGAAGAACTGGCTCATAAAATCAAAAAAATGACAAAGAGCAGATCCAAAATCGAATACATCAAATATGAAGACGCTTACGAAGAAGGCTTTGAAGATATGAGGTGTAGAATTCCCGACCTTTCCAAAATAAATAAATTAATAGGATACAAACCAAAATATAGTTTAGACAAAATTCTTGTGCTAATTATAAATTTCTTTGAGAAATAGGTATAAGTTTGAACGTTCCCCTTTTAGATATAAATGCTCAATATAGTCCCATTCTGGATGAAATTCGAGCAGAAATTGAAAAAGTATTCGCAACCCATGCTTACAACCTCGGTCCTCAAGTAAAAGAATTTGAAGAAGAAATTCAGCGATTCTGCTCGGTGAAGCACGCAATCGGTTGTGCTTCCGGTTCAGATGCGCTTCTTCTGGCTCTTCTCTTACTTAATCTCGACGATGAGGACGAAGTAATAACAACTCCCTTCACCTTTTTCGCCACAGTTAGCTCAATTCACAGGGTTGGCGCTAAACCCGTTTTTATTGATGTCAGACCGGACACTTACAATATCGATACAAATGAGATTGAAAAAGCCATAACTGCAAAAACCAAAGCAATAATCGTTGTTCACCTTTTTGGTCAGCCGGCGGAAATGGATAGAATAATGGAGATCGCTAAAAAACATAATCTCAAAGTTATTGAAGATAATGCTCAGGGAATCGGCGCAAAATTCGATGGCAAAACTGCTGGAACAATTGGAGATATTGGCACCCTTTCATTTTATCCCAGTAAAAATCTTGGTGCAATGGGTGATGCCGGTATGTGCCTGACAAATAATCCTGATCTGGCAGCAAAACTATTCCAACTCCGTGTTCACGGTGAAAACCCTCAATATTATCATAAATGGGTTGGATTGAACAGTCGGTTAGATACAATTCAAGCTGCTGTTCTGTTGGTTAAACTTCGTTACCTCACCGGCTGGTCCGAAATGCGAAGACAAAACGCACAATATTATTATGAAAATATGAGCAATATTCCTCAGATAAAATTACCTTTTATTCATAAAAAAGCAGAATCAATTTTCAACCAGTTTACAATTGTTGCAGAAAAACGTGATGAACTGAAAAATTATTTGATTCCCAAAAATATTGGTTGTGCAATTTACTATCCCAAACCTTTGCATCTGCAAGAATGTTTTTCATATTTAAATTACAAAAAAGGTGACTTCCCGATTTCTGAGGAGTTATCAAAGAAAGTACTTTCTATTCCTGTTTATTCTGAACTCTCTGATCAACAGCAGGATTATGTTATTGATTCAATCAGAAATTTCTATAATCAGGAGTAAGCGATGAATATCATTGTCTGCGTAAAACAAGTGCCAGACACTACGGATATAAAGATCGATCCGGAAACAAATACCTTGATCCGAGAAGGCGTGGAAAGTATAATAAATCCATTTGACCTTTATGCAATTGAAGAAGCAATCAGGTTAAAAGAACAATTCAGCGGAAAAATCACTGCTCTAAGTATGGGTCCTCCTCAAGCTGAAAAAGCACTTCGCGAAGCTGTGTCAATCGGAGTTGATGAAATTATTCTTCTTTCAGACAGAAAATTTGCCGGTGCAGACACTTGGGCAACCAGTCTTACTTTAGCTGAAGCAATTAAGAAAATCGGTGATTTTAATATAATTCTTTTTGGTCAGCAGGCGATTGATGGAGATACTGCACAGGTCGGACCCGGAGTAGCTACCCATCTGGGAATTCCGCAAACATGCTTTGTAAGGAAAATCGAAAATATTGAAAACAACAAAATAATCGTGCAAAGACTAATGGAAGATGGATATGATCGCATTGAAATGACTCTTCCTGTGGCAATAACTGTGATCAAAGACATAAATATTCCACGTCTTCCATCTTTGCGCGGAAAACGAAACGCAAAAAAAGCTGAACTGATAACCTGGACTGCCGCAGACCTCGGATTAGACGAAAAATTGATAGGCCTGAGCGGCTCGCCAACCCAGGTGATAAAAATCTTTTCTCCAAAGTTCAAAAAGGAAGGAGAGAAATATGAGCTTCCTGCTGAGGAACTTGCAGATATTCTCTACAAAAAACTCAAGGAATTTGGTAAATAGACAACTAGGGTTAAGTCGGGTTTCAAATGACGGATTACAGAATGTATCACAAGCAATCCTGCTTGTGCAACAAAACAAACAAGATTGTTTGTTATACAGTTGGTAAAAAATGCTGAAATATCCGGATATTAATCCTTCGATTATTAAATTTGGTTCCCTCGATATCCGCTGGTACGGTTTTCTTTATATTGTTGGTTTCCTGATTGGTTACATTTTTCTGCGAAAACTATTAAAATATAGAAAAATCAATCTGAAAAAAGATGAATATGAAAATATGCTCTTCAGAATCATGCTTGGCATAATTATCGGTGGGCGTCTCGGTTACATACTTTTTTACAATTTATCTTACTATTTTGTTCATCCCTTAGATATTTTTAAAGTCTGGGAAGGTGGTATGTCCTTTCACGGCGGAGCAATTGCTGTAATAATTTTAGGATATTTTTTCTGTAAAAAACACAAACTCAGTTTCTACCAGCTTGCTGACCCGGTTTTGCCTTTAGCTTCTATCGGAATAGGTTTGGGCAGACTGGGTAATTTCATAAATGCGGAACTTTACGGTCGCGTTACAAATGTGCCATGGGCAATGATTTTCCCCACTGATCCGCAAAAATTGCCCCGTCATCCTTCGCAACTTTATGAAATATTTTTAGAGGGAATTGTTCTTTTTGTGGTTTCATTTCTTATGCTGCGAAAGATCAGTAAACCCGGATTTGTTTTCTGGGCGTGGATTGGATTATACGGCCTTTTCAGGTTTCTCGTTGAATTCGTGCGAGAACCGGATACTCAGCTTGGCTTTGTTTTAGGATTTATGACGATGGGCCAAGTATTGAGTTTATTTATGTTTATCTCCAGCATCATAGCTTTAATCCTTTTTAAAAAAAAATCCAATAATGCAAACCTTTAAACAAAGTTTTCTCGTTTTTCTCTTATTATTCCTGCTTCTTTTCGGATGTGCAACATTTCAAAAAACTGATTTTGCACAAAATGAAAAACTGCTTTCTACGCATCTCAAAGAGTGGAAAAATATCCGGATCGATGGAATAATCGAACTTAATTATCGAAGTTTCTCATTCAGAAAAAATGTCGTTATCAAAAAAACAGGAAATATTGGTAGAATCGATATTTTCGATTCCGGAGTATTTGGACTGAAACCTAATCCATTCATTTCTGCATATTTTGATTCAACCCTTTTTGTGCGATTTCCTGAACAAACAAAATTTACCAAAATTGATAATTCCTCTCTGAAAAGAGAACTACCTGATCTAAGTTTCATAAAAATATTTGATGAATTAGTTTCTCATAAAACTAAGATTATTAAAGAAAAGGAATACCGAAATAACAATTTCATTTTTTATTTTTCAGATGAAATGAAATTGAAAAAAATTGAACTTGCTCAGGAAAAATTCTATGTCGTATTTGATTACTCAAAGGAACTCTCCAAAATCTCAATTTTCAAAAATTTAAAAGAAATCGCAAATATTCAAATTGACAAAATAACACATAAAAATATTAAAATCAAATCGTTATAGTAATTATTTAATTTGATCAAAAAACTTTGAATTAGCCTTTGGATTTTTTCTGTCCGCTAATTTTATGAGGTTAATATGATAAAACGATATTCTCGCGAAGAAATGGCAAAAATCTGGGATTTGCAAAACCGTTTTCAATGTATGCTGGATGTGGAAATTGCAGCTTGCAAAGCAATGAATGAAATCGGAATCATTCCAGACGAAGATATGAAAAATATCGATGAAAAAGCTGATTTTGATGTGGAGCGAATCTCTGAAATCGAAGAAACTACCAAACATGATGTTATTGCTTTTCTAACAAATATCGCAGAATATGTAGGTGATTCAGCACGTTGGATTCATTTTGGTATGACTTCCTCCGATGTTTTAGATACAGCAACTTCGCTTCAGTTAAAACAAGCAGGAGAACTCGTCCTGCGCGACCTGGAAAAATTTTCCGAAGTCCTGAAAATGAAAGCTCGTGAATTTAAGCATACTATCTGCATTGGTAGATCTCACGGAATACACGCTGAACCAACTACTTTCGGACTTAAGTTTGCTCTCTGGTTCGATGAAATGCAAAGAAATATTTACAGGATGAAAAACGCTATTAAAACTATTTCTGTTGGTCAGATTTCTGGAGCAGTGGGAAATTATGCCCATCTCTCACCGGAAATCGAAACAATCGCCTGCCAATATCTTGACCTGACTCCCGTAAATATTTCCACCCAGATCATCCAGCGTGATAGAATTTCCGAATTCTTGAACACGCTTGCTATTATTGGCTCGACCATCGAAAAAATCGCTCTGGAAATTCGTCACTTACAAAGAACGGAAGTTAGAGAGGTAGAAGAGAATTTTTCCAAGGGACAAAAAGGTTCTTCCGCTATGCCGCATAAACGCAATCCAATTGTGACAGAACAAATGTGCGGTCTGGCTCGACTTCTTCGCTCTAATGCTCTGGCAGCAAACGAAAATAACGCTCTCTGGCACGAACGGGATATCAGCCATTCATCAGTGGAAAGAATCATTCTGCCTGATTCCACAATTCTTATGAATTATATGCTCAATAAAATGATCCCGCTTATTGACAACCTTTTGATTTATCCGGAAAATATAAAGAAAAATCTTGAACTTACAAATGGTCTTGTTTTCTCGCAAGTGATCCTTCTTGAACTGACAAAGAAAAATGTCTCCCGTGATAAATCTTATGAAATAGTTCAGAGAAATGCAATGACTTGCTGGGAAACCAAAAAGCCTTTCATAGAACTAATTTCAGAAGATACGGAAATCAAAGAGTATTTATCCGATCAAGAAATTGAAGATATCTTTTCTTATGATAGATACCTTGAAAATGTTGATTATATCTATAAAAGAATAGGAATCTAAAAATGGACAAATACAATTCTGCAGAATA
This sequence comes from uncultured Candidatus Cloacimonadota bacterium, assembly GCA_964457455.1. GTDB lineage: Bacteria > Cloacimonadota > Cloacimonadia > Cloacimonadales > TCS61 > JABMPU01. Next base: position 11,672 of record CAYWJN010000027.1, read on the forward strand.
TTTAACAAAAATTCAAAAACTAAAATTCTCAGCAGCAGCAATTCCAATTGTACTGGTTGTACTCAGTTTTGTATTCAGTTTCGGAACAAATTCGCTTCATTTAAAATTCATCTCTTTGATTGGTTTTGTTCTTTTCATTTTTATCTCAGGTCGTTATCGCATTAAAAAGAACATTCCTCCAAGCTTTGAAAAACCCGTATTTTTAGCTCCGATTAACGGAATAGTCTGCTCAATCGATCTTGAAAAAAAAATGATTGTAATTAAAAAAGGATTCTTTCAAACATCGGAAATCAGAAGCAACTTGCATGACCTGAAAGTAAACATTGTTGCCGGAAAAATATTCTGGTTTGAGCTTTCTTCCGATATTCAGGGAAAACTGGTTGGGATTGTTCCTGCTTCTGCTGAATGCACCTGCAATCTGCCATCCAATTTCATAATCAGTGCGCAAGTTGGGCAGAAAGTGATTTCCGGAGAAACAATTATCGGAACAATAAACAGCGAATGAAAAACCTCAAATATATAATCCCAAATTTTTTTACTTCGCTTAGTTTAATTTCAGCATTATTTGCATTACAATTTTCTTTTGAAGAGAAATTTGTATTGGCAGCGTGGTTAATCGCTGTTTCAATGTTTTGCGATGGTTTGGATGGTAAATTTGCCCGTCTTTTAAATGCCAGCAGTAAATTCGGAATGCAATTCGATACACTCTCAGATTTTGTCGCTTTCGGAGTGGTGCCTGCATTCTTAGCTTACAAAGTTTCCTTGAATGAATTCGGTGTTTTAGGTGGTTGTATTTCGGTGTTTTATGTGCTTTGCGGTGGTTTCAGGTTGGTTCGCTTTTCTCTGAAAACCGTAACTTCTGGAGAGAAAAATCCTTTTATAGGATTGCCGATTCCTGCTGCCGGAGGATTAATTGCTTCTTTTGTAATTTTGAACTATTATATCTGGAATACGATTGTAAATCCAAAAATTTTTCTATCTCTTGTTTTTATCTCTTCTGTTCTTATGGTTAGTAAAATTGAATATCTTCCAATTGAAAAACGAGCTAAACTTTCGAAGGAAGCTAAGTTCTTTATTTTGCTCGTTTTTGTGAGTATTATTATTGCCCTCAGATTTTCCTATTTTGTTTTTGGGATTTGGATTCTGATTTATATTTTCTACGGAATAATAAGACATCTTATTTTGAAAATGAAAAGAAAAGAGACTGTTTAGCTCACAGATTTACACGGATTAAAAAATTTGTACAAATAATATAATCGATAAAATAAAAATGAAATCCATTTTGATAAATTTTCCGAATCTGATCATTAATCTAATCTATCCGAAAATCTGTCTTGGATGCAACTGCAGACTTGAAAGGGAACAAACTTTCTTATGCTCGGAATGTGAAACCTCTCTAGAATTCCTAACCGGAAATATTTGCGAAATTTGCGGAAGTGTCAAAGAAGCAAATCGCTGCAAAACATGTGAAACAAATACATTTTCTTTTGATAAAGCTTGTTCTGTTTTTCATTTTAACAAAGTTGTGCAAAATTTAATTCATGAACTGAAATATTCTGAAATGACAAAAATAGCAAAATATCTCGGCGGTTTTGCTGGTGAATATTCAAGCAAATTCCAACCTTTTAAAAACGTTGATATCATCGCGCCTGTTCCTCTTCATAAAGTTAAAAAGAGAGCACGCGGTTTCAATCAAGCTGAATTTTTTACAAAAGAACTTGCTGAAAAAATGAACTGGCAGCACGTCCCAAATTTGGTTCTAAGAAAGAAATTTACTAAGACACAAACCAAACTGAAAAGAAACCAAAGACAGATAAATGTTTCCGGTGCTTTTGTGCTGAATCCCAAATTTGATGTTGCCCAAAAGAACATCTTAATAGTTGATGATGTATTCACTACCGGTTCGACTGTAAATGTTATCAGCAAGCTTCTAAAAAACAATGCAGTTAGCAAAATCTATGTCTTGACAATAGCAAGGGCTTAAAAATTCTTACACAAATTTAATTTTAGGTATGAAATGATTGTAGAAATTAGTCGCGAAAGAGCATTAGAAATCATTGATAAAATATCAAATTTTATTGTGATAAGAAAGATGGCTGCACCGGCAATCATGCTGATCGAATCACTCAGACCTTTAAATTTTATCGGCAGCCAGCTTCTATATTTTTTAGCTCCTTTTGCTGAGATTATTTTCAATCCAAAAGAGTACCAGGAATTTGCAGCTCTTCTGGAAAATCGTGAATATGTTAAGATACTAATAGATCGTATAGATGAGATCGATCATGAAATGTATCGTGAAGAGAGAAAGCACAAGAAACTTCTAAGAAAAAGAAGAATTAACAAAATAAAGAAATTTTTAGGATTCAAAACTAAAAGCTTGAATTGATAACGAATAAGTGGAGGATTAATGGCAGAAACTCGACCTTTAAAAAGAATCGTGGCAACTGACTGCGGCAGCACAACAACAAAGTCGATTCTCATTGAGTACATTGATGGTGAATACAGGCAAACTGTTCGTGGTGAGGCTCCAACAACAGTAGAAAAACCCTTGAACGACGTGACAACGGGTGTGATAAATGCAGTTACCGAATTGGAGGAACTTGCCCGTTTAAAATATAATGATCCCGGCATCACTTTTATCAAAGATGATAATATCTGGATTTCTGAAAAAGAAGATGAGGGAGTTGATGCTTACGTTTCTACAAGTAGTGCAGGCGGCGGATTACAAATGATGGTAACGGGCGTGGTTGCCAAAATGACCGGTGAAAGTGCTGAGCGTGCTGCTCTGGGTGCCGGCGCAATCGTTATGGATTTAATTGCCAGTAATGATAAACGAGCAAATTATGAAAAAATCGAGAGAATTCGTAATCTTCGTCCTGATATGATTTTGATGGCTGGCGGTGTGGACGGAGGTACTACGAAACATGTGGTAGAAATGGGAGAACTCGTTGGTGCAGCAGATCCAAAACCAAGACTTGGCTCAAGCTACAAACTTCCTGTTATTTATGCGGGAAATAATAAAGCACAGGATATTATCAGAGAAACGCTCGCTGATAAAACTGATCTTATTATTACAGACAATTTGCGTCCAACCTTGGAAATCGAAAATCTCGGACCTGCCCGTGATAAAATTCACGATCTTTTTATGGAACACGTTATGGCTCAAGCTCCCGGATATAACAAACTGATGAGCTGGACTGTTGGACCGAAAAATGGTAAATTGGAAAATATCCCGATCATGCCGACACCAGCAGCAGTGGGAAATATCATGCAGACAATTGCTAGAATGAATGACATTGAAGTTCTCGGTGTGGACATTGGTGGGGCTACAACAGACATTTTTTCCGTTTTCACAAAAGACCGTGTTTTCAATAGAACTGTCAGTGCAAATCTCGGTATGAGTTACAGCATTTCAAATGTTCTGGCAACTGCAGGCATCGAAGAAATCTTGCGCTGGGTTCCTGTCGATATTGATGAATCTTATCTCAGAAATATGATAAAAAATAAAATGATCCGCCCGACAACAATTCCACAACAATTAGAAGAATTAGTTTTAGAACAGGCAATTGCCAAAGAAGCCCTTAAATATGCTTTCATCCAACATAAAGAATTTGCTGTAGGTTTGAAGGGTGGACAAAAACAACGTGAGATTTCAGAAGCTTTCTCGCAAACAGTTTCCGGTGAATCTATTGTTAATATGATGACTCTTAACCTGCTGGTGGGAAGTGGCGGTGTTATGTCTCATGCTCCTCGTAGAAACCAATCAGTGATGATGATGTTAGACGGTTTCTTGCCCGAAGGCATTACTCGGTTAGCAGTTGATAGTATCTTTATGATGCCTCACTTGGGAGTTCTGGCAGAAATCAGTGAAAAAGCAGCAACAGAAGTTTTTGAAAAAGATTGTTTGATCTATCTGGGAACTTGTGTTGCTCCGGTTGGAAAAATTAAACCGGATAAAGTTTCTCTTTCTGCAAAAATTGAGCTTCCAAACGGTAACGTTTTTGAAGAAGACATCAAATTCGGTGAAATCAGGTTAATTCCTCTTGGTGTAGGAGAAACTGCAAAAGCAATTTTAAAACCTGGTAAAGGTCTTGACATTGGAAATGGAAAAAATCAGGAAATTGAAACTGATTTGCATGGAGGTATGGTGGGATTGGTTTTAGATACTCGTGGTAGAAGACCGTTTGTTTTACCAATGGAAGCTTCGGATCGTATTCCGCTACTTAAAAAATGGATGCTTGCGTTAAAAGCATACCCGGAAGAATTTCTAAAATAGCCACCAAAAGGCACAAAATTCACATAAACTTTTTAATAAAAAAAAATGAAAAATAATAAGAGACAAAAAAAGATACGTAAAATTGTTTTTTCTTTTGTGTTTTTTGCGCATTTTTGTGGCTATTAAAAAGGACATCTTGAATGAAAGATATTATGCAATTATGTGACATTATTCGTGAAACGAGTTTCAGTCTTCATAAATTTCTTAAAAACGGACATTTGGAAAAAGTTTATGAAAATGGATTGTTAATCAATTTTGGAAATCCAAAGTTACAAATTAAAAAATATATTTTAAGTAATATTAGTGATAGCTAAGAGAAGTTTAAAATTATGAAATTGTCATTGTCTTAAAAAGACAATAATTTTGTGTTTTTTGTGCATTCTTGCGGCTATTAAAAAGGAGGTCGAAAATGGCTCAAGCATATTCCCCCGGTTTAACTGTTACGGATAGCATTGTTTTAATAAAAGATAGAATCCTTCCTTTGAAAGGAAAAGTATTAGTAAAAAAAGGTGATAAAGTAAAAGCTGAAGATATTGTGGCTGAAACTTTACTTCCCGGAAAAGTTGTGCCTTTTAACCTGGCAAACAAATTAAGCATTCCACCGGAACTTGTTGGCGAATACGTCAAAATAAAAGAAGGTGATACACTTAAAAAGGGACAGTTGCTTGCACAAACAAAAGGTTTTTTCGGATTATTCAAGACTTCTGTAAAATCTCCTCTCGATGGCGAAGTGGAAAATATCTCTAAAATTACCGGTCAGCTCCTCTTACGGGAACCCAGAATTCCTGTAAATATCAAAGCGTTTATCGATGGCCTGGTCGTTGATGTTGTTGAAGAGGAAGGCGTTGTTATTGAAAATAAATCTGCTTACATCCAGGGAATTTTTGGAATTGGTGGAGAAACAACCGGAAATTTGAAAGTTCTTGTTTCTTCTCCGGAAGAAATTTTAGATGAAAATAAAATCGATGAATCATGCAAAGATGGACTAATTGTAACAGGCTCGATGGCATCTTATGCTCTAATAAAAAAAGCAATAAAAGTTGGAGCCAAAGCAATCATAACCGGTGGTATAGACGATAAAGACCTGAAAAAACTTTTAGGATACAATATTGGAGTAGCCATAACCGGACATGAAGATATCGGGTTGACTATCGTTGTTACAGAAGGTTTTGGTAAGATTAAAATCGCTAAAAAGACTTTGGAACTTCTAAAAAGATTCAATGGTCATAAAGCATCTCTTCATGGTATTACTCAAATTCGTGCCGGTGTGATGCGACCGGAAATAATCATTCCAATCGAATTCAAAGAGGAAGAACTTGAAGTTCCGGAAGCTAAGATGGCTTCTCTTGAAATCGGAACCACAATTCGTGTTATCCGTCAACCGAACTTTGGGCAAATTGGCAAAGTTACTGCTTTACCGGAAGAATTGACTCCTGTTGAAAGCGAAACAATGGCTCGTATTCTGGAAGCCGAACTGGAAAGCGGAGAAAAAGTGATGATTCCTCGAGCCAATGTTGAGGTAATTGAGGACTCATCTTAAAAATATTTTTTTTACTCATCCGGTAAAAGATTAATCAGGAACTGCTCATCTAAATACAAAACTGCATCCGGTCCACCAAAAATCTGTTCTGAAAAATCATCAAAAATAATCTTGAACTCATAATAAAACCAGTTCTGATTCGTTGCATAATCCAAACGAAAATAATACGTTTCACCATCCGGAATATCATCAGTCATAAAAACCAAAGTTGCATCATAATTGGTATAATAAAAGAAGTCAACAATATCCTCCCCTGAATTATTGATGACTTTCACGCTGGCGTGAGTTGCAGGCCAGGTATAAATCTTTGTAGTTTCATTTGGCTTTATTGTTACCTCTGTTTCTGTCACAAATTCACCTGTTCCAACTCCAAGATTATCTGCATGCTGCATCATAAATGTTTCACCTTCGAGATGAAGTTTTACTTTCTTCCCATCTCCTTCAAAAAATAAAAATTTCTTGCCTGTTTCTATGGAAATCGTTTGGGATGGATAATCTGTCCTGGTCGCTCCTTCCAGAACATAATCATTTCCCTTAACAGTAAAATAGATGTTGTGAGATGTTTTGTTTATGATCTTCAGATCTCCTTCAGTAGAACATCCAAATAACATTAATATTGGAATAATTATTAAAATTACTTTTTTCATTGCTTCCTCCAAAATCGATGTTTTGTTAGAAAAGAGAGATCAGGAGAAATTCCTGAATTCTTTTAGATTAAAGAAAATATCTTTCCCAAAAAATCTTGTTGTATCACCCAATTCCTCTTCTATTCTCAAAAGCTGGTTATATTTTGTAATCCTCTCCTGGCGGCAGATCGAACCTGTTTTAATTTGACCAGAATTGACTGCAACAGCTAAATCTGCAATAAATGAATCGCTGGTTTCACCGCTGCGATGAGAAATAACTGAGGTGAATTTTGCTGTTTTGGCCATCTCTATCGTATCCAATGTTTCGGAAAGAGTACCAATTTGATTGAGTTTGATCAAAATCGAATTTGCTGACTTCTCGGTTATTCCTTTCTTTAGTCTCTTCACATTTGTTACGAATAAATCATCGCCAACAATTTGCACATCCCTGCCGATTTTCTCAGTTAAAAGTTTCCAACCTTCCCAATCATTTTCATCCAATCCATCTTCAATTGAAATAATCGGATATCTATTTACCAAATCAATATAAAAATCTACCATTTCTGAGGAAGATAAAAAGACCTTTTGTGCCTTCAGGTGATATTTGCCATCCTCATAAAAAGTAGAGGCAGCAGGATCAAGTGCTATGTAAATATCTTCTCCTGCACGGAATCCTGATAATTCAATCGCTTCCATAATTATCTTCAATGCTTCTTCACTCGATTTCAAGTTTGGAGCATAACCGCCTTCATCGCCAACAGCAGTCGTAAAACCTCTCTTTTTTAGAATTCTACCTAATGTGTGAAAAGTCTCGGCAACCATGCGAAGAGCTTCTTTAAAATTTGTTGCTCCAATAGGCATTATCATAAATTCCTGAAGGTCAATGTCGTTAGTTGCATGTTTCCCTCCATTTATGATATTTGCTTGTGGAACCGGCAGAATCCTTGAATTCGTACCGCCAAGATACCTGTATAAAGGAATTTTCAGATCTTCTGAGGCAGCCCTTGCACAAGCCAAAGAAACAGCCAGAATCGCATTTGAACCCAATTGTTTTTTATTGGGAGTGCCATCCAGCTTTATCATTGTTTTGTCTACCAATGCCTGATCGATTGCATTAAATCCAATCAGGTGAGAAGCAATTATCTCATTCACGTTTTTAACTGCATTCAGAACACCTCGCCCCTGATATCTTTTTTTATCACCGTCAGTGAGTTCCAATGCTTCATATTCTCCTGTTGATGCTCCGCTGGGAACAGCATCTCTTCCAATAATTCCGGAATCGAGATGAACTTCTGCTTCCACTGTTGGGAAACCACGCGAATTTAAAATCTCCCTTGCTTTTACTTTGATAATTTTACTCATATTATTTCTCCTACAAATAATCGTTCAGGTTTAAAATTGAAAAAAATCCAATAAAGGAAAGATGCTCTTTTATCTATTTTAAATAGGATAAAGATACGAAAAATTGCTTTTGAAAAAAATACTTTTTTAGTTTTCTAACTTTTAAAAACTTTCTCCAATGCTTTGATTGAACCCAGCATTGCTGTTGCCTCATAAGGAATCACAACAGTCTTATCATCTTTTTGGACGATTTCATTAAACGCTTTGATGTATCTAACTGCAAGTAGATATTGAGCTGGATCTGTTCCGGTAGCTTCCACTGATTCTGCAATCTTTTTAATTGCTGTAGCTTCTGCTTCCGCAACAAGTATTTTTGCTTTAGCTTCACCTTCAGCTCTGGCAATCCTCGCTTCTTTGTCACCTTCTGCAACCAAAATCTTTGATCTCTTTTCTCCTTCTGCTTCCAAGATTATAGCTCTGCGGTCACGTTCTGCCCGCATCTGTTTTTCCATTGCAACTTTGATCTCTTTAGGAGGATTGATATCCTGTAATTCCACACGATTGACTTTTACTCCCCATTTATCGGTTGCATCATCTAATATCTCACGAAGCTTTGTGTTAATCGTATCTCGTGAAGTTAATGTTTTGTCCAACTCCAATTCTCCGATAACATTACGCAAAGTGGTTTGAGTTAGTTTCTCGATTGCATTGGGCAGGTTATTGATTTCGTAGGTAGCTTTTACCGGATCTGTAACCTGAAAATACAAAAGAGCGTCAATCTCAATCGTTACATTATCGCTTGTAATCACATTCTGGCGTGGAAAATCATACACGGTTTCTCGTAGATCGATCCTGCTTTCAGTTTTTATCTGAACAAATTTGTTGCCCTTGAAATCTGTTTTAACATACCGCCAGTTTATTTGGCGTGACTTATCTACTATCGGCCAGATAATATGAAGACCGCTCTCAAGAGTTCTGTTGTACTTTCCTAATCTTTCAATTATTATCACCTGTGCCTGCTTTACAACGACCAATCCTTTTGAAATGAGTATCAATACAAAAACTGCTAAAATTACAATTATTACTGTCATTCTTCCTCCTTCTCGGATTCTTTAATTTTCACGATTAATTTGTTGCCTTCGACGGAATTAATTAAAATTTTCTGCCCATCTTTGATGTTCTTTCCATCCTCAGCAATAGCAGACCATTCCTCACTGCCAACTTTAACATATCCTTTACCATCTTCGGGAATTTCTTTTACAACCATTCCTGTTTTTCCTATTAAAGCAAAAATATTTGTTTCTTCACTCGATTCGGAAATTAATTTTTTGCTGAATTTTCTTAAATACAAGAATAAAATAAATGTAATCACAGCAAAGATCAATATCTGAATAGCTGTCCCTCTCACTAAAATGGAAACCAGACCGGTCAGAATTGCACCAATGCCAAAACTCATAAATAAAAAGCCCGGAGTGAATATCTCAATTATCATGCAAATCACACCGATGCCAACCCAAATCATCCAAGGTTCCATAATCATAATTGACCTCCTAATCTGGAAAAGCCAGAATCAAGTTAATAATTTCTAAATCCAAATACTATAAAATCACAAATACAAATCCTAAAGAACAAATAAATTCCAAATACAAATGATGAAATAACAAACGATCTAATGCTTTGATTTGTTTTGAATTTGCAATTTGTATTTTGGATTTTGATATTTTATTAGAAATTAGATATTTGTAATTAGTCATTTCACGACAACTTGTTGGTAAGTTTCATTTTTTAAGCGCCTAAAATCTACTCTTTCTTTTCCGGTTCTTTATCTTTCTTCCCTTTATAAATTCGCTTAACTTTTCTTCCGTATGAACCATAACTATAATTGTAACCCTTTGAAGTTCCCCTGGCAGTACGAAATCCCAAAGCAGACATAAATTTCAAAATAAAATTCATAAAAAAGAGAAGAATAAAAAGAAGTATGGTGAAAGCAACCATATAGATTAAAAAATATCCGAGAAAAACACCAAAACTTCTCGTAATTCTCTTGGCAGTATATGTTCTATCACTTTTTTGAATTATCGTTAAAAACAGCAAATTGAATGTTCTGTTTCTTTTCTGGATAATTTTCCAGTTATTTAAACTATCTATCGAAGTTTGAATACTGTTAAGCGAAAATCTCAATCTCTCAATACTTTCCTGATTCAAGCGAGGATTTTTTAAACTCTCTTTTATTCGCTCTCTTACAATTATTTTATTATTAAGATGCTCTTCGATATCAATATCGAAAGAAACGCCTTCTGGAGTTTTAACTTTCTCTTCTATTAAGCCCTTAATCTTCCTCAAATTTGACATTACATCAGTAAATAACGAATCTGGAAATTCCAGAATCGAAACTGTATAATTGGATTTCGAATCAGAATTTTTAGTAAAAATATTATACTCTGAGATAACTTCATCCAATTCTGACACAGGAACACTTATTTCTCCAACATTAAAAACCATTTTTATCTTCTTGGAATTAGAAGCTTTGTTATAGGTTCTTTGAAAGTCTGAAAGATTTATAGACGGTGCAGTATATCTAAAACTTTTCAAAAATTTTGACCTTTCCAATCCAATAAAAATCGAAACTATAAACATTACTACGATAATGAAATATTTAGTACTTCTCCTCAATCTTAACATTTATATTCTCCTTTTTTTTATCCACGAATTACTATTTAGAGTTCATCCGCAAAGTGTAGTTTCGCTCGAGATAGCTTGAATACACACTTTTTCTCGACTCGTCGTTCCTTACGAGTCGAAAAAACTGAGTTATTCTGCGTCTAATTTTACTTCTCTTTTAAACTTAAAATTTCTGCCGCGTGTTTTAATGCCAGCTCTGTTTTGGAGCCAGCTAACATCCGGGCAATTTCCTGTTTTCTCTCATTTTTATCAATTTTTTTAATTTCAATTTCAGTGAAATTTGCCTTCTTTTTTTTGTTAATCAAAAAATGATCTTTTGCATAAGATGCAATTTGCGGAAGATGTGTTATGCAAATCACCTGATGATATTTACTGATATTAAAAATGAACTCTCCTAACAATTCTGCAGTTTTACCTCCTAATCCAATATCAATCTCGTCAAAAATAATCGTTTTTTTTTCCAGTTTATCAGATAAAATCTTCTTTATCGTCAGAAGAAACCTGGAAAGCTCACCACCGGATGCAGCATACTTAAAGGGCTGCATCTTCACACCAATATTTGCTGAAAAAAAGATCACGACTTTATCCTGACCGGAATATGTTAATCCGTTCAGAATGTTCGTAAAATCTTTTTTTGTTAATTCTTTGTCAAATCTTATCTTAATTCTGGCATCTGGAATTGCCAGTTTATGAATATTAGTTTTAATTTCGTTTTCAAATCTTTTAGCTGCTTCTTTTCTCTTTTTGGTCAGAACATTTGCTTTTTTCCAAAGTTTTTCAGAATTATCATCAATCTTAAGCTGAATCTTTAAAATTTTATTTTTAACAGAAGTGAATGAAGAAATTTCGTCTTTTATTTTGGAACAATAATCCAATATTTCCGGAACATTCTTTTTGTATTTAGCTTTGATGGAATTGATAGTATTCAAGCGTTCTTCCACTTCTTCAAGACGTAAACTATCAAGATTTATGATGTTCTGAATTTGCCTGATTTCCGAAATTGTGTCATCGAGATTTCCCAGAGATTCTTGCAGGGAAGAAATCGCTTTTTTTATATGAGAATTGTCCTCCTCAAAATTTGAAAGCTTGTGAACAAAAGAATTGATGATATCATAAACTGAATTTTCTTTTTCATAAATTTCCTGTTCCAACAAAGAAGAATGATTCAAGATTTCCTCAGCATGATTCAAAAGATTCAATTCGTTTTGCAGTTTTTCGTCTTCTCCTATTTTCAAATCGATTTCTTCCAATTCTCCTATCTGGTACTCATAAAGCTTTATTCTTTCCTGTGCTGTTTTTTCCTGTTTCTGCAGCTTTTCCAGTTCTTTTAGCTTGGATTGGATTTTCTTAAATTCTTTTTCAAACACATCTTTTTGGGATACTAAATTTCCAAATTTATCCAAAATTTCCAATTGAACATTTTCGTTAAAAAGCTTTTGCTGGTCTCGCTGGCTATGAAAATCCAAGAGTACTTCCCGAAACTCTTTAACAATAGAATTGGAAATTCTTCTTCCATTTAAAAAGCTTTTTCCTCTCAGATTTGTAGAAATTTCCCTAAGAAAAAAAACTTCATTTTCAGAAGGTTCTATTTCATGTTTTGAAAGCAGTTCAAGAAATTTTTTATTGCTTTTATCAATGTTAAAAGTAACTTCCAAAAAAGCCGGTTTACTTTCATCATAAAGCATCCCAGCATGAATTGCTCCACCAAATATTACATTAATTGCACCGACAATGATAGATTTTCCCGTACCTGTCTCGCCAGTTAAAATTTGTAATCCTTCCTCAAATTTGAGATCAAGCTCTTTTACAATTACAAAATTTTTTATACTCAAATTTGATATCATCGTTTTCCCATATGAAGTTTTTTTCTCAAAATCTGATAAAATGTTTTATTGGAAAGCTTTATAAAATCAACTTTTTTTGAAGCCTGCGTAACTATAATTTCGTCATCTTTTAAAACTCTATATTTATTTAAGCCGTCAAGCTGTAAGAAACTTTCATTATAAATATCCTTAACTTTCAGGGTTATAATATCTTTTGATGAAAATACCATAGGACGAATACTTAATATATGAGGATTTAATGGTGCCACCACTATCGCTTCCATAACAGGTGATAAAATTGGTCCTCCGGCTGAAAGCGAATAGGCAGTGGAACCTGTCGGTGTGGAAACAATAATGCCATCACAACGCGTTTCTACCACAAACCTGCGATTACTGGAAAAACTGATATCAATCAGTCTCGGAGTCTGTCCTTTATAAATAACCGCATCATTGAGAGCTAAAGCTGAATAAATAACTTTCTTATTCCTCTTAAGAACCACTTTCAACAGCATTCTCGGTAATATTCTAAATTTGTTTTTCTTCAGTTCTTCAATCGATTTTTCCAATTCCCGCAGACTGCTCTCTGATAAAAAACCCAATTTTCCAAGATTGATTCCTAAAAGAGGAGCTTTGAATTTCAATGAAAGATCTATTGCCCGCAGGATCGTTCCATCTCCACCAAAAACGAGGATGCAATCAAGCTTCTTTTCTACAGAAGCATCATAATATTGGATGAATTCCGGTAATATCTTTTTTTGCTCTTCAAACTTATAGAAAACCAAATCCTTTTTTTTATTTAGATTTTTTAAAAGATCAAAAACTTCTTTTTTTTCTAAGTAAAGCGGATTGAAATATATGCCAAAATTTTTCATTTTTTTATCCTATAATTAGTGGCGTCTGTAATTCAACCATTGCGAAGGTTTGTATGAAAGAATCTTACTGCAAGAAACCATTCGCAAGGTTTTTACAACGAATCATATATTCGCATGTAAGATTCATATCTTTTTTGTGGTATTGAACCATTTTCAACTGCTTCCTTCACAGCACAGACTATTTCGTGTGTATGTGTACAATCCGGATATTTACAACTTCTGGATATTTTGGAAAACCCGGGAAATAATCTTGGTAATTTCGCTTTATTTTCCCGATTCAAACCAAAAGTTCTTATTCCCGGCGTATCAACCATGTAACCACCAAAATCCCAGGCAATCAGCCTACTGTTGGTTGTTGTATGAATTCCTTTGCGAGTAGAATCACTTATTTCTGAAACCTTCAAATTTAAGCCTGGCTGCAATAAATTTATTAAAGTCGATTTTCCAGTTCCGGAGTGACCGGAAAAAACTGTTTCTTTATTTTTTAAAACATGCTTCAACTCATCAATTCCTTCACCGATTTTTGCAGATGTAAAAATAATTTTATAACCGTTCTCTGAATAAAATTTACATTTTCTTTTTACTTCTTCCATCTCATCTGCCAAATCAATTTTATTAATGCAAATTATCGGAGTAATCTCAAAAACTTCTGCAGCACAGATATATCTATCGATCAAACCAAATTTTAAATCCGGTTCACGAACTGATGTAATAATAATAACCTGATCTATATTCGCTGCAATTATTATTTTTCTTTGAAAATTTTCCTCAAAATACCTGGAAAGAGTATTTTTTCGTGTAAAGATTTCTTCTATCCGGGGAGCTTCGTTTAAATCAACATTAGAAAAATCCACCCGCACATAATCGCCCACTGCTACAAGCGAGCGCGTCTCAAAATTTATCTGTTTTAGTCTTCCACTCAATTGACATATTGTTTGATTTTCCCCAATTTGCACAACACATTTATAATTAGTTTTTATTTCTAAAATTCTACCTTTTTTAAGTTTTAATCCTGATTTTTGGCTAATTGCTCCCTTCTCTATCTTTTTCTTCTCAGCTCTTTTTTCCTCGATTATTTCTTCTTCTTCAAATCTTTCCAGGTCATTAATTTCAAGATTTGTTATCTTTATATTTTTTCTTATGAATTTTTTTTTATCCTTCTTTTTTCTCATTGTTACTTTTTGTTTGAAATTATATTTTTCAAAGCAGTTTCTATTTTTTTTATATCCACGATTGTATTGATACAAGGTCCTTCAGGTCTCTCATTAAGAACACCATAAACCGGAATAGGAAATACATCCTGCAAACCATCTACCAGATCTCTCTGACAGGCAACAGCAATGATAAATTTCGGTTTATGTTTAATCACTATCCTTCGGGCAAGAGTTCCGCCTGTGGCAATAGCAATTTTCACATTATACCTTTTGGCGAGTTTTATCAATTCGGAAATATTGCATTTTCCACAACTTGCACAATTATTAATATCAACTGTAATTCTTAAATCACATTCTGTATTTTGCAAACAATGGGGAAGAAGAATAAATATTTCTTTCGCTTTGAACTTCTTATTTATTGTTTTCATCAGAGCATTATTCACATGAACATAAGATTCGCGGAGTTTATCCTTCGAAATTCCGATGATCCTACCAAAAAAAATTGTAACAGGAAAAAGAACTCGATTGAAAGCTACAACAGTAAAACGTGCAACCAGAAAATTCCGTTCTAAAAAGCAAGTAAGATAAACCAGAACTGAGCCTAAAATCAGGACAATATAAAAAATACGAAGTGCTGTTAAAGAAATCTCTGCCAGAAGTTTATTGATTTCATGTAAACGGGGAGATACAAACCACCATAAAAGAGTCGTAATTACCATCATCAAAAGTAATGTAACTGTGGCTATCCCCAAAAAGAGATTTTTACCTTTTGTGGTTATATCAAAATCCATTTTCGAACTTATCTCCAATTTCCAATCTGGCACCAAGATTAAAAGCAAATGAATTCATTATCTTTTTTCCCGCTGGTTGCACTCTTTTTATTAAAATATCATTATCTAATGTTGCTACAACCAGACCAGTATTTTTTATGATTTCCTTTATTGTTCCGGGTTTCTTCCCAGATTTTATTTTAAGAATCTCAGTTTCGATTATCTTGATTCTTTTACTACTAATAAAGGCAATAGCTCCGGGTTTTTCTGCCAATCCGCGAACTTTACAGTGAATACTTTTTGCTGAATTATGCCAATTAATAATAAGGTCATCCTTCAATATTTTTTGAGTAAAAGTTGCTTTTCTCTCATCTTGTTCTTTCTGCTTAATCTCACCTTTTTCAAATCTTTCCAGAACATGCAGAATATCTTTAGCTCCCTCTTTTGAAAGCCTTTTATAAAGCTCTGTATAACACTCATTTTCTTTTATTTTAATTTCTCTTTGAAAAAGAATGGGACCTGCATCCATCTTAGCAACTATCTTAATAACTGTGTTTCCTGTAACTTTTTCATCATTGAAAAGCGCATAACTTATTGGCGATGAACCTCTGTATTTTGGTAGTAAAGACGGATGAAGATTTATACATCCATACTTTGGAAGTTTCCTTATTTCTTTTTTTAGAAAACCTCCGTAAGCTACAGCAATAATAATATCAGGTTTTAAATCTTTCAGATAATTAATAACCTCAGAATCGTTTACATCTTCCGGTTGAATTACAGGAATATCCAATTCTTCGGCTTTTAGTTTTATTTCCGGAGGAGAAAGTTTTCTGTTTCGTCCTTTCGGCTTATCCGGTTGTGTGATGCATAAAACAGGTTTGAATTTTGTGAATGAAAGAAACTCTAAACTAGGAACAGCAAACTTGGGAGTTCCCATAAAAACAATATTCTTCAATTCCATCTTATTCTACGTTAGTTCAAAAATGTATGTTTATTCGGGCTTTTCATTTCTCAGGTTTATTCCATCTTCATCTGTTGTACTTTCCAATTCTCTGATTTTCTTTTTTAAAAATACTCTCTTTATTTTTGGAACTCTATCAACAAATAAAATTCCTTCCAAATGGTCGTATTCATGTTGTAATGAAGTTGCGAACAAACCGTCTGCAGAATATTGTTTCACTTCTCCATTTTCATCCGATGCTTCGATCACAACTCTCTCTGCACGAATTACTTTTTCAAATATTCCGGGTATGCTGAGACATCCTTCTTCAGAAGTAGTTTCACCCTCAAATTCAAGAAATTTAGGATTGATAAGAACTCGAGGATTTTTTTGATTATCTTTATACCAGTGAGGATCGGAAATAACTATTCTTAATGATCTTCCAACCTGTGGAGCTGCCAGTCCAACTCCATCTTTCTCATATAAAGTTATCTTGAGGTCTGCAATTAATTGCTTTATTTCATCGGTTATTTCAGTTACAGGTTTTGCAACTTGCCGAAGATTTTTATCTCCAATTATCCTAACCGGAAGTAATTTGCCCCTTTTTTTCATCACTGATAATTCCTACAATAGCATTTC